>JAQBPE010000325.1 GCA_028287685.1 Cyanobacteria bacterium RYN_339 | reverse complement strand
CCGGGCCGGCGCGTGATCGCGGTGGAGCCCGAGCTCGCGCAGTCGCTGCACGCGGGGATCGCCGCCGGCGCCCGCGTGCCCGCCGGCCTGGTCGTCCCGCCGGAGACGTTGGCCGCGGTGCTGAAGGCCGCGCGCCTGACGGACGAACACGCCAAGGCCCTGGAAGCCGCGCGCAAGGATGACTTCGGCCTTGCCGAGGCGCTGGCCGCCAAGCTGCTGGAGGTGACGTGGCCCAAGGAGCTCGCGGGCGCCATCGCCGCGGGCGTGGCCGGGCTGGGCGCCACCCGCGTCGCCGTGCGCTCCAGCGGCACGCTGGAAGACCAGGAAGCCAGCGCCGCCGCGGGCGTCTATGCCTCGAAGCTCGACGTCGATCCCAACGACGTGTTCCCGGCCATCAACCACTGCTGGGCCGCCGCCTTCGCCGGGCCCGCCCTCGGGCATGCCCTGGTCCACGGCCAGGACCCGGCCGCGGGCAAGCTGGCCCTGATCATCCAGGCCATGATCGAGCCGCAGACGGCCGGCGTGGTCTTCACGCTGGACCCGACCGACGCCACCCGCACCTTCATGCGCATCGGCTACGTGGCAGGCCGTGGCGAAGCCCTGGTGCAAGGCGAAGCCGGCGAGGACATGCGCACCCTTCGCCATGGGATGGTCCGCACCACCCTCCCGTGGCTGCCGCCCCTGCGCGACATCGCCATGAAGCTGGAGCGCCACTTCGGCCGCGCGCTCGATCTCGAATTCGCCTATGACGGCAGGCTCCACCTCGTCCAGGCGCGGCCCATTGCCAGCCTGCCACCGGGCGCGGAGGCCCGCCCCCCGATCCGCTGGAGCCGCGACCTGGCGGAGGAGCGCTTCCCGGACCCCATTTCCCCCATGGGCTGGAGCGTCCTCCAGCCGGCCTTCCGCACCAACCTGCGCGTGCTGGACCAGCGCTTCGGCCTGGCCGCCCGCCGGCCGGACGACGTCGCGCGTGTGATCGGTGGGCGGGTCTACAACAACCGCGACTTCTTCAAGGTGCCGGGCTCGATGCGCTTCCGCGCGGCGGCCCACCTGCCCTTTGTGGGCGCCTATGTGCGCCAGGCCTTCCGTTTGCTCGCGCCCAACGCGCTGGCGGGGCTCGGGCTGCTGCGCGGCCCCAAGCGCGGCCCGCTGGGCGCCAGCCCGCGCGACCCGCGCTTCCTGGCCACGGCCGGGGTGTTCGAAGCCTTCGTCTTCCACCACGCCGCCGAGGTCGAGGCCGCCTGGACGCGCGACTTCCCCACCCTGATGGAGCGGATGGACAAGCTAGCGGAGGCCGAGTTCGAGCCGATGGACGATGCCGCCTTGCTGGGCTTCATCGACCAGCTGCTGGTGGTGTGCGATGACTACATGGAGCCCGACCTCGCCATTTACGTGATCAAGATGGCCTGCCGTTGGCTGGTCGACGAGGCCGCGGTGCTGGCGGGCGGCGATCGCGCCCACAGCCCCATGTCGGTCTTGACGGGCGGGCTCGAGGCCAACGCGACGCTGGCGATGAACGAGGCGATCGAGGCGCTGGCGGTGGCCGTCGCCGGCGATGCCTATCTGTCGACCGCGCTGCGCCTGGGCGATCGCCCCGGCAGCGCCGCCGCCTGGGAACGCTCCGCCGCGCGGCCGCTGCGCGACGGCTTCATGAAGGCCTATGGCCACGTCACGCTCTCCTGGGACCTGCGCGTGCCGACCTACGGCGAGCGCCCCGAGCTGCTGGAGGACCTGCTGGCCCAACGCCTGCGCGTCCCCGGCGCCGGCCGGGTGGCCGACCGCCGCGCGGCCCTGGCCGCCCTGCGCGAGGCCGAAACGGATCGGCTGGCCGTCGCCCTGGCCCCTGCCTCCTGGGCCCCGGCCTTCTTCCGCAAGCTGCTGGGCACGCTGCACACCTTCATGCGCCTTGATGAAGAGCACCACCTGTTCTGCGCCCGCATGGTGCCCACCGATCGCCGCCTGGTGCTGGACCTGGGCCGGCGCTTCGTCGACCGCGGCGTCGTGGAAGCCGCGGACGACGTCTTCTTCCTCACGTTGGACGAGGCGCAAGCGATCCTGCGCGAACCGACCCCCTTCAGCCGCAAGCGTCTCGTTGCCCGGAGGCGGGCCGCCTTCGAGCGGGCGCAGACGGTCCAACCGGCCGACGAGTACCTGGACGACATGCCGGTCGCTGCCGAGGCGGCCGCCCTCTCGCCTTCCGGCGCGCTGGTCGGCCAACCCGCGAGCCCTGGGGTGGTCGAGGGCCGGGTGCGCATCGTGGATTCGATGGCCGACATGGCGGCCTTCCAGCCTGGCGAGATCCTGGTCGCGCCCACGCCCAAGCCCAGCTACACCCCGCTCTTCGCCGTGGCGGCCGGCCTGATCACGGCCCGCGGCAGCACGCTCTCGCACGGCCTGATCACCGCGCGCGAGTACGGCCTGCCCGCGGTCACGGAGCTGCATGACGCGCTGGCGCGCTTGCAGACGGGCCAGCGGGTGCGGCTGGACGGCTCGGCGGGCACCGTGCTGGTGCTGGCCGACTCGCCCGTCTTGCCCTTCGGGGGCCGCCGCTGATGGAGTGGGTGGTGGCCTTCGACCTGCCGCTGCCCCCCGCGCGCGCCTTCGAGGCCGCGCGCCACTTCCACCACGCCTACCCGCGCATGCACCCGGCCCATCGCGCCCCCACGGGCCCGGTGGCGTTGTTGGCGCCGGGCTACGCCTTCACGCTCTTGGAGGACTTCGGTCGCGAACAACGGCAATACGACCTGGTCGTGGCCGCCTGCGACCCGGCCACCCAGCGCCTGCTCGTCAGCGGGCGTTCGATCACCCGCAACGGGCGCCTGGTGGTGCAGGGCAACCTCGAAATCGAGTTCACCTTCGCCCCGGCGCCGCTCGGGTGCCGGATGGAAATCGCCCAGCGCGTGCGGTTTGCCCACCGCTTGCTTGACCTGGCGCTCAACCACCGCTGGATGTGGCCCGGCATCACGCGCCACGTCCGCGAGGAGAACCTCAACACCGTGGCGCTGTTCCTGGAGTTCGACCAATCAGCTCTTCTTGCCCAGGTGGGAGTCGTCGCAGAACGGGCCGATGCCGGACTTGGTGCAGCCGCAGATCTTTAGCGTGCGCGGCGCCGGCAGTTGAATCCGCCAGGGCGAGATGCCCGTACCGCCATGCGAGCCATCGCAATACGGCTTGTTCTTCGACCGGCCGCAGGCGCAATAGAGGTGCTCGCCCGCGGTCTCCTCGATCAGGTGATACGGCTCCTTCACGCGACCTCCTCACACCAAGCCAGCGTCTCGCCGAGGCTCTCTTCCCACTGGCGCCGCGGCTCGTATCCCAGCTCGCGCCGCGCCTTCTCGATGCTGAAGCCGGAGTTGCGGTGCAGCATCGCAGCCAGGAACGGCGACAACGGCACCGGTCCACCCAGCTTGAACGTGCGCCAGACGCCTTCCAGGACGTAGCCCAAGGCCACGGCCACCGGGTAAGGCAGGTTGCCCTTCGGCTCCTTGATGCCGGCCGCCGCACACAACGAGTTGATCATGTCACGGATCTGCAAGACCCGCCCGTCGCCCAGGTTATAGACCTGGCCGACCGCCGCGGGAACGGTTCCCGCCAGCACGATGCCGTCGGCGCAGTTTTCCACGTGCAAGCAACCGGCATCGAACGCCCCGTGGTCGATGTGGGCCTTGATCTGGCCCTGCTTGAGGGCCTTCAGCACCGGCGGCAGCGTGCGCATGTCGCCCGGTCCATAAACGAAGCCCGGTCGCACGACGGAAACCTCACGACCGGCACGGGAAGCGGCCCAGACGGCTTCTTCGGCCAACCGCTTGGTCTCGCAGTACGCGAAAGGGCTCGGACGCATCGGGGTGCTCTCATCGGCATCCTGGTAGTGGCGGTCGAAGCCGTAGACGGCTTGCGAGCTGACGTGTACGAAGCGCCCGGTGGTTGCGGCCAGCAAGCTCTCCGTCCCGCCCACCGTGACGGTCTGCATCTGGGCGGTCGTCAGGTTGAAATCCATGTCGGCGGCCGCGTGGAAGACCACGTCCACGGCCGGCAACGCCGGCAGCTCCTTCGACAAATCGCCTTGCACCACCTGCACGCGGCCCAGGTGCCGTGCCTGGAGGCGCGCCGGGTTGCGGGCCAGCAGCGTGACCTCGTAGCCACCGGCCAACAGGAGGTCGACGACGGCGCCGCCGACGAAGCCCGTCCCCCCGGTCACCAGCGCCCGTTTCATGCGGTCTTCACGATCTCGCTGTGGCGGTCGAAGAAGCCCTTGTCCTCCAGCGTGGCAAGCAGCTTGGCGGACGCCAAGGGGACCACGCCCTTGCCCGCGCCTTGCAGCGTGGCCAGCAAGCGCACCAGGCGGAGCTCCCAGGGCTTGGCGGCCGTCAGCAGGCCATGGTCCAGCAGGTGGTGCAGGAAGTTCGAGCCGGTGCGGTCGCTCAGGCGCCGCGCCTCCTTGACCAGGCGCTTGTAGACCCCCCGCAGCTCGGGCCCATGCACGGGGTCGGCCATCATCTTGTGGACCTGCTCGTCGAAGATCTTCACGTGCCAGTCCTCGTCTTCCACGACGCGCTTGAGGATGGCGTAAGTTTCTGGTTCGCGGGTCTTGGCCAGGTCGCGCCAGATGTGGAACTCGTCGATGGCCTTCTTCTCGCTGAGGTCCTTGAAGGCCAGCTGCACGAAGAGGTTCTGGCGGATCGTGAAGAGCTTCTCGCTCGTCAGCTCTTCGATCGTTTCGCCCACCAGGATCTTGGCGTCCCAGAAGCCCGCGGCCAGCACCAAGAGGTAGTCCAGCTCGATCGGCGTGGGCGACACCGGGTTGCCGCGCAGCGTCAGCGCCAGCTTGAAGTACTTGGCGTGGTTGTCCTCGTCCGCGAAGTGCTGGCGCATCAGCAGCTGCAGCTCCGGGTCGTCCACCAGCTCGGGGCGGTTGAACCAGGGGAAGCGGTGGTGGAAGCCTTCCGATCCGGTGTATAGCTGCAACATCAGCTCGTGAGCCCGGGGGCTCTCGATGACGAGGCGGTAGATCCAGGTGGTGACGCGTCGTTTCAGCACGAGCGCATCATACCCAGCCGCCGGGTGTATAGTGGAGGTATGTCCGTCCCGCCGAACGCAGGCCGCCGCCTCTTCCTCAAGCAATCGTTGGTCTCAAGCCTCGTCATCGCGACGGCCGGCTGCCTGCCCTCCGGCGCCTACGCCGATGCGCAGGCCTTGCAGACCCTGAGCCCCAAGGAGTTCGCCATCCTGGAGGCCTGGCTGGAACGGCTGATTCCCGCCGCGGACGGCCAACCCGGCGCGCGCGACGTGGGCCTGGCGCGCAAGTTCGACGTGGAGGTGGCCAACTGGTCGGCCCAGCACCAGTCGGACTTCAAGCTGATCCTGGCCGCCTTCGAAGACTTCGGGCTGGTGCTCTCCGGCTTCTGGGGCAAGTTCACGCAGATGTCCACCGCCACCCAGGACCGCTATATCGAAGACTGGATGAACAGCGGCTTGCAGCTGAAGAAGCAGGCCTTCATGGTCGTGAAGCTGGTCGGCATGTTCCTCTACTACTGCCAGGACGCCTCCTGGCCCGTGACGGGCTATCCTGGCCCGTTCGACCCCCGTTTCCGCCGCCCCGCCTACGACGCAATCGAGCCCGCATGATCATCCAAGCCAAAGACGTGACCGGCGACCGCCGCGAAGAAGCCGACGTCGTGATCATCGGCTCCGGCGCCGGCGGCGGCACCATGGCCAACGAGCTGACGGCCGCTGGCTTGAAGGTCGTGATCCTGGAAGAAGGCAAGTACCAGACGCGCGAAGACTTCCACCAGCGCGAGGACAAGGCTTTTAGTCGGATTTACGGCGGGCGCGGCCTGGAATCGTCGGAAGACACCTCCGTGAACGTGCTCTACGGCAAGCTGGTGGGCGGCACCACCGTCTTGTACTGGGGCGACAGCTACCGCACGCCGCCGGAGCGCCTGGCCAAGTGGGGCTTCGACGAGGCCACCATGGCCCCCTTCTTCGATCACGTCGAGAAGCTGGTCAACGTCCAGCTCCCCGGCGATCGCCTCGTCAACGAGAACAACCGCTTGTTGGTCGAAGGCGCGCGCAAGCTGGGCTGGAAGGTCGAGAAGATCCCGGGCGCCCGCACGGAAGCCTGCACCAACTCCGGCCATTGCCTGCAGGGCTGCTCCTACGACGCCAAGCAGAGCCAGCTCGTCACCAACATCCCGCGCGCCCTTTCGCGAGGCGCCGTGCTGTACGCCGACTGCCGCGCCCGCAAGCTGATCGTCGAGAACGGCCGGGCGGTGGGCGTGGAAGCGACGATCGGCAGTGCCAAGCTGACCGTTCGCTCCAAGGCCGTGGTGCTGAGCGCCGGTGGCGTGGGCACCCCGCGATTTCTTCTCAGCGCCGGCCAGGCCAACTCCAGCGGCATGGTGGGCAAGAACCTCTACCTGAACCCCGGCCCCATGACTTTCTCGGCCTTCCCGGAGGCCGTCCGCATGTGGCATGGCGTGCCCGCGACCTGGGCCGTGGAGGAGTTCCGCAAGACGGTGTATGACCCGCA
The DNA here is from genome assembly GCA_028287685.1 of Cyanobacteria bacterium RYN_339. Lineage (GTDB taxonomy): Bacteria > Cyanobacteriota > Sericytochromatia > S15B-MN24 > JAQBPE01 > JAQBPE01. The sequence continues at coordinate 6,597 of JAQBPE010000325.1, read as the reverse complement.
AGGCCGCTACGTGCGCGGGGGATATTTGTTGATGGCCAACAACCTCCAACCCGGCACGGCCGGCTGCGTGATCCCCGGCTTCGGCGCCAAGCACCGTGCCTGGATGGCGCGCTTCGAGCACCTGGCCGGCACCTACGCAATCTTGGACGACGAGAACCCGGGCGAATTGACCGTAGACGCTGCCGGCAAGCCGGCCTTCAACTACACGGTGCGCGGCAACGACGTGCTCAAGTGCCGCGACTTCCTGGCCAACAGCGCCCGCCTGATGTTGGCCGCCGGCGCCGAAGAGGTCCTGATCCCCGACAGCCGCTTCACCACCATCCGCAAGGCTTCGGAGGTGGACGCCAAGATCGCGGAGGCGGACCTGTCGCCCGGCTCGATGGTCTTCGGCGGCCCGCACCCGCTGGGGACCTGCCGCATGGGCGAGGACGCCAAGACCAGCGTGGTCGACATGCGCTGCGAGTCGCACGACCTCAAGGGGCTGTTCGTGGCGGACGGCAGCATCTTCCCCACCAGCGTGGGCGTGGACCCGTCGTTGTCGATCATGGCCTTCGCGGCCCGCACCGCCACCTACGTGGTGGCGAGCCTTACGTAGCGAGCAAGGCCTCGCTCTGGCTCCATAGCCGGGCGGCCAACGCCTCGTCATACGACTGGGTGGACGAACGGATCGCGCGCAGGCCCTCGTAGTAGGTCCCGGTCGCGATGCCGGGGTCGGTGGCGAGCCGCGCCAGCGCGCGGCCAGACGATTCCGTCGAGTTGACGTTGCGCTGGAACAGCCGCAGCACGGGCAAGATGTTGCGCCAAGCCCAGCGCTGGAAGGCCCCGTAATCGCGGGCGAGGCCGGAGCCCGGCATGAGGCCCGGATCGAAGGCGGCGACCACCACGCCCGGCGCGCGGCGGGCCAGCTCGTAGGAGAACAGAATGTTGCACAGCTTCGAAGTGGTGTAGCGCCGGCGCCCCGCCTCGCCCACGGCCTCCGTGTCCGCGGGAGGCTTCGCCAGTTCCGCGGCGTTGGCCATCCGCGGCTCTGGCATGCCGGTGAACTGCCCGGGGTCGTGGGTCCCGCTCGCCACCACCACCACGCGCTTCGGCTGGTGCGCCTTCATGAGCTCCACCAACAGGAAGTGGCCCAGGTGGTTCACCGCGAACGTGGTCTCGAAGCCATCTTCCGTGTACGACAGCCCGCTCACGACCTGGATCCCGGCGTTGCAGATCAAGGCGTCCAGGGTGCCCGTGAAGGCGGCGGCGAAGCGGCGCACCGACGCCAGCGAGGCCAGGTCGAGCAGTTGCACCGCGACGGACGCTTCGGGAAGCTCCTGGCGGAGGAGCGCGGCGGCTTCCGCCCCGCGGCCCGCGTCCCGGCAGGCAATCACCACATGCCAGCCTTCGCTTGCCAGCACCCGCGCACACTGGAAGCCCAGGCCCGCATTCCCGCCCGTGATGATCGCCGTCTGTTTGCTCATCTTCCTATGATAGGCTATGCGCATGAGTCTGCTCCACCACCTCGCGGAGGTCCGCGCGATCGACGCGCTGGCCGCCCGCTTCCCCCGCCACCCCGACCAGTGGAACAAGCCGCACGAAGCGGACGCGGAGCTGGTGCTGATCGCGCCGGACCTCTACCTGGCCGCCACCATCGACGCGGTGGTCCAGGAGTGGTCGATCGGCCTGTTCCAGGACCCCTACACCGCCGGCTGGGTGCTGGTGATGTCGAGCCTCAGCGACCTGGCGGCCGTTGGCGCCGCTCCGATCGGCATCCTGCCGGCTATCACGATGCCCGAAGGCGCGGCCCCTACGGAACGCCTGGCGCTGGGGATCCAGGAGGCGGTGGAGGCTGCCAAGACCGCCGTGTTGGGTGGCGACCTCGACGCGGGCGATCGCCCCCACCTGGCCGCCTGCGCGCTGGGCCTGGTTCAGGGCCGGCCGATCGGCCGCATGGGGATCCAGCCCGGCGACGTGGTCTACGCCACCGGCCAGCTGGGCTCCGGCAACATGTTGGCCATCGCCTTCCTGCTCGGCCTGCCGCGCGAGCGCATCCCCGAGCATGCCCACCGCCCGGTGGCCCGCTTGGCCGAAGGCCAGGCCCTGCGCCCGATCGCCCGGGCGATGATGGACACCAGCGATGGCCCGATGAGCACCCTCGACCACCTGGCCCGCCTCAATGGCGTGGGCTTCCGCATCGACTTCGACTTGAAGCGCCTGATCCGGCCCGATGCCCTGGCGTTGGCGCGCGGGGCGGGTGCCCCGGAATGGCCGCTGTTCTGCGGCGAGCTCGGCGAGTACGAGCTGATGGTGGCGATCGCCCCCGACCAGGAGGCCGAGCTGCTGGCCCGCGTCCCCGGCGCGGTGCGGGTTGCCGTGGCGGAAGCCGCCCCGGGCCTGCGCCTCGACCTGCCAGATGGCCGCGAGGTGGCCTTCGACGGCAGCGTGATCCGAAATCTCATGGCCGAAAGCGCGGGCGACTGGCCCGCCTACACGCGGGGCTTCATGGCCTTCGGGTCGGAACTGGGTCTCGCTTGAACGAGACCAGCTCGTCCATCAAGGCCGGGTTGCCGTCTCGGGTGCTGTAGGCCACCCACTTCACCAGGCCGACGTCCCGCACGTACCAGAAGTCGTTCACGGATTCCAGCGCCTCCTTTCCGTCATGCAGGGTGGCGGATGCCCGCACGTGCAGCGCGCCCTGGTAGGTACCGGCGGGCACGGCCACGGGCTCGATCGCGACGATTTCGCTGCGGACTTCCCCGGTGCCGAAGTGGTAGGTCCAGCGGGTGCCTGGCTGCAAGGGGGTGTGCAGCTGGATGGCGGGCTCGCGGTTGGAGTCGAGCTTGCTCCATTCGATCAGCTCCGGTCGCAACGTGTACTCCCAAACGGCAGACACGAGCGGCTGGGCGCCTTGCACGTTGCGGTAGCGCACCAGCATCCTCGTCAGTTCCGTCTCCGGGTGCTCGATCCGCTGCACCACCGTCGTGGTGGTGCCGAAGTCTCGACCGTCGCGCCCCGTCCTGCGCATGATCGCGATGCTGCCGGGGATGCCGGGCCCGAACCGCGCCAGTTCGGTGTCGGCGTAACCCTCCGGCGCGGCGGCCAACGCCAGCGCCAGCGCGAAGCCGATCATCGCGGCTGGCAGGAAGGCGGCGCGAAGGGCTCGTCCAACGCCGGGTTGATGTAGCTTTCCAGCACGGACCGCAGCACCAGCTCCGGCTTGCCCTCCACGCGCGCGATCACCTGGACGCGGCCCACGCCCTTCACGAACCACTCCTCCGTGCGCGTGCGCAGCGGTTCACCGCCCGACGGCCTTGATCCAATGGTTGTCCCTATGACCTTCACGGCCTTGGGGAAGAAGCCATAGGTGGTGCAAACGTCTTCGATGGCCACGATGCTGCGCTGGCCACCGCCGGCGCTGCCGCCCCGCGGGTAGGTCCAGGTGGTGCCGGGCTTGAGCGGCGTCTTCAAGAGGATCGTGAAGCGGCCGCTCTCCTCCGTCGTGCCCTGGATGCGGTCCGGGAAGATCTCGGCCTTGAAGTGGGAGATCTGCGAGGGGCCGCCCTCTTCGTCGTCCACCACCTTGTAGGTACGGGTGGCGGGCTTGCCGGCGGAGGCTTCCTCGAAGTCGTCGAGCTCTTCAAGTTCCTGGCCGACGGGCTTGCCGGCCTGGTCGTAGTTGCGGCTGGACCAGCTCATCATGCCCTTTTCGGCCGGCGCGAACTGCGGGAGGTCCGCGTCCGGGTAGCCTGGTTGCCCGGCGTCCGGGTCGTGTTGCGGCCCGTGTTGTTGGGTGCTCCAACAGCCGGAGAGGGCACAGGCGAGGACGAGGCAAAGCATCCGAGAGGCAAGCATGCCGCCAGTATACCCAATGGCGGGTATATGGCCCGCATGCACGTCCTGGTCACCGGCGCCGCCGGCTACTTCGCCCGCTTGATCATCCCCGCCCTGTTGGCGGATGGGCGCATCACCCGCATCGTCGGCACGGATCGCGTGCCACCCCCCAAAGGTGGCTACGCCGACAATCCCCGTTATCACCACGTCGTGATGGACCTGATCCAGGCGCGCGCCGCCGACTGGGAGGGCCTGCTGCACGGCGTCGACCTGGTCTACCACCTGGCCTTCCAGATCGCGCCGAAGCCCGGCGAGGACACCAAACCCACCAACGTGGGGGGTCAAGAGGCCCTGCTGACGACGGCCCTGGCAGCGCCGAGGCGGGTGATCGTGGCCAGCGCCATCGCCGCCTACGGCTTCGCACCCGGGCGGGACGCCGTGAACGGGATGATCGACGAGGCCATGCCCTTCACCCCCCGCACCGGCGTGGACTACGCGGACCACAAGCAGGTGCTGGAAGCCTTGCTGGACCGCCTGGAGCCCGGCTCGCCCGCCACGGTGGTGCGCGCCCGTCCGGTCAACGTGGTGGGCCCGGGAATGCCGCTGGAGCGCGCGCCCCTGCTTTCCGCCCCGGCCATCTTCGTGCCGATCACCGACCACCCCATCCGCCAGCAGATGCTCTACGAGGAGGATCTGACGCGCGCGATGCTGCACCTGATCGACGTGCCGGCGGGCGCCTACAACATCGGGCCGGACGACTGGCTCACGCTCGACGAGGCGGCGAAGCTGCTGGGCCGCAAGCTGGTGCGCATGCCCTCGTGGGCCTTGCGCGGGCTGGCCGACATGGCCTGGCGTACGGGACAGAACGCCTTCGACGCCAGCTGGCTGACCTTCTTCGAGCGCCCCCCCATCATCGTGACCAGCGCGAAGCTCAAGGCCACGGGCTGGGCGCCGCGCTTCGGCTCGAGGGAGGCCTTGATGCTGCTAGCCGGGAAGGCGCGTGCCGGCCTGTAGCGCGCGGGCGATCGCCGCCAGCGCCTCTTGGACCGTGGTGGTTGCCAGCGGCACGGTCGCGCCGGGGGCGGCTTCCGGTAATCCGTGTGCGGCGTCGGGCGTGATCCAACCAACCACCGCCATGTCCCCCGGGTAGCCCTGGGCGCCGGTCTTCAGCGGCGGCAGCAGCCAGCGGCCGTCTTCGTAGCGCAGAGTCAGCCGTTCGAGGTGGTCGGCCAGCGTCGGGCCGTTCGTGAACAGGGGCACGTTGGCCTGGAAGACGGTGGCCTCGAAGCCTTGCGGCGTGCGCTCGACGCCGAGCACGATGGCCGTGTGGAAGCCGCCGGGCCCCTTGGCGGCCAGGATCGCGCCCGGTCCCGGTGGGGTGAGCCCACCGTTCAACCCGGCGGCATAGCCGGGGATGGGCCGGCTGGCGTCCGCCAAGCCCAGGATCTCGGGTTGGAGGTCGTGTTGGACCTTGAAGGCGGCTTCTAGCGTTGGCCCCAGCGCCCCCAACTTGGCGCGTCGCTCCTGGAAGTAGCGCAGCACGAATTCCATACACTGCTCCACCGTGGGCGCGCCCTGGGCGTTCTTGAAGAAGGGGCTGACATCGGCCGGCAAGATCGCGGCGTCCGGCGCGATGGCCCGGGCCACAGGCACCACCACGCCTTGGTCCATGGCCACGCGGCCGTGCACCAGGCCGGCGACCAGCTCCTTGGCGGAGACGCGCCCGTCGAGGTCCTTGTCCAGGAGTTTCACGGCCTCGGCTGCAACGTGGTTCGGTTTTGGGTCGCCCAGCGCTTCCCGGGCCCCGGCCAACAGGCGGGCACCCGCGCCGCGCCGATCGCCCACCGTGCCGCGCGCGATCAGCTCGGCGACCTCGGCGGCCAGGGACGGATCCAGCGCGGGGACGACCTGGATGGCGTCGCGCGCCAGCAGGTCGAGGGCGGCCTTGCCGGCGTTGCCGGACGCGGCGGTGGCGATCGCCGTTGCGACCGCCACCACGGTCTGCCGCCGCGCCAACGGCCCCTCGCCGCGGGCCAACACCTGGCCCAACAACGGGTGGACGCCCGGCTCCGCGGCCAAGGTGCGCAGCGCGGGCACGTACGCATCGGCCCAGGCCGCCTGGACGGCCGGGGTGGCCTGGGCCTGGAACGCCAAATAGGCCTGGCCCAGGCTCGCGATGGTCTGTTGGGCGGGCTGGTGGGCCGTGAGCCGGGCGCCTTGCAAGGCCACCTGGAGGTGCCGTTCGGTGCCCGGGCCCGTCCGGGCGGCGTCCACCAGCACAACGGCCGGGTGCAGCCGGGGCTCGGTGGCGGCCAGCAGGCGCACCAGGTCGAGCGCCGCCTGCTTGGTGGCGAGGGGGGCGGGTAAGGCCGCTTCGGTTACGGCCTTCAGGCCGGCCGCCGCCGCTTCGGGCGGCTTGGCGGCGGCGATCGCCGCGAGGGCACCGCGCACCAGCTCGCCATGCACGGGCGAGGTCTTGGCGTGGCGGGCCAGCACCTCCGCCAGGCCGGTGCGTTTCAGCAACATGTCTGCCTGGTAAGCCGGCACGATTGGCGCCCGTTCCACGGCCCGGCGCAAGGGCGTGAGGACGGCGGACGAAACCAGCTTCTCGGCAATCGACAGCATGCCATGTTTTCCGGTGGACGCGCCACGTGCCTGCGTTTCCGGCGATGTCTTTAATTCGGCATTAACCAACCGATCGACGGTCCCCGCATCATCGAGGGGACCGTCGATCGGTTTCAGGAGGGAGATGGAGTAGAGAGAGCGCCCTTACTGGGCGGATTG
>JAQBPE010000318.1 GCA_028287685.1 Cyanobacteria bacterium RYN_339 | reverse complement strand
GTTGGTATTCTTGGTGGTGTAGCGCGCGTTGCCCGGGTCGACGCGCTCCGGCGAGTGCGCCAGGAAGAAATCCTGGTTGACCTTCAAGCCGCCAGCTTCGAGGATCGGCCGCAGCACGTCGTCGGTGGTGCCGGGGTAGGTGGTGGACTCCAGGCTGATTAGCTGGCCCGGTCGCAGGTGGGGGGCGATCGCTTGAGTCACGGCGCGCACATACGAAAGGTCGGGCGTGAGGTTGACCGTCAACGGCGTGGGCACGGCGATGACGATCACGTCCATCTCCGGCACGCGCGTGAAGTCCGTCACGGCCGTGATCTTGCCGGCCGCAACCATCTCGCGCAGCTCCTGGTCGTTCACATCCGGGATGTAGTTGTCGCCACGGTTGATCTGCTCCGCGCGGCGTAGGTTCTGCTCCACGCCCAGCACCGGGAAGCCGACCTTAGCCTTCTCGACGGCGAAAGGCAGGCCGACATAGCCCATTCCGACCACGCCCACCACAGCGGTGTGGGCGCGGATCTTCTCGAGCAGGTCGGCCTTGATGGTGGCCTGGGTTTCGGTGGGCACGCAGATGGTCTCCAGGGAACAGAAGCCAGGATTATACTCCGTCTGGCGTCGGCCTGGGCGGTGCCCTCTAAATGAAAGAGCCCGTCCCGGGCCGGGACGGGCTCCAAGAAAGCCTACTGACCAGGCGCTTCGCCACCCGGCGTCGGGCTAGGATTGGACCTATCGGACCCGTCCTGCGCCGTGCCAGCCCCGGCAGCCGTGGCCGACTCGTGGGCCGCGGGCGGCTCTTGCGTCACGGTCGTGCGCGGGCGCGAACCGGTGGCGCTGCCGCCGCCCGGCTGCATGTAGGAGCTAGCCAGGTGCACCAGCTCCTGGGCCTTCGTCTCCATCTCGCGGGCCATGGTCTGGAGGTTGCGGCGAACTTCGTCCATCTGCTCGTTGGGCGGGTTTTTGATCAGGCCTTCGACCTGCTCCTTGGCGACGTTGAAGCCCAACTGGGCGGTCGACTGCGCCTGCTGGACCAATTGGTCGAGGCTGCGGCGGAACTCTTCGGTGGTGGCGTTGGACATGCACCTTCTCCTTGCGCTATGAAATGGTGCAGAGACTATAACCGGCCGTGGGTCGGATCGCAACCCCGCCACCCGGGAGGAGCCGCCATGTCGGCCATTCGTACGTCCTTGATCGCTTTGGCGCTGGCCGTCACGCTGGCCGCGCCGGCGCCAGCCGCAACGCCGAAGCCGGCCCCACCCACCCTGCACGTCGGCCACGTGGACATCCTGGTCGGCACGGACTCCCCCGGTGGTCATGTGCCGTTCTATTACGCCTCCCCGCAAGGCGTGCGCAACGCGATCAACCTGCCGGGCGAGACCACGGCCATGCGGCTCTCGGAGGTTTGGTACCAGCCGCTCTCGGACCTGACGGCCGTGGCACAGTTCCGGTCGCTCGCCTTCGCGGTGGAACCGGGCGGCCAGACGATCGTGGGGACGTTCCGCAGCGCCGGGCCGAAGTCCCCGCCCCTGTCGGTGCGGGTGGTCTATAGCTACTACTTGTAGCTTCTAGCCCGTCGGGCTCGCCGCCGCCCCGGTCCCGGGCGCCGGGGCCTGGCCGGGCCCCTCGGAAATCGACCCCGCCTGGGCCAACTCCAAGATGTCCGTCCGCTTGATCTCTTCCCAGGTCGTGTGCCCCTGGCTGACCAGCCACATCGCGTAGTCCTGCAAGGTCATAAGGCCCATCTGGCGCGCCTGCCCGTCGATCATCGCCTTGGGCGCGTTCCGGGCCACCAGCTCGCGGATCTGCGGGGTGAAGGGGATCACCTCGTAGACGCCCACCTGGCCGCTGAAGCCCGTCTGGTAGCACTTGTCGCAACCGGCGGGCTTCTTCAGCTCGCCCGTGCCGTTCAGCTTGGCGAAGTGCTTGGCCGTGGCCTCGTCGGGGGTGTAGGTCTGCTTGCAATCGGGGCACAGGCGGCGCACCAGGCGCTGGGTGACCATGCCGGCGATCGAGTTGGCGATCAGGCGGGTGGGGACCTCCCAGGTCTCCTTGGCTTCCACCAACACGCCCTGGGTGGTGGTGATGCCGGCCAGGATCATGCGGCCGGACAGCGCACCGCGCACCAGCTTCTGGGCAACGGACGGCTCGCCGACGTCGCCCATCATCAACACCTGGGTGTTCTGCGCCAAGGCGGAGCCCAGGCCCACGGCCACCGACATGTCGTTGGCGCCGGGCTCGTGGGCGACGGGCACCTGGATCACGCCATCGAGGTCGAACTCGATCGGCTCTTCCACCGTGATCACGCTGGCGCCCTGCATGTGCAGCTCCTTCAGGCAGCTGTACATCAAGATCGTCTTGCCGGAGCCGTGCGGGCCGCCGAACAGCACCAGGCCGCCCGGCTTGGTGACGAGGTGCCGTAGGGTCTGGGCCACGCGCTGGTGCAAGACCAGGTTGTCCAAGCCCTGGGTGTTCAGCAAGGCGCTGTCGAAGATGCGCAGGGTCAGGACCTGGCCGAAGCGCGCGGGCATCGAGTGGAACGCCAGCTTGACCGCGCGGCCCTCGTAGGTGAACGAGAAGGTGCCGGACTGCGGGGCGTTGCCGCTGGTGACGTTCAGGCCGGCCAGCACCTTGATGCGCTGGGTGATGCCCTGGCCCAGCTTGCCGGGGATGTTGGCCTCGCGCAGCATGTGGCCGTCCACGCGGTAACGCAGGATGACCTCATGCTCCATCGGCTCGATCGCGATGTTGGTGGCGCGGCGGCGGATGGCGCTGCTCAGGATCGCGTTGACCAGCGGCGTGACGTTGGCATCGCCACCCTTGGCAGCCTTGTCCAGCATGTCCTTGAGCTGGGCGTCCGTGACGACCTGGATCTCGGGATGCGAGCTGGCGCTGGGCGTGCTGCCGGCCACCGGGGCGGGACCGGCGGGCGCTTCCTTGGGCAATTGCTTGTAGGTGTCCCAGAAGTCGCTTTCCGTGCAAACGGCCGGCACCACGTTCACGCCGCGCAGGCGCTTGCGGATCTCGTCGATGGCCAGGATGTTGTTGGGGTCGACAAGCGCGACCGTGAGCTGGTTGATTTGCACCGGGATCATCTGGTACTGCTTCAAGAGCTGCTCCGGCAGCAGCTTGAGCACCTCGGGCGCGATGCGGGTGTTCTTGAGGTTGATGTGCTTGACGCCGAACTGCAGCTCGAGCGCGTACTTGATCTTCTCCTCGGTGACGAAGCCCATCGCCGAGAGGATCTCGCCGATCTGCTCGCGCGTTTCCTTCTGCCTGGCCAAGGCCTGCTCCAGCTGCGCCTCCTCGAGAACGCCCGCCTTGATCAGGATTTCGCCCAGCCGGATGCGCTTGGTGCCTACCGCCATGGGAAACTACCTCGGTCTTTCCAGGGTCATCGTGCACCCACCAGGGATTCGGGGCCAAGCACCGCCTTGACCAATGGTTCTAATGTCGGCTGCGCCGCACCGATCGTGTAGGCCTGCTGCAAGACCTCCGCGGCCGCCGCGGCCTTGGCTTCGTCGTTGGCGAGCAGGAAGCCCAGCGGCTCACCTGCTTCCACGCGATCGCCCTCTTTCTTGCTCAGGTGGATGCCCACGGCCAGGTCGATCGCCTCGCCCTTCGTCATCCGCCCGGCGCCCAGGAGCTTGCCCGCGCCGCCCACCGTGAGGGCGTCCAGGCGCTGCACGTAGCCGCTGGCCCTGGCCGGGACCGGGATGCGGAACTTGGGCTGGGGCATCAGCGTGGGGTCGTCCACCACGGCGGGGTCGCCGCCCTGGGCGACGATCATCTCGCGGAACTTCTGCAAGGCGCTGCCGTCGGCGATCGCCGCCTTCAGCCGGACCTCGCCCTCGGCGGCCGTGCGTGTGACGCCGCTGGCTGCGAGCAACAGGCCGCCCAGGTGGATGCACAGGTCCGTCAGGTCGGCCGGGCCTTCGCCCTTGAGCGTGGCGATGGCTTCCGCCACCTCGTTGGCGTGGCCGACCTCGTGGCCCAGCGGCTGGTCCATGCCGGTGACGACGCAGATCACCTTCTTGCCGAGGCGATCGCCCACTTCCAGCATTACCCTGGACAGCTCCTTGGCGCTCTCGACGGTGGGCATGAAGGCGCCACTGCCGGCTTTCACGTCGAGCAAGATGGCGTCGGCGCCGGCCGCGATTTTCTTCGAGAGCACGCTCACGGCGATCAGCGGGATCGACTCGACGGTGTTGGTGACGTCGCGCAGGGCGTACAGGATGCCGTCGGCGGGCGCGAGGTCCTTGGTCTGGCCGGCCACGGCGACGCGGTGGTCACGCAATTGCTGGAGGAACTGCTCGTCCGTCAGGCTGGTGTTGAAGCCGGGGATGGCTTCCAGCTTGTCGATGGTGCCGCCGGTGTGGCCAAGGCCGCGGCCGGACAGCTTCGCCACGGTTGCGCCGCAGACGGCGAGCAGGGGCGCGAAGACGAGCGTGACCTTGTCGCCCACGCCGCCGGTGCTATGCTTGTCGACACATGGGCCGGGGATCGTAGACAGGTCCAACACCTCGCCTGAATGGGCCACCAGGCGGGTCAGCTCCGTGGTCTCGTCGAGCGTCATGCCCTGGAAGACCGTGGCCATCAACCAGGCCGCCACCTGGTAGTCGGGAAGCTCGCCCGCGACGAGCTTCTGCACGAAGGCCGCCATCCGCTCGGGCGAATGGGCATGGCCCAGGCGCTTCTCTTTAATCATCTCGATCATGGAAAATTCGGCGGTGCTCATGGTCACGAATCCTTGCAACGTCAACGGCGACGGACCTCGTCAAGAGGCTGCCTGTCGTATACCCAGATCGGGCGAGGCCTAGACGCCACGCCGTTGACAACCCCCGATCGGGGGAGTAACCTTGCGGCCACGTTTCTTTCAGAGAATAGAAGGAGGACCCGCCCATGGCGTTCCAACTGCCCGATCTCCCTTACGACTTCGGCGCGCTCGAGCCGCACATCGACGCCCGCACCATGGAGATCCACCATGGCAAGCACCACCAGGCCTACATCAACAACCTGAACAAGGCGTTGGAAAGCCACGAGGACCTCGCCAAGCTCTCGATCGTCGAGCTGATGAGCGATCTGAACCGCGTGCCGGCGGACATCCGCCAGCTGGTGATCAACAACGGCGGCGGCCACCTGAACCACTGCCTGTTCTGGAAGGTCATGACGCCCAACGGCGGCGGCGAGCCCACCGGCGAGCTGGCGCAGCTGATCGACACCTCGTTCGGCAGCTTCGCCACCTTCAAGGAGAAGTTCAACGACGCGGCCGCCAAGCGCTTCGGCAGCGGCTGGGCCTGGCTGTGCTACGACGGCACGGGCAAGCTGCACGTGGAGTCGAGCGCCAACCAGGACACGCCGGTCTCGCAGGGCCACAGCCCGATCCTGGGTCTCGACGTCTGGGAGCACGCCTACTACCTGAACTACCAGAACCGCCGCCCCGACTACATCGGCGCCTGGTGGAACGTGGTGAACTGGGCCGAAGTCACCAGCAACCTGGGCGCGGCCAAGGTCAAGCCGGGCCAGCTGGCCTCGGTCAACTAAGCTCCCCCAAAGTTCGAGGGCCGGGACCACGTGGTCCCGGCCCTCTTTGGGTTTTTACAGCCCGGCGTCCTTGAGGATTTGGTCCGCCTCCATGATCGTGGACGTGAACTTGGAGTCCTGGCGGTTGTTCCAGCTGGCCTTGATCTTGTCGAGCGAGCCGCGCGCCTTGACCAGGCTCTGGTCGCGCGCCACGTCGGCGTACATGGTCACGATGTCCTTGCTCAACGGCAAATCCGGATCCAGCAGCGCCATCGGGTTGCTGGAGTTGGCCTTCACGAAGGCTTCCGCCGTCTGGCCGGCCTTGATCCCCGTATCCGCGAGCTTCTTGAGCGCGACCACCTTGACCATCATGTTCGGCTCGGCGAGCGAGCGGCCCGCCGTGGGGGTGTTGCCGGCCAGCGCGTTGACCGCCGGGGCGTCCGGACGCAGCGTGCCGCGCAGGCCCGCCATGTTGGGCGCGTTGAAAGCCTGCCCCATCGCGGGCTGGGAGGTCCGCGGCTGGGCGTACTTCATCAGCACCTCGCGGATGCGGTCGTCGCGGCCGTACATGGCGGCCAGGTCAATCGCCGTCTGGCCGCGCCAGTTGCGCACCCAGGGGTTGGCGCCCTTTTCGAGCAACAACGCCACGGTCGAGAAGTGGCCCTCCTGGCACGCCCACATGAGCGGCGTGTAGCCGCCCCGGTCGAGCGGGTTCAGGTTGGCGCCGTGCGCGATCAGGTAGTCCGCCACGCGCGTGTTGCCGTGCTGCGAGGCCCAGGTCAGCGGGGTGTAGCCTTCCTCGTCGCGCACGTTGAGGTTGGCGCCGGACTCCGCCAGGTACTTGACCATCGAGAAGTCGCCGGCGCCCGCCGCGCTGGCGATGTCGGCTTCCAGGGAGGCGAAGGCCGGCGCGCCCGCGCCCAGCAGCAACGCGAGGGCCAGGAACGCGGCCCTCATAGCCCGGCGTCCTTCAGGATCAGGTCGATGTCCGTGATGTTCTGGGCGAAGTGGCTCTCCTTGCGGTTGTTCCACTTGGCGGCGATCGCCTTCCACTCGTCACGCGCGGCCACCAGGCTCTGCGTCTTGCCGACGTTGGCGTAGAGGGTCAGCAGATCCTTGCCCAGCGGCACGTCCGGGTCCATCAGGGCCATCGGGTTGCCGTTGGCGCCCTTGATGAAGTTGTCGAGCTCCGTGGTGGCGCGGCCACCGGCCTCCGCCAGCTTCTTGATGGCGATGGCCTTGGCCAGCATGTCCGGCTCCTTGGCCATGGCCACCGGCGCCGGGGTGGGCAAGGGCGCGGGCGTGGCAACGGCCACGGGGACGGGCTTGGGGGTGGCCATCGCCACCGGCTTGGGCGCGGGCTTGGCCGGCGGCTTCGGCGCGGCGGCGGCCATGCCCAGGGTCGGGGAGGCGCGGTGGGCCTTGGGGCGGGAGCCCACCATCTCGCCGTGCACGTAGCGCCAGAGCACGTCCGTCACGCGGTAGTCCCGGCCGTAGCGGCTCAGCTGGTAGGCGTCCTCGCCCTGGTAGGTGCGGTAGTTGGGGTTGGCGCCGTGACCCGCCAGGTAGCTCACGGTCTCGAAGTGGCCCATGCGCGCGGCCCACATCAGGGCGGTGTAGCCGTCGGCGTCGGTGGCGTCGATGTAGGCGCCATGCGCCAGCAGGTAGTCCACCACGCGCGTGTGACCGTTGCGCGCGGCCCAGGCGATGGGCGTGCGGCCAAGGCGGTCGCGGGTGTTCGGGCTCGCGCCCAGCTGGACCGCCGCCATCACGGAGGAGTAGTCGCCGCCGGCGGACGCCGAGCAGAGGTCCGTGTTCAGGCTGGCCAGCGCCGGCATCGCCGTGGCCAGCACCGCCGAGGCGGCCAGGCCGAGGATTCCCATTTTGAGCTTCACGTGCTATTTCCTCGAGCAGGTATTCGTCGGTGGACCGGCCCTCCGGCCCGACATGCATCCGTCGCTCCCTCGATATACCCCGGCGCCACGGCGATCTCTCGCGCGGGTATACTGTGGACGTGCCGCATACCGACCTGGACTTGGTCCGACAAGAGCTTGCAGAGGCGCACCGCAGGCTGCGCTGGGCGGAGCGCACCAGCATGTTGCGCGCCGAAGTCGCCGCTCGCTTGCTTGGCACGGAACCCCTGCCTGCCGTCCTGAACGCCTGCATGCAGGGGCTGGTCGACCGCCTCGATCTGGCTTTCGCCCGGCTGTGGATCCTGCAACCCGACGCGCCGGTGCTGGAGCTGGTGGCGAGCGCGGGCCTGTTCACCTCGCTGGAAGGGCCCACGAAGTACATCCCGGTGGGCAAGCTGATGGTCGGCTACATCGCCGAGGTGGGCCACCCGGTGTTGACCAACGCGGCCCAGCAAGAACCGCGCCTGGCGGAGGTGCGCGAGTGCCTGGAGGAGTACGGCCTCACCGCTTTCGCGGGCTACCCGCTGGTGGCGGAGGGCAAGCTGGTGGGCGTGGTGGCGGGCTTCGCCACGGCCGCCTTCGAGCCCGAGGCGATCGACGCCTTCGCCTCCGTGGCCGACGCGGTTGCCCAAGGCCTGGCGCGCGAGCAGGCCCGCAACGCGCTGGACGCGCTCACCCGCTCGCTGGAGAGCCAGGTGCAGGCCCGTACCGCGGAGCTGATCGCGGCGGACCGCTACAAGGACGAGTTCCTGAGCGTGGTCAGCCACGAGCTGCGCACGCCGCTCAACTTCATCGTGGGCTTCGCCAGCATCCTGGCCGACGGCGTGCAGGGCGAGCTGCCGCCGGCCCAGCGCGGCAGCATCGACAAGATCCTCTTCGGCGCGGACCGCATGCTGGTCTTGATCGACGACCTGTTGGATCTGGCCAAGATCCGGGCCGGCCGGTTGGACCTGATCACGGGCGAACAGGACGCGGCCGCGCTGGTCTTGGAGAGCGCCGCCTTGCTGCGGCCGCTCGCCGACCGCAAGGGCCTCGTGCTCGCGGCGACGGCCGAGGCAGGCGAGCCCGTGCTCATGGACCGCCTGCGCATCGCCCAGGTGCTGCAGAACCTGCTCGCCAACGCGATCAAGTTCTCGCAGCGCGGCACGATCACGCTCCACGCGGCCCGCGAGGGCGGGCGCTGGGTCGTGCGCGTCCGCGATGAGGGCGTGGGCATCGCCGAAGCCGACCTGGCGCGCCTGTTCACGCCCTTCCGCCAGCTCGACATAAGCGCGACCCGCCTGGCCGGCGGCAGCGGGTTGGGGCTTGCGATTTGCAAGCAATTGGTCGAAGCGCACGAGGGGTCGATCGGGGTGGAAAGCACGCCTGGCGAGGGTTCCACCTTCTGGTTCGCGCTGCCGGCCTAACGGCGGCATTTGCGTCGTTTTCCTGTCATCCGGATCGAATCATCTTTTCCGGCGAAACGCCGCATGTGTAAGCTGGGTTACAGAACTATGCTCTACCTCGATCGGCAAGACCATCCGCCGATCGGGAGGATAACGAAGATGTTCGTTTCGCGTTCCAAGGGACTCCTGGCGATCGCACTCCTGGCCACGGGCTGCGGCACCGCGCCCCTGGCAGCACCCACCTCGCTCGACGCGCTCGAAGCGCCCCTGGTCGAGCCCGGCGGTGAATACAGCCTGCTGGCGCTGGGCCCCAGCTTCGTCAAAGTCGACGGCATCTGCGCCAGCTCGACCAAGAACAAGTACTTCCCCGCCTGTCAGGTGACGGACGGCAACACCCACACGGCCTGGGCGCCGGACCCCTGTGACAACTGTCCGACGCTGACGTTGGACCTGTGCGGCGCGTTCTGCCTGGATGGGCTGTGGATCAAGCAGTCCGGCTGCAAGACCACCGTAGACGTGCAGGTCTGGACCCCCAACGGCTGGGTGGACGCGGGCTGCGGCTTGCAACCGACGGCCACCGTGCTGAGCCACCTGAACATCCAGGGCATCGGCACCAAGGTGCGGCTCAAGTTCCGAGGCTGCGACCCGCGGTGCTTGCTGGTCTGCGACGTGCGGCTGTGCGGCAAGAAGTTCGACATCCCCGTGATCACGATCCCCGGGGACGTGATCCCGCTCTAGCCAAGCTCCAGGACCACCGGGCAATGGTCCGAGCCCAGGACTTGCGGCAGGTAGCGCGCGTCTTTGACCCGGTCGAGCAGGTTGTGCGAGACCAGGAAGTAGTCGATGCGCCACCCCACGTTCTTCTCGCGCACCCCGGGGCGGTTGCTCCACCAGGAGTAATGCCCCTTCGCGCCGGGGTTGCGCTCGCGGAAGACGTCGTGGAAGCCCAGATCCAGGAAGCGCTGCAGCACGGCACGCTCCTCGGGCAAGAACCCGGTGGTCTTGGCGTTGGCGCGCGGGTTGGCAAGGTCGATGTCCTGGTGGGCGGTATTGAAGTCCCCGCCCACGATCAGGCCGTCGCCCTTCGCCAGCCGCGCGGCCAGCGTTGCCATCAGGTGCTCGTAGAACGCCAGCTTGAACCCGACGCGGCTGTGGTCCCGGCTGCCGTTCGGGAAGTAGATGTTGTACAGCGCGAAGCCGTCGTGCTCCGTCACGATCACGCGGCCCTCGCTGTCGAAGTCCGGGTGCGAAAGCCCGTGGACGGCACCCGCGGGCTGGTCCTTGCACCAGGTCGAGACGCCGCTGTAGCCCTTCTTCTGGGCCGCGTTCCAGTGGGCGTGGTAGCCCGCCGGGCGCGCGCAGTGCTCGGGCAATTGGTCGAGCTCCGCGCGGACCTCTTGCAGGCACAGGATATCCGGCCGCGTGGCCTCGACCCAGGGGGTGAAGCCGTTGCGCTCGCAGGCGCGCAGGCCGTTGACGTTCCAAGACACGATTTGCATGCCGCTTGTTATGCCACGGCGGGCCACGTCCCGTAAAGGGGTGAGCGGCGTCATTGCGGCGGTCGCTCTGGACGCCGACAATGGTGGCACCATGACCTTCATCGACCTCAAGAAGCGCCTGTCCGCGAAGAAGACCCCGCCCGCGCCGATTCCCGTGCCGGAAGTCGCGGCGCCGGTGGTCGCGGTGCCGGTGGTCGCCGTGCCGGAAATCGCCGTGCCGGAGATCGCCGTGCCGGTGGTCGCCGTGCCGATGGTCGCCGAGCCCGAAGTTGCCGAGCCGGAAGTTGCCGTCCCGGTGATCCAGGCCCCGGCGTTGAGCTGGGAGCCGCGGCTGCTGGACGTGCTCTCCGAGCCGATCGGGCGTACGCAGGACGTGCTGCTGGTGGGCCTGGGCCCCTGGGGCCGCGAGGTCGGCACGCGCGGGCTGGCGGAGGCCTTGCTGGGCCGCGCCCGCACGGTCGTGGCTGTGGACCCGGACAAGGCCCGGCTGGCGAGCGCGCGGGGCTTCCTGCAGCGCACCCACGTGGCCGACCTGGCCGCCCCGGACCTGGTCCAGCAGCTGGGCCGGCCGCGCTACGACGTGGTGGTGGTGACGGACGCGCTGGTGCTGCTGCCGGAGCCGCTGCCCTTCCTGCGCTCGCTCGCGGCGCTCTTGAACCCCGACGGGCAGGTGCTCGCGGTGGTGCCCAACATGGCCCACGCCGACAAGCGCCTGGCGCTGTTGAACGGCGACGCCCCGCGCGAGTTCGAGCCCGGCGCCCCGCGCCACCACTACACGCGCCAGCGCCTGCGCGAGCTGTTCGCCTTCGCGGGCTTCGCGCTGACGGGCGCCCTGCCGTTCGTGCAGGCCCCCCTGGGCGCGGACAGCGGGCTGGTGCCCGAGCTCTTCCCGCCGGGCGTGCTGGCGGCCCTGGGGCCGTCCGAAGACGCCCAGGCGGCGTACTTCGTGGTGCGCGCCGTGGCCGCGCCGGCCGACCGGCTGATGCGCGTATTGTTCGACGAGCAGAGCGAGCTCAAGCGCGTGGTGCGCAACGAAATGGCCGTGGCGCTGCAGACCTCCGACGACCTGACCCGCCGGCTCAAGGAGGCGGAGTACACGCGCGAACAGGCCCTGGTCGAGCTGGCCGAGGCACGCCGCAAGGAGGCCGCGCTCGACGAATTGGTGCAGCGCGCCGACCAGAACATCAAGCGGCTGGGCAAGGAAGTCGATCAGGCGCAGCGCGAGCTGACGGCGGTGAAAGCCAGCTTCTGGTACCGCGTGGGGCAGTTCTTCAAGCGCCAGGCCGCCGGGCACACGGAGTTCGCGGCCAACGAGCCGGCCCCGTGGAAGTACGACATCGACGGCCGCAAGCCGGTCTAGCCAGCTTCCAGCTGGTTGCCCGAGGTTGGTTTCGTGGCCACCGGGGTCGCCTGAAAGGGTGCATTCCGGGAAACACTTTAAGGATCGGGGTTTGAGCCCCATTCATCACGTTTCGCGTGACACGCGCCGCGTGGCGGATGCCCTTGAAAGCGTCCGGGTGAGCGATTTTCGGGGATTTGGCTCGAAAACGGGTTGCTGGTCGCGTTGGCGCGGCGCTCCCGGCACGGCTGAACGAAGCCCAAAAAAAACCACCGGCCCGTAGAACGGACCGGCGGGGTCGAAAGCTAGAGAGACGGTTGCTTGGCCCGCTTGGCCGCGGGCACCCGGCGCTCCTGGCAGGTGGGGGCTTAGTACTTGGCGACGCCGCGGGGGGCGGCCTGCGGGATCACGGCCGACAGCTCCAGCAGCTCCAGATCGAAGAAGAACTGGGCGCGGGCCTGGACCGGGTCGGTCTCGACGGCGGGGGCGGTGGCGAGGGTCTGGGTGGCGGTCATTTGGCTTGGCTCCTTGGCTTGGGGGTTGCTTTCGAACAAGGCCATCATAGGTCGGCCACCCCGCTTTGGCCGTTGTGCAAGAAAGCCTACAAGTGAGGCCTTAATTTTCTGTTACATTTGCCAGGAGGTGCCTCCCAAGCAGTCGTCACAACCCTTCCCAGCCAGGTTAAATCGGCTTCACATTTACAATCCGTTACAATGGGGCCGGACAGCGCGGCGCCAAGCCAGCGAGCCTCCTAGCTTGCGTGGCCGCCGTGAACTCCAAAGTTGGCACATCCCGGGTAACGCCGTGGACATCGGTGTTTGAACCCCGTCTATTACGTTTCACGTTATACGCGAAAGGCAATAGACGCCCTTGTAATCGTCCGAACGAGCGCATTTCGAGGATTCTCTCGAAAACGGGTTGCTCGAAGCCCGAACCCCGTGCTCCCGTGCAAGGGAGGAGGGGCTGGATGTCCTGCTATTCCTGGGGCTTGGAACCGATCACGATGTAGGTGACCATGCCGCCCGGGTGGATGAACTCGCCGCGGTCGATCTGCTCGCGCATCCGCGCGTTCTGCTCGAGCTCCCAGCGCTTGAACTCCTCGAACTCGTCGGCGATGCCGCCGCCCGCCAGGAAGCAATCGCGGATGTAGGCCTGGTTGCGGTTGAAGCTGTCGCTCCAGCCGGTCAGCTCTTCCAGGCGCGCATGCTTCTCCGGCGTGTCGTAGGGCGGGATCAGCGCGGCGGACTTGTCGCTCAGCCGCACCTCGATGTCGGTCAGGCCGGCGGCCAGGAACATGCCGGGGAGGCGATCGCCGATCGAGTCGTCGCCGTCGCCCTTGGCGCGCTTGCCCGCCTCGTAGAAGTACTGGTAGCGCACGGAGCGCACGCGCTCTTCCAGCGTGTAGTTGTCCGCCAGCGAGTCGTTGACGAGGCTCTGGGCCATGCTGTTCGGCTCGAAGGCCACCACCTTGCCGCCCGGCCGCGTCACGCGCGACATCTCCGCCATCACCCGCTGCGGATCGCGCACGTGGGCCAGCACGTGCTGGCAGATCACGAGGTCGGCCTCGCCGTCGGCCAGCGGCAGGTGGTGGGCGTCCGCCACCTCGAACTGGAACTTCACGGAATAGGGGTGGGCCTGGGAGAAGGCCTGGGCCTGCTTCACGGCCTCGGGGTCCAGGTCGTAGCCGTAGACCGTGCTGCCGGGCTTCATGTACAGGCCGAACAGGCCCGGCAGGCCGCCCAGGCCGCTGCCGATGTCCACCAGCTTCTTCACGTTCTGGAGGCCGAGCTTGAGCGACAAGAGCTCGATGTAGTCGTCGTTCCACTGGAAGTGGCGGACGTTGCCGTGGATGTTGCTCAGGTGGTCCTGGGGACTTTGCTGCGTATCGGACATGCGCTTAGTTTAGCACCTTGTCCAACGGCGACCGGCGATCGGGCGCACAAGTGCCCGAAGGCAGCGGCGTGGGGTCGGCCACGCCGGCGCGGTGCAGGCGATCCTTGGCCGTCGTGATGGTGGCCAGGATGCGGTCCTTGAAGTCGCCTTCGCCGAGGCGGCCGGCCAGGGCGATCTCCACGCCGGTCGTCACGCCCAGAAGCCGGAAGAGCTGCCGCCGGGGCTTGTCTACCCCGGCCACGTCCATCAGGTCGCCGATGCGGTCCACCGCCGTGGGATCGCCGGCCCAGAGCAGCTTGTTCACGCAGTAGTCGGCCAGGCTGATCGGCGTGTCCACCTTGAGCTCCGGCAGGCCGTAGAAGCTGATGAAGCGGCAGGCGTCGCTCAGCTTCTCCGCGTTGCTGCCGCCGCAGCTGAAGGCGTTGGGGTCGGCGGCCAAGGTCTTGGGCGTGGCGTCCCGCAGCAAGCCCAGGATGGCCGTCATCGCCTGCATGACCGGCTCCGGCTTGAGGTCCAGCGCCTCGGCGGGGATGCCCACGCTGCGGGTGAGCAGCGGCGCCGTGGGGGTGTTGGGCAGGTCCAGCTTGGTGATCAGGATGTCCGCGGCCTCCAGCGAGAGCTGCTCCGCCGCCACCTCGTCGAGCGCGTAGGCCCGGCCGGCCAGCGAGGCCCGGCGCAGCTTGTCGACGTATTCCGGCGTCAGCAGCGCCACCAGCTGCTTCTCCGCCGCCGTGGGCGTGCAGCGGGGCACGCCGGGCTCGGTGGTGTCCTGGGTCAGGCGCTTGAGCTGGCTCGCGAAGATCACGCGCAGCAGCTTGGTGGTGAGCGAGGTGTCTTCGGCCATGCGCACGGCCTCGTCGGAGCCGGCCGGCGCGATCACGTTGTAGCTGCGGTGCCGGTCCTTGGTGCCCGGCGCGCTCGCCACCACCACCACGTTCTCGTCCTTGGCGGCCTCGGGGTAGATCGTGTAGGCGCCCTTGGCGTCGCTGAAGACGGAGTAGACGGGCTTGCCGGCGAGGTTGCGGCCCAGCGGCAGGTACTTGTGGGTGTCGAGCGAGACCACGCTGATCACCATGCCCACAGCGGGCAGCTGGGTGCCGGGCGCGGGCACGGCCTCCAGGCGGTAGTTGCCGCCGCCTTGCGCGACGATGTTGCCCCCGCCTTGGGCCACGATGTTACCGCCGCCCTGGGCCACGATGTTGCCGCCGCCCTGGGCCACGATGTTGCCGCCGCCTTGGGCCACGATGCCGTTCGCCACGAAGGAGGTGCCGTCGTCCGTCAGCAAGCTGCCGCCATCGTTGGTGATCAGGCTGCCGCCGTCGTTCGTGATCAGGTTGCCGCCACCCTGGGCAACGATGTTGCCGCCACCCTGCGCGACGATGTTGCCGCCGCCCTGCGCGACGATCGAGCCGCCGTCGTTGGTGATGAGCGAACCGCCGTCGTTCGTGATCAACCCCAGCACCTGCTGGCCACCCACGGTCAGGACGTTGCCACCGCCCTGCGCCACGATGTAGCCCGCATCGACCATGATCGTGCCGCTGACGTTGCGCGCCGCCGCGTCGCCACGCTTGAGCAGCCGATCGGCCACGGAAACCGGCTTGGGGCTGGCGGACGCCGCGCTGGCCGGGCCGGCGGAAGCCCGCACGGCGGGGCGCACGGCCGGGTCGACCTTGCAGGCCGCCAGCAAGAGCAGGATCAAGGGCAACGTCCGGCGCATGGGCATCCTCATGGGTTCTCGAGAGCGAGCTTTACGCGGCGGCGCAGCTCGGGGTCGCCGGCGATGCCGTTGCCAACCACCAGCAACAGCCCTTGCTCTGCCGCGGCCAGCTCGGTGTGTTGCTGCGCGGTGAACCCCAGCTCCACTAGCAGGCGGTCCTTGAGCAGGCTGAGCGGGTTGTAGTTGGGGCCGTAGAGGCCGCGCACCATGAAGTCCGTCAGGTCGGCGGGCTTGCGGAAGGCCGGCAGCGCGAAGTCGAAGGGCACGGTGATGTGGTTCACTACGCCCATCTCCTTGGTGGCCGCCTCCGCCTCCAGCAACAACTTGGCCAGGCGGGGGTCCGTGAGGTACGCCGGGGCGCCCTCGCGCACCTGGCGCACCACGGCCGTGATGGTCTGCATCGGACCCGCGGCGGCATCTTTCAGCACCTTGCCGTCCGGCAGGACCAGATCCGCCGCGCGCTGGGCGATGCGCTCCAGATCGGCCTGCGGCCGGCCCGACAGCTTGGCGCCGGCGGCCTGGAGATCCGGGATGAAGGTGCCCGTCAGGGCCACGAAGGCCTTCTCGGCGTCGTTGTTGAGCTGGACCGGGGCGGCCGCCGCGCCCTGCGAGAGGTAGACCTGGAAGCGGCGGAACATCAGCTGCCGCAGCAGCTTCGTCACCATGGCCGTGTCCTCGTCGAGGCGATCGCCCGCGCCGTTGATCAAGTTGAAGGCCATGCGGTGGTCGCGCGCGCCCGGCACGTTGGCCACCACCATCACACTGCCGGCGTCCGCGGGGACGTAGAGCTCGTAGCCGCCTTGGAGGTTGGAGTAGACCGTGTAGACCGGCGCGCCCTTGGCGTCCACGCCGACCGGGACATACTGGCCCTGGGTGATCGAGTAGGCGCCCACGGCCATGCCGGCGGCCGGCAGCAAGGCCGTGGACGCCGCCGCGGCCAGGTGGTAGTTGCCACCTCCCTGGGCTACGATGTTGCCACCGCCCTGTGCCACGGTGTTCCCGCCACCCTGCGCCACGATGTTCCCACCGCCCTGCGCCACGATCGTGACGCCGTCGGTGGCGATCAGGCCCGCACCCGCCGCGACGTTGCCGCCGCCTTGGGCCACGATGTTGCCGCCAAGCTGGGCCACAATCGACCCGTCGTCGTTGGTGATCAACGACCCGCCGTCATTCGTGATCAGCGACCCACCGTCGTTGGTGATGAGCTTGCCCGCCGCCAGGATGTTGCCACCGCCTTGGGCCACGATATTGCCGCCGCCCTGCGCCACGATGTAGCCGGCTTCCACGGCGATCGCCCCCTGCAACGTGGTGGCCGCCCGGTCGGCGGGCTTGAGCAGCATAGCGGGCCCCGTGGCCTTGGCGCTGGCGTGGGGGGAAGGCACGGCCGAAGCGGCCAACGGCGCCTTGCTCGCGGCCACGCGCGGCGGGCCGGCGTCCACGCGGCAGGCCGCGAGCGCCAACACCCAAATCCAGCAACCAGCGCGCAGCCTCATCGATCCCTCTGGGCTGCTTCATACCCCCGGAACTAAGGCTCCTCGCAGGGCTCGCCGGGCTGCGGGTAGCGCGCGATGATCGAGAGCAGTTCGCAGCGCTTCTGCGCCACCACCGGCACCAAGTTGATGCCGAACGAGGCGCTGGCCGCGTAGAGCACGTGCACGTCGGTGGCCTTCATCGGCTTGACCGTGGTCAGGCCCAATTCGGCCAGCGAGGCGTTGAGGTCGTGCAGCACGTTGTAGGACAGCGCGTGGATCTCGTCGTTGCCGATCGAGCCGATGCCCTGGGCGGGCAGGCAGCCCTGGTAGATGTCGCAGGGCACCACGCTGAAGGCGGGCGTCGGCAGCGCGGCCGCCGACGTGCCGCAAGGGTCCGCGAGGGGCGCGGGGCTGGGGCATTCGCCCGAGACGCAGCCGTAGCGGCTGTGCGACACCAGCGGGAAGTACTCCTCCACCAGGAAGTCGGCCAGGTCCGACGCGCGCTTGATCTCGTAGTGCGGGGACGGCTCCGTGGGATGCAGCTTGCGGTAGTAGGCGTTGGCGTAAACCAGGTAGGGCTTCTTGGCGAAGTAGGCCGTCAACGCCGGCCCGTCGCCCAGCTTCTGGCCCACGGCGTTCATCTCCGTGCGCACGTTCACGAGGATGCCTTGCAGCGTCTTCAAGACCTTGGCGTCCGCCCCCATCGCCAAGAACGGGTTGTCGTCGGCCGCCAGCTCGCGCGCGAAGGCGTTGTAGGTGGTGGGCAGGATGCGGTAGTCGTCCAGATTCTGGGCGTTGCCGATGATCACGTCGCCCAGGCGCCGCGCGAGCTCCGGGTAGTCGTTGGGCGTGACCTTGGGGTTGTCCTTGATCGCCTGCAGCAGCTCCTGCAAGGGCCCCACGATCAGCGCCTCCAGCCCCGCCTCGCCGCTGCCCACGTCCTTGCAACCGCGGTCCTCGCCGCGGAAGAAGGTCACGAGGCGGTCCGGGTGCTCGAAGGGGTCGTTGGCGGAGCCGCGGTTCTCCTTGAGCAGCTCCAGGATGCTGCGGAACTTGTTGCTGAAGGAGCGGCGCAGGTACTTGGCCACCACGGCGGTGTCCTCGTCGATGTCGCCCATGCCGGAGACGATTTCGTAGATGCTGCGCGCGTCCTCGCGCTTGGGCACGCGCGCCTCGATCACCACCAAGCCCTTGAGCTCCTGGGGGATGAACAGCTTGAACTGGCCCGCCAGGTTGGAGTAGATGCGGTAGACCGGCCGGCCCTGGTCGTCGTTGCCGATCGCCACAGGCGCGCCCGTCACCATGCTGCGCACGGAGATGACCGTGCCCACGGTGGGCAGGGTGGTGCCGAAGGCGGGCTGCGCCTTGCTGACCGCCAGTTCGGCGGCCTGGGCCAGGCGGTAGTTGCCACCGCCCTGCGCCACGATGTTGCCACCGCCTTGGGCCACGATATTGCCACCACCCTGCGCCACGATATTGCCACCACCCTGCGCCACGATGTTCCCACCGCCCTGCGCGACGATGTTGCCGCCCCCCTGGGCCACGATGTTGCCGCCCACCAGGATGTTACCGCCCCCCTGGGCCACGATCGTGTCGCCGCCGGTGGCGACCAACGCGCTGCCGTTGCCGGAGATGATATTCCCGCCGCCCTGCGCCACGATGCCGCCGCCGTTGGTGCTGATGATGTTGCCGCCACCCTGCGCCACGATACCGCCGCCGTTGGTGCTGATGATGTTGCCACCGCCCTGCGCGACGATGTTGCCGCCCCCTTGTGCGACGATGTTGCCGCCGCCCTGGGCCACGATGTAGCTCGCGTCGATCTGCACGATGCCGTCGAGCGCCGTGGTGCGCCCGGGCTGGACCAGCTTGACCGCGGCAGCCACGGGACCGGTGCTGGGCTTGGCGCTAGCTGACGCGGCGATCGCCGGCTTCTCGGAGCGCACGACACGCGGTACCACCCCCGGGCCCGCCTTGCAGGCGGCCAAGAGGCAGATCAGCGCTGCAATAGCTCCAAATGGGCGCCGCATGGCCTCTCCAGCTTTCAACCGTCATGCCAGATGTACCCGCCGGCCGAAAGACCGAAACCGCGCTCAGGGACTGGAACTCGCGCCGTAACCCCGGATCAGCGCGATCATGTCGGCCTTGACTTCCTCGTCGGCCAGCTTGAGCCCCACGGCGTAGGACACGCTGGCCCCGACCGCGTTCAGCACGCCCACGTAGCTGGGAGGCAGGCCCAGGTCCGTCATCACCAGCTTGGGCAGCGCGAAGACCTGGGCGTTGGTCAAGGAGGCCACGCCGCCGGGCGGGATGCAGCCGTTTTCGATCAGGCAGGAGGCCTCCGGCGTGGCCGGGCAATCCGGCAGGGCGCAGCCGTAGGGCGTGCCCGACACCAGCGGGAAGTACTCGCGCGTCAGGAAGTCCGCGAGGTCGGCGGGCTTCTCGATCGCGTAGAAGGGCGCGGGCGCGGCCGGGAACAGGCGGGCATGGTAGGCGTTGGCGCTGGAGAGGTAGG
Organism: Cyanobacteria bacterium RYN_339; assembly: GCA_028287685.1. GTDB lineage: Bacteria > Cyanobacteriota > Sericytochromatia > S15B-MN24 > JAQBPE01 > JAQBPE01. The sequence continues at coordinate 36,701 of JAQBPE010000318.1, read as the reverse complement.
GCTTGCCCGCGAAGAGCGCGCGCGCGGCCGCCGCGTCGCCGCCCGCCGCGATCACGTGCTCGCGGAACTCTTGCAGGATCGCGCGCATGTTGGCGAGCGCCTTGCCGGTGGCATGCGGCTGGTCCGCCAGCGAGGCCGCCGTGGCGCCCCGGCCGAAGAAGCTGGGGTCGAGCTCCAGCGCCTCCAGGTCGTCCGTGCGGGCGAGCAGGGCGTCACCCAGCGCCTGCGCCAGCGGGCCGTAGTCCGCGCGCGCAATGCGCTTGTTGGCCTTCACCTCCGCGAAGATGTCCTTGATCAGCGCATCCAGCACGCCGCGGATGAACTCCGGCGCGCGGGCCTGGCCGAAGAACTTGTCGAGGATCTGGTCGGAGGGCACCGCGCCGCCGTTGGCGAGGTCGTTCAAGATCAAGAGGTTCTCGAACTTGGCGCCCAGGGCCCGGCGGACGTACTGCGTGGCCGTGGAGGCGTCCTCGTCGATGCCGGCCGCGCCGCCGGGCTTGGCGAAGACGTTGTAGCCCAGGCGCGACTCCTTGCGGTCGGGCACCACGGCGACCACGCGCACGTAGTCCTTGTAGTCGTCCGGCACGTAGACGGTGTAGCCGCCGTCTACGCCCGTGTAGACGGCATAGACGTCCTTGCCGGCGCCGTCCTGGCCCAAGGGCAGCAGCCGGCCCGTGCGCGCGGAGACCGCGAACAGCCGCATGCCCGCGGCGGGCAGCTGGGCGCCGAAGGTGGGCGCGTCGGCCGCCAACAGCCCGCGCTTCGCCTTGCCGGTCAGGCCGGCGCCGTTGTTCGCGATCAGGTTGCCGCCATTGTTCGCAAGCAGGTTGCCACCGTTGTTCGCAAGCAGGTTGCCACCGTTGTTCGAGAGCAGGCCGCCGCCCTGGTCAGACACGAAGCTGCCGCCCTGGTCGGAGACCACGTTGCCGCCGGGAGCCGCCACCACGTTGCCGGCGTTGTTGCTCAGGATCCCCGCGCCGTGGTCGGAGATGATGCCCCCGCCGGCCGCCAGCACGCTGCCACCGTTGTTGGCGACCAGCGCGCCGCCGTGATCGCTGATGATGTTGCCCGCGCCCAGGCCAACCACGTAAGACGCGTCGATCTTGACCTTGCCCGTCAGCGTGGCCGCGCCACCGGCGGGCTTCACCAGCGTGTGGAAGGCCGCGGGGGCCGACGTCGCCGTGGGGCTCGCCGCGGTGCCGACCGGCGCCGAGGCCTTGGTGACGGGCTTCTTGGCGACCGTTTGGAGCTGGCAGGCGGTCAGGAGGGCGAGCGCCAGCAGCCCCCAGCGCCCCGACCTCATGGGGCGGGCTTGCTCGACGCGGGCGTGCTTGACGCGGGCTTGCTCGGCGCGGACACCGTCGTCGCGGGCTTGCTGGTCTTGGCCGGCTTGAGGTGCGAGATCGAGGCGGTCGGGGTCCTGGGCGGGACCTTGACCTTCTTGGCCAGCGCGTCCAGCGTGTCCGCATCCAGGAACGTGTTCGTGATGGCCAGGGAGATGCCACTGCCACCGGCGCGCGCCAGCTTCATCAGCGCCGCGGCGCGCGTGGCATCCAGGCCCACGGCCTTGAGGATCGTCTCCGGCTCCGAGCCGTTGAAGAGCTTCGGGTCCGGGAAGTCCCGCGTGACGATGAACTCCATGACGTCGGTGGCCTTGCGGATCGTCACGTCGTTGTCCTTGAAGATGGCCACGTCCGCGAAGAAGGTGGGTCCGGGCTGGGTGGCGAGCTTGGCCTGCACCTCCGCGCGTGCGCCGGAAAGTGCCTTGATCAAGTTCGGGTAGGCGAACTCCGTGGCATCCACGCCGTAGTGGGGGGCCACCTTGATCTCGTTCAGCTTGATCTTGGCGAGCAGGGCATCCGCCTGGCGTTCCGCCTCGTCGGGCACGCCGTCGGCCGTGATGCCGCGGGCTTGCAAGCTCACGCGGATGCCATCCAGGATCGGGCCGAAGACGGCCTCGACCTGGGCCGCGGGCAGCCCGGTGCCCCCGAAGGTGACCATCAGATCCTTGGTGGCGCCCGGCTTGGGGTCCAGCAGCCGCTTGAGCACGGTCTGCATGGCGCTGGCGTAGGTCTGGCGGATGAAGCGCGTGAGCAGGGCGGAGTCCTCGTCCAGCGTCACCTTGGCGCCGGGCGTGGTGGCGACGTCGTAGGCCAGGCGCGGGTCGTCCTTGCCCGTCACGCGCGCCACCACCAGTACGTTGCTGGCCACTTCCGGGGGCAGGTAGACCTCGTAGCCGCCCGCCGCGTCGGAGAGCACGGTGTAGACGTCCTGGCCGGCCGGGTCCTTGCCCAACGCGAGCGGCTCGTCGCTCGCGAGGTCCAGCACGCTGATCTCCATGCCGGAGGCGGGCAGCGCGCCGTCCTCCGTGGCCAACACCCGGCGCGAGCGGGCGATGGCCGCCGAACCGTTGCCGCTGATGATGTTGCCGGCGCCCGAGGCCACGATGTTACCGGCGCCCGAGGCCACGATGTTGCCCGCCCCGCTCGCCACGATCTTGCCCGCACCGGTCGCCACCATGTACGTGGGGTCCACCGTGATCGTGCCGGAGAGCGTCGTGAACTGGCCGTCCGGCTTGCGCAGGGTGGCCGGACCGCTAGCCACCGGGCTTGCGGCCACGGTCGGGCCGGCGGCGGGCGTGGCGCTGGCGGCGGCCACCGTGGTGGGGGCGCTGGTGCGCTTCGGTGGGGTCACCACCCGGCCGGCATCGCAAGCGGCGATCGCCAGGCCCAAACCCAACAACACGAGCTTCTTCATGGCCCAGCCTCCAGTCCCTCGTCTACCCGCGAACCGGAGGGGCCAATCAGGGCTTGGCCTTGCCCATCGCGTCGATCGCGGCGAAGACGGCGGCCTGGGCGGCCTCGTCTTGCACGAAGGCGAAGGCCAGCTGCAGCCCGATGCCGGAGGCGGCCGCGTAGAGGTGGTCTAGCACGGAGAGCTCGTGGTTCTCGGTCACGCCGGGGTGCAGGCTAAAGAACACCGGGCCCGCGCCGTTGGTGTCCGCGGCCTTCACGTTGGAGAAGTAGCGCTCCACCAGGAAGTCGCCGATGTCGCTCGACTTGCGGATCTTGTAGGGCGGCAGGCCCGGCCGCGCCGCGTTGGCCGCGATCAAGTAGTCCTGCTTGGCGAAGTAAGCCTCCACCTGGTCCGGCGTGCCGAGCGCCGCCACCTGCTCGCGCGTCAGCTTGAACACCGCCTTCAGCGCCTCCAGGCTGGTCTCGTTGGCCGGCCCCACCTTGTAGTCGGTGTTGGCGCGGTCCACCAGGATGTCTTCCAGCTTGACCACGCGCAGCAGCGCCTCCGCGGCGTGGCCGGCCGCCTCCGGGTAGCGCGCGGGCGGCACGCCGGCGGCCTTCACGCGGTCGATGAACTGGTGCGCCACGGGCCAGACGAAGTTGGCCACCTCCGGCGTGATGTGGGTGTCCTTGAACAGCTCCGTGCGGAAGGCCGGGTCGTCGATGTTCGGCGCCGCGAGGATGGCGGCCAGCTTGCCGCGGAAGGCGCCCAGCAAGTAGCGGCTGGCCTGGGCGGAGTCCTCGTCGATGGCCACGTCCGCGCCCTCCGCGGGCGAGCCCACGTGGTCGTAGACCAACCGCGCGTCCAGGTTGGGCGCCACGGCGCGCAGGTGGAGGTTGCCGGTCTCCGTGGCGGGCAAGTACAGCTCGAAGTGGCCGCCGGCATTGGTGTAGACGGCGTAAACCGGGTGGCCCTGTGCGTCCGTGCCCAGGGCGATCGGCTGGTCCACGCCCAGGCGCACGGCCTGCAGCAGCATGCCGGCTGCGGGGACCATGGCGGGCGTGGTGGCGGCCAACCGGTAGGTGCCACCGTTCGGCGAGACGATGGTGCCGCCGTTCGGCGAGACGATGCTGCTGCCGTTGCCGCCGATCACCGCGCTGCCGTTGCCGCTGATCACCGTGCCCCCGTTGGGCGCGATCACGCTGCCCCCGTTCGGGGCGATCACGTTGCCGGCGCCCTGCGCCACGATCGTGACGCCATCGTTGCCGACCAGGCTGCCCCCGTCGTTGGTGATCAGCCCGCCCATCCCCAGCACCGCGGAGCCGTTGCCGCTAATCAACGAGCCCGCCTTGGAGGCCGTAACGTAACTGGCATCGAGCGCCAGCACGCCCTTGACCACCCGCACGGGCGTGCCGGGGCGCAGCAGCAAGTTCGCGGCCGCGGGTGCGGCCGAGGCGGTGGTGGTGGCGTCCACCCGGGCGGGGCTGGCCTTGGGCTTCGTGACCACGCCCAGCCCGGTGGGGGCGCAGGCCGCCAGCGTGAACGCGGCGAGCAACGGAAGCGACGAGCGGACCATGGGGAACTCCTGGCAGCGAAGCGGGTGGTGTAAAGAGTTGTGTCTTTCCCTTACCCGCCCGGTTGTGCCTGGATGTTACGCCTGTATGAATTCCGCGTCGGTGACGGCCAACCGGGCAGCCGCCTTACTTGCACGGCTTGGGCGCCTTGCTGGGCGTGGGCGACGGGCTGTTCGGCGGGCAGGGCAGTCCGTTGTAGGCCACGGGCGTGGGCGAGGTGCGCGGCTTGCCGGAGGGCTTGAAGTCCGTCAGCAAGCCGTAGACCTTGTCATGCGTCGTCTTGCCGTTCGCGTCCGGCGTGGCGCTGGCTAGCATCAGGAAGCCGCGCGTCAGAATCGCGTAGTAGGACTGGTCCGCGCGATCCGATTGGCCGAAGCGATCGCTGTGGTACTTGATGCGGTGGTCCGGCAGGCCCACCTCCGTCACGTTCTGCATCCCCAGCGTATCGAAGATCCAGCCCAGCATGCCGAACAGGTAGCCCGTGCCGTCCTTGCAGGCCCCCTTGATCAGCCAGCGCTGCGGGTCGGTCTCCGCGAAGTACTCCGTCACGATCATGTTGATCAGGTCGGAGTCCTTCTGGATCTTGTAGGCCGGCAGGCCCTCGGAGCGGCGCATGGCGTTGACCTGCTGGAGGAACTTCTGGTCGTCGAAGAAGCCCGGCAGCTTGACCTTCTCGCGGGCGGCCTGGCGGGCCAGGCGCAGGATCTCGAGCATGGCGCCCATCGCCGGCTCGGCCGGGCCCTGCCAGTCGTTGCCGCTTTCGCTGGGCTGCTGCATGATCACGTCGCCCAGGTTGGGGTCGGCGCCCAGGTACATGTCGCGCGTCATCATGTCGACCATGCGTTGGACCAGGTCCTGCACCTCCTCCGCCGGCGCGTCGTCGATGCCCGCCTTGGCCGCGGCGGCGCGTAGCTCCGTGTACTGCGCGATCATGACGTTCTTCACCACGCACGGAATGGCCTGGGTGCCCAGGAAGCGGGCGACGACCTTCTCCGTATCCGGCTCGAGCATGCCCTGGGCCAGGAACGGCCCGAGGCCGCGGCGCAGGTAGGTGGTCAGGGCCGCCGTGTCCTCGTCCAGGCTCACGTCCGCGCCCGTGCCGGTGCGCGTCACCAGGCCGTAGTGCAGGCGCGGGTCCGGGTTGTCCGGCTGGACGTGGGCCACCACCAGCACGTTGCCTTCCTGCTCCTTGGGCAGCCACAGCTCGAAGCCGCCATCTTGGTTGGTGTAAGCCGTGTAGACCTGCTTGCCGTCCTTGTCCACGCCGATCGGCACGGGCTGGTGGTCCGTCAACGAATAGACGCCCAGGGGCATGCCGGCCACGGCCGTGCGGTCGTCGGCGCCGGCTTCCAGCAACCGGCGGTTGCCCGCGCCCTGCGCCACGATGTTGCCACCGCCCTGCGCCACGATGTTGCCACCGCCCTGGGCCACGATGTTGCCGCCGCCCTGGGCCACGATGTTGCCGCCGCCCTGGGCCACGATGGCGCTGCCATTGCCGCTGATCACCGCGCTGCCGTTGCCGGAGATGATGTTGCCGCCGCCTTGGGCCACGATCTGGCCGCTTGCATTGGCGATCGCCGCCGACCCATTGCCGCTGATGATGTTGCCCCCGCCGGCCGCCACGATGGCGCTGCCGTTGCCGGAAATCACCGCGCTGCCGTTGCCGGAGATGATGTTGCCCGCACCCTGGGCCACGATGTAGGCGCCGTCCAAACGGGCCACGCCCTTGAGCACGCTGGTCGCGCCGGGGCCGGGCCGCAGCTTGTCCGGCGCCGTGACCACGGCCGCGGTGGGGCTGGCGCCGGGCACGCCGGGGGAGGCCGGCGCCAGCGCCGCAACCGATGCCTCGGGGCCGGGAGTGCTGGACGCACCGGCCACGACGGGGTCCGCAGGGCCGGGCCGCGCCGAGGCGGTGGCCTTCTTGACCGGGGTCGGGGCCTGGGTCTGGCACGCAGCGACCAGGACCAGGCCCGCGCAAAGCAAGGTGAGACGTGCGCGCATGGCATGGTTCTACCCGCCCGCGGAAGCGAGCAAACGAGACTTAGCGCGGCGTGGCCGAGGCCGACGGACAGTTCACCTTGACCAGCGGCTGGCGCGTGGGGTCCAGCTCCGGGTGGAAGTCGGGCCGCGTGCAGTACGCCTCCAGCTCCTGGACCATGGTGTTGTCCGACAGCATGAACGGGATGGTGGCCTGCAACACGGAATAGGCGGCGGTCTCGATGCGCTGCTGTTGGCCCTTGTGCGCAGGCGAGCCTTCGATCGGCGACACGCCCAGCTGGTCGCACACCAGCCCGACGTTGGAGATGCCGTTCTCCACGTTGGTGGTCAGGAAGTGCGACACCAGGTAGTCGCCCAGGTCGGACGGCTTCTTCAGCTCGATGTTGACCTTGATGCGGTGGCAGGCGGCGTCATCGAGCGTGAACGCGTTGGCCGGCACGGTGAAGAAGCCCGGATCCGCGAGCTTCTCCGTGACCTTCATGCGGATCAAGCGCAGCGACGTCGCCATGCCGGCGATCGCCTCCTCTTCGGGCCCGTCGTAGCCGGTGTTGTGGACCAGCATCAGCTTGTCGTCCAGGAACGACAGCGCCCGGTCCGTGAGGTGGACCGCCAGGTCGTCCACGTCCTTCTGGTTCTTCCAGCTCGCCACCTTGTACTTGGCGCCGGCATGGTTGACCGCGCTCAGGAAGTCCGCGAGGCTGTCCTGGAACCCCTTGGGCAGCGAGCTCGCCCGCCCGATCAGGACCACCACCGCCTTGACGCCGGCGTCGTCCGTCGCCAGCACCTCCGCGATGCGGCCGGAGAAGGCGAAGTGCAGGTAGCGCCCCGCGAGCGCCGTGTCCTCGTCGATCGGCACGTCGTGGCGCTTGGGGTCGGCCACCACGTTGTAGATCAGGCGGTCGTCGTTGGTCTGGCCGGGCGGGCTCGCCACCACCATCACGTTGCCGGCCTCTTCCGCGGGCAGGTAAAGCGTGTAGGCGCCGTCCGCGTTGGAGTAGATGGAGTAGACCGGCTGCGGCTTGCCGTCGCCGTCCTTGTAGCTGCCCAGGCTGAGGTACCGGTGGCTGCGCAGCGAGAGCACGCTGATCAGCATGCCGGCGCCCGGGATCGGGTCGCGCGAGGCGGCGGCCGCCAGCACCTTGCGGGCCGCCAGGCGGGTGACGGCGGCGGAGCCGTTGCCGCTGATGACGTTGCCCGCGCCGGAGGCCACGATGTTCCCGGCGCCGGAGGCCACGATGTTGCCTGCCCCCGCCGCCACGATGTTGCCCGCGCCGGAGGCCACGATGTTGCCCGCGCCCGCGGCCACGATCGCGCTGCCGTTGCCGCTGATGATCGGGCTGCCGCCGCCGGCGGCCACCACGTTGCCCGCGCCCGCGGCCACGATCCGGCCACCGATCTGGAGGTTGCCCGCGCCGGAGGCGACGATGTTGCCCGCGCCGGCCGCCACGATGTTGCCCGCGCCGGAAGCCACGATGTTGCCCGCGCCGGCCGCCACGATGTAGCTGGGGTCCATGGTGATCCGGCCGGAGAGCACGCTGGTCTGGCCGGCGGGGGCCTCCAGCTTGACCGCCCCCGCCCAGGCCGGCGAGGCGGCCGGTTGGGCCGTCGGCGACGCCGTGGCGACCGTGGCGGCTGTTGCGGCCACCACCGGGTCGTTGGGCTTGGGCGTGGCCTTCTTGGCCGGCACCAGCCCCGCCGGCTGGCAAGCAGCCAGGAACATCAGCAGGCCGAGCGCGGCGTGGGTTCTACGCATAGGGGGCTCCCTCCATGCCTTGATTACCCTCGCTCGGCCGGCGGCAAACGGCGCCTACTGGCAGGCAGGCTTGGGCAGCTCGAAGGAGTTGTCGGCGATTTCCGAGGCCCAGCTCAAGATCAACTGGAACAGGATCGAGAAGCCGGCGGCTTCCAGGCGCCGCGCCACGCGCTGCGGCTCGTTGTGGAAGATCTGCCCGTCCGCGTCGTAGCGCGCCAGGTCGCTGATCAAGTTCAGCATTTGCGGGTAGGTGCCGACGTGGGTCTCGTACAGGTAGGCCTGCTCGGCGAAGGTGGCGACGTCCGTCGGGCGCCGGACCGGGTCGTGCGGGACCGTCACCTCCAGGTAGGCGCCGGCCTCGAAGTGGTGGGGGTCCGCCGCCAGCAGCAACGCGCCGGCTGCCCGCATCATGCCGAAGACCTCCGTGATGGCCTTGATGGCCGGCTCCGGCGGGTCGGCGAAGTCCTTGTCGTAGGCCTGGCTGGAGATCAGGCTGGCGAGGTCCACATGCGCCAGCAACCGGTCGGCGGAGCGCTGGGCGAAGTCTTGGCGCTCGCAGACGGGCCGGTCGGCGGTGATGCCGGCGGCCTGGGCCTGGCGCCAGAAGGTTTGGAGCGTGGCGATGATCGCGCTGCCGCCGGCCGGCAAGGCGCTCGGGCTAATGCCCGCGATGGCGGCCTCGGCGGTCCGCGCGGAGACGATCTGGTAGAGGCGGCCCACCAGGGTCGCCCGCAGCAGCTCCGTGGCGCGCGAGGAGTCCTCGTCCACGTCCAGCGCCGTGGCACCGGCGGCCGAGACGCCGGCGTAGAGCTGGCGCAGGTCGCGGGTGTCCGGCACGTTCGCGACCACCACCACGTTGTGCTTCCGCCCGGCGGGCAGGTAGAGCTGGTAGCGGCCGGCCAGATCGGTGTAGATGGCGGTCACGGGGCGGCCCGCGGCATCCTGACCCAGCGGCACCAGCGCCTGGGTGTCCAGGTCCATCACGCCGACGCGCATGCCGGCGGCGGGCAGCATGCGGCCGGGCGCCGGGGCCGGGGCGGCCGCCAGGCGGTAGCCGCTACCGTTGGTCGAGATGATGCCGCTGCCGTTGGTCGAGATGATCCCGCTGCCGTTGGTGCTGATGATGCCGAGGCCGCTTTGCCCGCGCACGGCCAGCGGTCCTTCCGCCACCACGTTGCCCCCGCCGGCGTAGACCCGGCCGCCCTTGGCGAACAGCACGTCGCCCGGACCCACCGCCCCGCTGCCGTTGGTGGAGATGATCCCACTGCCATTGGTCGAGATGATGGAGGCCCCGTCGTTGCTAATGATCCCGCTGCCGTTGGTCGAGATGATGGAGGCCCCGTCGTTGCTGATAATCCGGCCGCCAGCGTTGGCTGCCACGTAGGTGGCGTCCACCTGCAGTTGCCCGGCTAACACCTGCACGTCGCCCACCGGTCGCGCCAACAAGCTGGGCGGATGCGTGTCGGCCGCAGGGACGCCCGGCGTGGCGCTGGCGGCGGCCTGCGGCTTGGCGCTCGCGCGCACCTGGGGGACGGGGAGGGTCGGCTGGCATGCTACGAGCGCCAGGGCCAGCAAGAGCCCCAGGGAAGGCTTCACAGCGTCTCGGCCCGGTCGAACAACGACATCAGCGCCTCGTTCACGTCGGCATCCACGAAAAGGGCGGCCCCCACCTTCTTCAGAATACCGTCGAAGCCGGCCTGGAACCACTCCGAGCCGTTCACGATGCTGGGCAGATGGCCTTCGTCGAGGAACCGTCTCATGGACCGCTGCGCCTCGGTGGCGCCGGCCAGTTGCTGGCCCACGATCGTCTCCGCGACGAAGGCATCATAGTCGCTGGCCCGCTCGAAGCGGTAGACCTTGTGGTCGCGTGCGTTATATTCCTGCACGATCGGCAAGGCCGCCAGCCGCGCCGCCGTGCCCGGTTGGGCGAAGATCGGCTTGAACTGCAGGCGCCGGACTTGCAAGAGCTCCGACAGGATCCCGATCGCCGTGGTGCCCTTGGGGTTGAATGGGCCCGGCGACGCGGGGTCGACGGCGAGGACAGGTGCCCCCACGACGGGGTTGCGGATATCCGCGGGCACGAACTCGAGGTTGGGCAACGCCTCGGCCAGGTTGGCGCGGTCCAGCACCGCTTCGGTAATCAGGTTGGCGATGCGTTGGCGCTTCACCTCATCGGTGATCAGGTCGATTTTGCGCGCCTTGACCCGGTCCGCCATCTCCTGCAAGACCACCAGGATGCCGGCATACCCGGGCGTCATGGGGCTGATGCCGGCCGCCTTGACCACGGCGTCCCGGTTGCCCGTCATCAGCGCGTTGGCAACCTTGCGGAAGCCGAAGCGGATGTAGTTGGTGATGGTGGTGGTGTTGTCATCCACCGGGTTGTTGGCCAGGTTGCCGGCGGAGATCTGCTGCAGCCGCATGCGCGGGTCCGCCTTGCCCGGCACGAAGGCCACCGCCTCGACGTTGCCGGCCAGGTCCGCCGGCAGATAGACCTCGTACTCGCCCTTGAGGTTGGTGTAGACCACGTAGACGGGCTTGCCGGCGGCGTCCCGGCCCAGCGCCACGGGGGCATGCGTGCCCAGGGCGCGCACGTAGAGCGCCATGCCGGCAGCCGGCACCTGGTCGGTGGCCGGGGCCGCGTCCGCCAGCAGGCGGCGGGTCTTGGCCACCAGCGAGGCGCCGTCGTTGGTGATGATGCTGCCGCCGTCGTTGCCGATCAGGCTGCCGCCGTCCTGGGAGATCAAGCCCGCCGGCGCGATCACGTTGCCGGCGCCCTGCGCCACGATGCTGGCGCCATCGTTGGAAATCAGCGTCCCGCCGTTCCCTCCGGTCATCAACCCACCGCCATCGTTGGAGATGAGCTTGGAGCCGGCCGCCAGCACGCTCGCGCCGTCGTTGCCGATCAATTGACCAGCCGCAAGCCCCACCGCGTAGGCGGGGTCCATCGCCACGCGGCCGGCCAACACGCTGGTGGCGCCGGCAGGCCGCACCAGCTTGACGGGCGCCACGGGCGCGGCCGGCTTGGTGGTAGCGGCCACACCGGCAGCGGGCGTGGCCGAAGCGGCCGCGGCGGTCGCCGGGGTGGCGCGGCTGCCGGCTTTGACGGTGGCCGTCAGGTTCGCCTGGCAGCTCGACAACACCAGCGCCAGGAACAACGCAGTCAAGCGGGTCATTGCGTGCTCTCTGCCGTGAACAACGCCTGGAGCTCGTCTTGGACCGTGGCGTTCAGGAACATCGCATACGCCACCTGGGTCAACAGCCCGTCGAAGGCCGCCTGCACCCACTCGTGGCTGCCCTCGCGCACGGGCAGCTCGGCCTGCAGGTCGAACTTGACGAGCGCCGCGTGCACCGCCGTCGGGTCCGTGCCCGGCACGCCCATGATCGCCTGGGCCAGGAAGTTGCCGTAGTCGCTGGGTCGCTGGAAGCGGTAGGTGGTCTTGTCACGCTGGTTGGCGTCCTTGACGAAGGCCAGGCCTTCCAGCCGCTCGCGCTCGCCCGGCTGGTCGATGCGGATCGCCATGTCCAGGCGGCGCTGGCGCATGAACTCCGCGACCAAGGCCAAGGCGTGCTCCGTCAACTCGGGGGGGAAGGGGTTGACCTTGGGCCGCGCCGAGAGGCCCGGCTTGGCGATGTCCAGGCGCGTATGGCCCAACACGATGTCGGAGATGCGGTCGGCCACCCGGTTGCGCCGGACGGGATCGGCGATCTTGTCGAGCTTCGCGGCCTTGACGCGATCCGTCAGGTCCTTGAGGGCGATCTCCCAGCCCGGGACGACCACGAGCTCCTTCAGGTGCAGGGTCGCCACCAGCTTTTCCTGGTCGCCCTGCATCAGCTGCGTGGTGAACTGCCGGAAGCCGAAGCGCAGGTAGTTCACCACCACGGAGGTGTCCTCGTCCACGGGGGTGTCGGTGCTGGCGGTGGGCGCGATCTGGGCCAGGTGCAGGCGCTGATCCGCCTGGCCAGGCAGGAATGACACCACCTCGACGTTGTCCTGCAACTCCGGCGGCAGGTAGAGCTCGTAGTTGCCCTTGAGGTCCGTGTACACGGCGTAGACGGGCTTGCCCGCGGGATCCTGGCCCAGCGCGATCGGCTGGTGGGTGCTCAGCGAGCGCACGTACACCGCCATGCCGGCCGCCGGCCGCATCTCGTGCGAGTTGGCGGCCGCGGCCAGGAGCGCCCAGGTCTTCTTCACCAGGGAGGCGCCGTCGTTGGAGATCACCGAGTTGCCGTCGTTGCTGATGATCGAGTTTCCATCGTTGCTGATGATCGAGTTGCCGTCGTTCGAAACGATCGACGCGCCATCGTTAGAGATGATGCCGCCCGCATCCTGGCCGATCAGCGAGGCCGGCGCGACCACGTTGCCGCCGCCCTGCGCCACGATTGCGCCGCCGTTCGGAGAAATCAGCGTCCCGCTGTTCCCTCCGGTCATCAGGCTGCCGCCGTCGTTCGAGATGATGGAGGCGCCGTCGTTGGAAATGACCGAGGCCCCGTCGTTGCTGACGATCCGCCCGGTCGCGAGCACGCTCGCGCCGTCGTTGCTGATGATCGTGCCGGCCTTGAGGCCCACCACGTAGGCCGGGTCCAGCGCCACGTGGCCCGCCAGCACCTTGGCGCCGGCCGCCGGCCGCACCAACTTGACCGGGGCCGCCAGCCCGGAGGCCGCGGGCAAGGACTTGGGCGCCGCGGACGCGGTGGGCGCCTTGGCGGCCTTGACCACGGCGGCCAGGTTGGCCTGGCAACCGGCCAGCACCACGGCGGCCAGCATGGCGATCGGCAGTTGTCTCAAACGTCCTCCCCGGGCGGGCGCAAAGGCCTATGCGAGGGTCATTCTACCCGGCGAGGCAGCCGATCAAACGGTTGGCGGCTTGCCGATTCCGCTCGCTTGGCGCAGCATGGACGCCCCATGCCGCAACGCGTCCTCGTGATCACCCCCGACCCCGTCGGCCCGCGCATGTCGGGGCCGGCCATCCGCGCCTGGGAGCTGTCGCGTCAGCTGGCGCCGCGCTGCGAGGTCACGCTGGCCTGCAAGTTCGCGGCCGAGCGCGTGGGCGAAGGCTTCACCGTGGTCAGCTACGACGGCAGCGACGCGCGGCTGCGGGAACTGGTGGCGGCCAGCGACGTGGTGCTGGCCCAAGGCGCCACGCTGTACCACCACCCCGCGCTGCTGGACGCCGGCAAGTACCTGGTGGTGGACCTCTACGCGCCGCTGGTCTTCGAGAGCTACCCCAACTTCGTTTCCCAAGGGTCCTTCGCGGACGCGGCCTACGCCGTGCACCAGCAGATCATGGACGGCCAGATGCTGGCCGGCGACTTCTTCTTGTGCGCCAGCGAGCGCCAACGCGACATGTGGCTGGGGCGCTTCTGCGGCCTCAAGCGCCTGCGGCCGGCCATGTTCGAGCTGGATCCGTCCTTGGGCAAGCTGCTCGCCGTGGTGCCCTTCGGCGTGGCCGACCAGCCGCCCGCCCCGGGTGCGCCGGTCATGCGCGGCGTGCTGCCGGGCGTGGGGCCCGACGACACGATCTTGCTCTGGGGCGGCGGCATCTGGGAATGGTTCGACCCGCTCACGCCGATCCGCGCCGTGGCCGGGCTGGGGCGCTCCGACGTGAAGCTGGTCTTCATGGGGCTCGCCCACCCCAACCCGGACATCGCGCCGATGGCCATGGCCGCGCGCGCCCTGACGCTCGCCGAGGAACTGGGCGTGAAAGACCGCCTGGTCTTCTTCAACCACGGCTGGGTGGACTACGACCAGCGTGCGCGCTACCTGCTAGAGGCCGATGCCGGCGTGAGCGTGCACTTCGACTCCGTCGAGACGCGCTTCTCGTTCCGCACCCGCGTGCTCGACTACATGTGGGCCGGGCTGCCGATCCTGACCACGCGCGGCGACGCGATGGCGGAGCTGGTGGAACGGGAGGGGCTGGGCGAGGTGCTGGGCTACGAGGACGTGGCGGGCTGGATGGCGGCGATCGCCCGCCTCGCCCCGGACCCGGCCCGCCGCGAGCGCGCCCTGGCCGTCGCTGCCCGGCTGCGCTGGAGCGAGGTGGCGAAGCCGCTCGTGGCCTACTGCGAGGCGCCCTACCACACGCCGCGCGGCCTGGTCGCGCCCACCGCGCCACGGCTGCCGCTCGCGATGTGGGCCGGCAAGGGCCTCGCGCTGTGGCGGCGCGAGGGTGCTGGCGCGCTGATGGCCAAGGCCCGCCTGAAGCTCACGGGGCGTCCGCCTTCGCGGTGACGCGGCGCCTGGACAAGGCTTGCCGGCGCGTGTTTAGATCTTGTTCCCCCCTCTAGGAGACCCCCTTGGCCACCCAAGCCGCCCCGGCCGGGCTGATTGGTGAATTCCTCGGGCTCGCGCGGCAGCGCGAGCTGCTCTTGGCCTGGACGCGGCGCGACCTGGACAGCCGCTGGCGGGGCACCCTGCTGGGCCCCTGGTGGGCGCTGGTGCAGCCCCTGTTCATGCTGGCGCTGTATACCTTCGTGTTCTCGCTGGTGCTGCGCGTGAAGTTCGGCACGGGCGACTTCGCCCTGAACCTGTGGGCCGGGCTCGCGCCCTGGATGGCCTTCTCGGAAACGCTCTCGCGGGCCACCACCGCGATCGTGGGGCAGCCGAACTTGGTGAAGAAGGTGGTCTTCCCGCTCGCGTTGCTGCCCGCGAGCCAAGTATTGGCCGCGGCCGTGAGCCTGGCCATCGGCCTGGGGCTGCTGGTCGGCGCCGCCGGACTGACGGGGCAGCTGCACGCGACCGCGCTCTGGCTGCCCGTGATCATGGCGCTGCAGCTGGCCTTCACGCTGGGACTGGCCTGGGGGCTCGCCAGCTTGGGCGTGTTCCTGCGCGACCTGGCCTCGGCGATCGGGCTCGTGCTCAACGCCTGGATGTACCTGTCGCCGATCGTCTACCCGGCCAGCATGGTGCCGGAGGCCTACCGCGGACTGTACATGCTCAACCCGGCCGCCTTCTGGGCCGAAGGCACGCGCAACGCGGTCTTGGCGGGCGTCGCGCCCACGCCGGGCATGCTCGCGGTGCAGGCGGCGATCGCCGCCGTGACTTTGTTACTGGGCTTCGCCTGGTTCATGAAGACGCGCCGCGCCTTCGCCGACGTGATTTGATGGACGCCGCCATCCGCATCCGCGGGCTTGCCAAGTGCTACCCGCTGTACCAGCGCCCGCAAGACCGCCTGATCGAGCTGATCACGCGCAAGTCTCGCCACCAGGAGTTCTGGGCCCTGCACGAGGTCGACCTCGAGCTGCCGCGCGGCGCCACCGTGGGCGTGATCGGCGCCAACGGCTCCGGCAAGAGCACCTTGCTGCAGATCGTGGCCGGCGTGCTCTCGCCCACGCGCGGCACGGTCGAGGTGAACGGCCGCGTGGCGGCGCTCTTGGAGCTGGGCGCGGGCTTCACGCCCGACTTCAGCGGGCGCGAGAACGTCTTCATGGGCGGCGCGGTCATGGGCCTTTCGCGCGAGGAGATGGCCGCGCGCTTCGACGCGATCGTGGCCTTCGCGGAAATCGGCGAGTTCATCGACCAGCCGGTCAAGACCTACTCCAGCGGCATGTACGTGCGCCTGGCCTTCGCGCTGGCGATCCATGTGGATCCGGAGGTGCTGCTGGTCGACGAGGCGCTGGCCGTGGGCGACGCCGTATTTCAACATCGCTGCATGCGCAAGATCCGCGAGCTGCAGGAGCGCGGCGTGACGATCCTGTTCGTCTCGCACGACACCGCGGCCGTGAAGTCGCTGTGCACCCAGGCCGTCTTGATGGAGCATGGCCGCGTGGTCGAGGCCGGCGACCCGGACGCCGTGGTCAACCGCTACCACGCCCGCGTGGCGGCCTCGATCGCGCCGGCCGAGTACGTGGAGGACGGCCCCGCGGTCGACGACCCCCACTTCGGCGAGACTGCCGGCTTCTTCCGCCACGGCACCGGCGAGGCCAAGTTCACGGACGTCACGCTGCTGGACGGGTCACAGCGCGTCGCCGTGGCCGTGGAGACCGGCAAGCCCGTCACGGTGCGGGCGCGCCTGCGCTGCGAGGTGGAGCTCGAAGGCTTCGCCGTGGGCTTCTTCGTGAAGGATCGCCAGGGCATCGAGGTCTTCGGCTCGAACACGGTCGAAGAGGGGCAGCCGATCGGCCTCTGCCGCGCCGGCGAGCGCGTGACCTTGGACTTCAGCTTCCCGGCCAGCTTGCGCCCGGGCCACTACAGCGTGACGGTGGCCGCAGCCTACAACCGGCATGACATGGTCTACCTGGACTGGGTGGACAACGCGCTGGTGTTCCAGGTGCTGCCCGCCCCGGGCGGCCGCGCGGTGCACGGCCTGGTGGACCTGCCCCTGCATGTGAGCGTGACGACCGAGGCGCCCTCGTGGACTTGAAGTACGACATCGTGACGGACGGCCTCGCCGATACGGCCCACGGCCACCAGCTGCGCCAGGTGCCGCCCGGCAGCCGGGTGCTTGAGCTGGGTTGCGCCTCCGGCTACGTCTCCAAGCTGCTGGTGGAGCGCTTGGGCTGCACCGTCACCGGCGTGGAGCTGCTCGAGGAATACGCCGCGTTGGCGCGCGCCCACTGCGCCGAGGTGCTGGTGGGCAACCTCGACCAGCTGGACCTCACGCAGGCGCTGGCCGGCCGCCAGTTCGACGTGGTGCTCGCGGGTGACGTGCTGGAGCACCTGCTGGACCCCCGCCGCACCCTGACCCAGGCCCGGGCGCTGTTGGCCCCGGGCGGCCGCGTGGTCGCGACCATCCCCAACATCGCCCATGGCGACGTGCGTCTGGCCTTGTTGGCCGGCCGCTTCGATTACCGCCGCCTGGGGCTGCTCGACGAGACCCACGTGCGCTTCTTCACCCACAGCACGGTGCGCCAGCTGTTCGAGCAGGCGGGCCTCGCGGTGGCGCTGGTGGACCGCATCCGCCAGCCGCTCTTCCAGACGGAGCTCGAGATCTCGCCGGGCATGTTCCCGCCCGAAGCCGTGCGCTGGGTCGAACAGGACCCGGAGGCCACCACCTACCAGTTCGTGATCGTGGCCAAGCTGCCGGGCGAGGCCACCCCGCCCGAGGCCAGCCCCGAAGAGCTGGTGGACGCCGCCCGCCGCCAGGCAGAGGGGCTGCTGGCGGCGCGCGAGACGTTGACGCGCGAACTGGCCGAGGCGCGCGAGCGCGTTGCGGCGCTAGAAGCCCTGCAGGAGCGCACCCGCCACGAGGCGGCGGTCGAGGCCCACAAGGCCGTGGAAGCGGCTGCCGCCCAGGCCGAGTTGCTGCGGCTGCAGACGGAGGCCACGTCTGAGGCGCGAGCGACGAGCGAGACCCTGGCGACCCAGCTCGCGGCCCGGGACCAGGACCTTGCGGCCATGAAGGCCCAGTTCCTGGAGCTGGAAGACCGCTACCAAGCCATGCGCCGCGCCAGCGTGATCAACCCGCTGGTGTTCGTCCCCGCGCTCTGGCGTCGCCTGCGGGGCTAGCTTCCGCCATTCATCTCGACGTCCTCGACGTCCGCCAGATCCCGTAACCGTCCGGTCGCACGCTTGTTCGCGACGAAGTCTTCCAGGCCAATTACGGGGATCTTCAGGCCGTATAGTTCGACGTGAGTACGACGCGGCCAGGCCATGTCGAAGGTGACGCCCGAAAGGTCGGTCAGGAAGTCAATTCGGTTCGGCGAAACGCCAATTTGGAAGACCATTTCAGGCTCTAGCAGATCCGCCAGAGCGAGTTCGTCCAATGGTGCCCCGAAGGCCTTCAGCGCCTGGTAGACGCGCTCCGCGTTCGCGGGCTCACGCCGCACCCAGAGGTCCATGTCGCCTGTCGCCCGCGGCGTGCCGTGTACGGCTCGGGCGTGTGCACCCACCAGGAGGAAATCAGCTCCCGCGTCTGACAACGCGCGCAACATGTCGAGATAGTCGGGCGTCAACGTTACCTTCCAGCTTAAACGCGTATGCCGTACAGGTCAGCTGCCAGACGGCAGCTAACCGTTCCGCGGGGCTGCTGCCGGCCCAGTCATTGGGTTCGACTTCCCCCAGCTTCAACTTTCGGACTTGGCGCATAGGCCTATTGTACCTCACGCGGTTGCGTTCTCTCCGAGATCGCTACCGCATTGGAAGTCTGGGCGAGCTGAGACATCTCAAGGTGGTATATTGACGTGAACGCCCTGCCTTCATGTCAAGTGGGAGGACCCCGTTACGGCCGAGTTCGATAAGTTGTCATCTGCGGCTGTGCCTCAAGCCGACTCGCCCGAATTGCTCCGGCACCTTGCGCGCCACTTCGTTCAGAACGGGCTGCAAGCTGAACTCATAGGCGAGCCATCTGGCAGGAACCTACACTATTACAAGCGGGCGTTGAAAATCCTCGGTGCTTTGGATGCTGCCGGGATGCCGACGCCATCCTTGGAAGCCCTCGCAAGCTCGCCTAGGGCCTTCCGACATGCCTTTGCGGAGGCCTTTGGTCGTTCGCAAGTCGCGAGCACCTGGATGGGCTGGGAGCGGGTTTCGCACCTCGCCGCACTGAATCCGGCGAACGCGCGGCACTTCCTGGACGCTTGCGCCGATGTTTCGCCAGAGACCAGCGCACGTCGGGCGTCATGCCTGCAACGATGGTTACGATTCTGCCAAGATGGTGCCATCCAGCGCGGTGATGCCACAAATCCGGGCGGCCGCTGGCCGCTGGCCAGGCGGTTTCCACTCAACGAAGCGGGGGCACGTGTCCGCGACGTCCTTCTCGATGACTTACAAGCACCGGAGGTCTTGATGATCGTCGGCTACGCCTCGTTGAGCGAAGTCATCCCCTACCTGTCCGACCGAACGTCCGGGGGCCTCAACGAAACACGGATTGTCTTCGGTAACGAGCCATTCCTCTACCGTAAGGGACCAGGCAACCCAGCGCGAACGAGGCTCTCCCAGGAGATCAGTGATTATTGGTTGGACGAAGGCATTAGCATTGTCCTTTCCTCGGACATCTTGCGCGTACGAGAGTTCATTGCCCGCGAAGTGGTCCAGGTCCGATTGGCACCGCGGAAACGCATCATTCACGCCAAGATCTATGCGTCGTCAATTGGAGCCAGCATAGGTTCGAGCAACTTCACGCCAAAGGGGCTGGAAGCTCAATCGGAAGCCAACGTCCGGTTTCAATCCGACGAGCTTCGCTTCCATGAGACTTGGGACACGGCCGAAGGGCTTTGGAATTCAGCCGAACCCTACCGCGACGACTTGCTCGCGCTCTTGGACCTCTTGCTCCAACCGGTCACCTGACAGGAGGCCCTTGCACGGGCCGCCGCAGAAATTTTAGAAGGAAGTTGGGCCAGCCAATACCTTCCACCAGACCTTTTGGCCGACCTGGCGCCACCACTTTGGCCACACCAGGTCCAAGGGCTGGCGGAGGCCCTTTGGATTCTCCAGAACCTGGGCAGCGTCTTGGTTGCGGACGCCACGGGGTCGGGGAAAACCCGAATGGGCGCTTGGATCCTGCGCGCAGCCCGGGATCGCCAGATTCGCTTGGGCGGTGATCGCCGGGGCGATCCGGTGGTCATCACGCCTCCGGCCGTCGGCGAGGATTGGCGTGATTGGCTCCACGAAGCAGGTGTTCACTGGGCCGTAAGCTCCAATGGTACTTTGAGCTCGCCCAAAGCAACCGGACATCACCGGCTGGCGGGGGCGATCGAGAACACCGACTTGCTCGCCATCGATGAGGCGCACAACTACATCAATAAGTCAGGCCGCACGAACCGCGTCCTGAGCCACTACGCCGATAACGTGGTTCTGTTCACGGCCACGCCGATCAACCGAGGGGCTAGCGACCTCCTAGGACTCGTGGAATTGTTGGGTGCGGACAACTTCTCGGACGTCGCGCTCGATGTCCTTCGACGGCTTCAGCGGATCCGGCGGTCAAAGCGAGCAGACGAGATCGCGCGGCGAGCTTCGGCGATCAGGGACGAGATCCAGACTTTCTTGGTCCGCCGTACCCGCGGGGAACTCAACAGCATCGTGGAAGAGAGTCCCGCTCGCTACCAGCTTGCGAGCGGGCGGCTGGCACGGTTCCCCGACCACGAAAACCGGTACTACGAGTTGCCTCTCTCGAAGAGGGACGAGCGGATCGCCAACAAGATCCTCCAGTTAGTCACACAGCTCCGGGGCGTCTCGCTGATCCAAAAGAAGTTGGCCTTGCCAGCTTGGCAGGCCCTCGAGGAATACTCCGAAGCTGGGTTCCTGGAACGCCTGATCAAGTCACAAGCAGGTCTGGCCCAACACACCGTGCTCGACTGCCTTCGTTCGTCCAAGCTGGCTCTGTACGAGCACATCCACGGGACAGATGCCGCGATCGCCATCTTGGGCGGTGGCCTCAAATCGCAAAAGCGAAAGGAGACGGGCAACGTGATCAAAAAGCTGACGGAAATTGCCGGTCGACCTCCGCGGTGGGGCTTCAAGAGCTTGAAGCGAGAGGCAGCAGAATCCTGGCTTTGGGATAAGGAGGCTCACCGGCAAGCCTGTGAGCGCGACGCCGGGCTTTACCACGAAATTGGCGAGATGGTGCGCCAGTTGTCGGACGATCGTGAGAATTGGAAGATCAAGAAGCTCGTCGAACTTCGGAAGAAAAACGGCCTAATCATCGCCTTCGACTCGCGCGTCCTAACGTTGGACCTGTTCAGGTACAAACTCGAAGCGTTGGGAGAGCCGGTTACCTCGCTCACGGGTGTCCATGGACAGGGAGGCAAGCGCAGGGCCACGGCACTATTGGGCCTGGGTTCACAGACTAGCGAGCTCATAGCGCTTTGTTCCGACGCCTTCAGCGAGGGCCTCAACCTACAACATGCATCCACGGTCATCCACCTGAATACGCCGACGGTCGTTCGGGACGCCGAGCAACGCGCTGGCCGGGTCGACCGCATGGACAGTGCTCACGAACGCGTGGAGGTTTGGTGGCCCAAGGATCGTGGCCCTTTTGCCCCAAGGGGTCGCGAGCTTCTGCGCGATCGGCTAACGATGGTCCACGCGCTCATCGGTGGGAACGTCCAGATGCCAGTGCTAGACGTTGCCGATGACGAGGTCGTGGACATAGAGACCATTGCAGAATTAGTGAAGGCTTCCCGCCAGGTAGACGACCCCCAGGGGTTCCTCGATGCCTTCAAGCCAATCCGCGAACTCTTGGCACCCGAAACCGGCCTCGTTCCAGCCGATACCTATGACCGAATCCGGCGGAGTCAAGCAGCCGTGCGATCCAGGGTTAGCATCATCGAAAGCGTCGAGCCGTGGGCCTTCTTCGCAGTCAACGGTGGCGACCGGGGTGCGCCTCGTTGGGTTTTCCTGGATAGCTCCGGCATCGAGCCCGTGACCGATCTCGGCAAAGTCGCCGAAGCACTGCGGCAAAGGCTGGTGCCGGGGGCCAAATCCTACAAGGTCGACGAACTATCAACGGTCGCCATCGAGGCCTTCACCCATCAACTCGAAGGTCAACAACGACTCCTGTTGCCGCGTCGGCGCCAACGGGCCTTGGCGCTGGCAGACCAGGTCATGGCCGTCTGGCTCGAAGACGCCCACGTGAGCGGTGACACCCACCGGCAAGAAGTCTTGGAAGCGATTTCCCGAAAGCTCGGCAGGGTACCGGACCCGCAAGAACCCTTCGACCTGCGTGCGGTCGCGGACGCCTGGCTCCAAGTCCTCCGCCCCATCCAGAAGGCCCACTTCCGGCGTCCGCGTTCTAAGAGTCGCCCCTGGCTCCTTCAAGACTTGAAGGATGACCTACTCGGCGAGCCAATCCCCACGGCAAAGCTCGAACTGGCATTCCGATCGGTGCCGATGCTACCACCGGTCGGCAAACGCATCGTAGCCACGATCATCGGACTTCCGGGCCCCAAGGAGGAATTGGTGCCACGTCGAAACAACCAACCAGGCTTCCGGCCTCAATAGCTGGACCCGTCGGCCATCTAGGCTAGCGCCGGACCTTCTTCGCCAGGTACCCGATCCCCTTGCGCAAGAACTCCCGCGGCCCCTCCTGCTCGATCACCGTCAAGCTCTTGGTCAGCAGGCCCGGCCGCGGCGGCGCGGGCTCCAAGCAGCGCGGCGTGCGATAAGGCGCCTGCACATAAGCCATCAGCGGCTTCGCCACTTCGTCCCACGCGAAGCGCGGCGCAAAATCCCGCACGCGCGAAGCCATCGCAGCCGTCTCGGCGCGCTCGTCCATCAGGCGGGCGATCGCCGCCTTCCAGCCGTCCACGTCCTCGTAGCCGATCACCAGGCCCAGCCGTTCGCGCGCGACCAGCTCGGCCATGCCGTCGCCTTCGGTCGTGAGCACCGGCAAGCCGCCCCAGAAGTAGTCGAGCACGCGGGTGCGGAAGGAGAAGCGCGTCTCCAGGGAGTCGAAGTGCGCGGAGATGCCGGCATCGGCCTCCGCCAGGTAGTTCTGGCGCTCGTCGTAGTCCACCCAGCCGTGGTTGAAGAAGACGCTCTTCCCCTCCGCCCCCAGCTCCTTCGCCAGCGCCACCGTGCGCGTGGCCATCGCCATCTCCGGGATTTCCGGGTTGGGGTGCTTGAGTCCCATGAAGACCAGCTTGACCCGCCGCCCCTCGGCCGCCAGCGCGGCCACCGCGGCGACCACGGTCGGCGCGTCGAACCAGTTCCAGACGCCGCCGCCCCACAACAGCACGAAGTCATGCTCGTCCACCCCGGGCATGACGCCCCGCACCACCGGCTTGGAAGCCGTGACGGGCTCTTTTTGTAGCCCAAACGGCACGATCGCGAGCAGGCGGTTCATGGCCGGGTCCAGCGCGAAGACCTCCGGCGTCAGGCGCGCCAGGGCGCAGAAGCGGCCCAGCCACATGTCGCGCTGGCGATCGCTGGCGCACAGGAAGTAGTCGCCCACGCGCATCTGGTCGTCCATCGCCCGCAGCACCTCCAGGTAGGTCTGGTCGCGGCGATCGCCCTGGCTCTCGAAGTAGGGGTAGCTCTCGAAGACGAAGGGGTCGTAGAGGTCCACCACCAGGTACTTGCCCAGCTCGGCCAGGCGCGGGTGGGCATGCAGCATCAGGCCCTGCACCAGCAGGATGTCCGCGGCCTCGGCCTGCGCCAGCAGCTTGCCGTCGTCGTTCTTGAAGGTCGTGACGGCGAAGTCCGGGTGCGAGCGCGTGATGGGGTGTTGGCTCGACAAGGTCACGTCGGCCACGGCGGAGAGGCTGCGCGCCAGCTCCCAGCAGCGGATGGCGGGGCCCGCCATGCGCTCTTCGACGACGTCGTGGGTGATGATCAGGAGCTTGTGGCGCAAGGGATGGTTCCGTCCATGAGGGCGTGGATGCCCAGGGCCTCGAGCACCAGGGCCTGGGTCTCCGGGTAGCGGCCGCGGCCTTCCACGGCGTGGAAGGGCAGCTTGAAGAGCGGGAAGATCTCCGCGTCGGGGCGGCGGCGCGCGGCCTGGATGCGGCGGCGCTCCGCCAACAGGGCGGGCAGGTGGTCGATCAGGTCCTCGATCGCCACGGCCGAGGCGTAGGCTTCGGGGGCGATCGCCACGCGCGGCGCGCCCTCGCGGTCCGGACCGAAGCGTTGCACCAGCCGCTCGCCCAACCGCAGCAGCCCGCGCTTGACCCGCTGCTTGAGCCCGTGCACGGGCGCCGGCGGCGTGGCCAGCTCGAAGGCCCAGGCGCGGCGATCGAGGGTCGAGCGCACGGCCAGACGCTTCACGGCGAGCAACAAGGCCGCCGGCCAACAGGTGGCGAGCGCGCGCTCGTCGTAGTTCTTGATCATGGCGTACATGGCGTTGCGCTCGAGCAAGACGTCCTTGCGGTGGCGCTCGAAGCGCACGCTCGTGCCGTTGTGGCGGTGGTGGCAGACGGCCTCCGGGGCCAGCATCACGCGGTAGCCCAGCACCCACAGGCGCCAGCCGAAGTCCACGTCCTCGTAGTAGGCGAAGAAGGCCTCGTCCAGCCCGCCGGCCGCCAGGTAGACCGCGCGGTCCACCAACATGGCGCCGCCGCAGGCGAAGAGCAGCGGCTGCTCCGCGCCCTGGCCCGTGGGCGAGTCTGCCGCCACGCCATGGTCGAGCTGGAAGCCCTTGCCCTCGAAGTTCATGCCGGCGGCCACGAAATCCGCGTGGGTGCCGTCCCAGTCCAGGATCCGCGCCGCCACGCAGGCCACGTCGGGTCCCAGCCGCTCGCGGGCCGCCAGCAACTGGGCCACGAAGTCCGGCTTGAGCCACATGTCGTTGTTGACCAACAGCACGAACGGCGCGTTCGCCACGGCCACGCCCTGGTTGTTGGCCCGCGCGAAGCCCTCGTTGCGGTCGTTCGCCACGATGCGCACGGCCGGGTGGTGCGTGCGCAGCCAGGCTGCCGAGCCGTCGGTGGAACCGTTGTCCACCACCACGACTTCGAGGTCGGCGGCGTCCACCGTCTGGGCCATGACCGTGGGCATGAACGCTTCGAGGTGCTCGCGGCCGTCCAGGTTGACGACGATCAGCGAGACGCGAGGCGCCACGGAGCTAGCCACCTTTCCAATCCTACCCCCGATTATAACCCGTTCCTGCTACGCTTGGGAGATGGTGACCGCGATCATCTTGAACTGGAACGGCCTCGCGGCGACCCAACGCTGCCTGGCCGCGCTGGGCGGGCAGGCACGGGCGATCGTGGTGGACAACGGCTCGACCGATGGCTCGGCCGAGCAGCTGCCCGGCGCGTTGAAGCTCGCCGAGAACCTGGGCTTCGCGGGCGGTATGAACCATGGCCTGGCGCTGGTGCAGGACCCCTATGTCCTGTTGCTGAACAACGACGCGGAGCTCGCCCCGGACGCCGTCGAGAAGCTCGTGGCCGCGCTGGAGGCGGACCCCACCGCCGCCGCCGCCGCCCCCACGATCTACCACGGCCACCCGCCCGATCGCGCCCAAGTCTGGTTCGCCGGCGGCACGCTCTCGCGCCGGACCGCCACCGTGCACCACCAGCTGCGCCCCGACGCGGGCACACACGCCGTCAGCTACCTGAGCGCCTGCTGCCTGTTGCTGCGCCGCGAGGCCCTGGCGGCCGTGGGCGGGCTGCCGGAGGGCTACTTCATGTACTTCGAGGACGCGGAGCTGTGCGATCGCCTCGCGGCCGCCGGCCACCGCCTGCTGTGGGTCGGCGCGGCGGAGGCCTGGCACGCGGGCGGCGCCAGCACCGGCAGCGAGCAGGCCAAGGCGCCCGCGCTCGATTACTACGACGTGCGCAACAGCCTGCTGTTCGCGCGCCGCCGCCGCCTGGGGCCGCTGCCCTGGCTCTACCTTTTCGCCGTGCGCCTGCCGCGCAAGCTGGCCCGCATCGCGCTGGGCCGCCAGTGGTCCTCGCTGCCGGCCGTCTGGCGCGGCCTGCTGGATGGCCTGGCCGGCCACGAAGGCCCGCAACCCTAGCTCGATCCGTCGCTTGGCGAGAGCCGCCGGGTATAGCCTAGCTATGACCAAACGCGCGCTGATTACGGGCATCACCGGGCAAGACGGCAGCTACCTGGCGGAGCTGTTGCTGGACAAGGGCTACGAGGTCTATGGCCTCACGCGCCGCAGCAGCACCGTCACGGACGAGCGCATCGCGCACCTGCGCGGCCGGGTCCACATGCTGCCAGGCGATCTGTTGGACGCCCAGAGCCTGATGGAAGCGATCGAAGAGTCGCGGCCGGACGAGTTGTACAACCTGGCCGCGCAGAGCTTCGTCTCCACCTCCTGGAACCAGGCCGTGTTGACGGGCGAGTTCACGGGCATCGGCGTCACGCGCGTGCTCGATGCCATGCGCAAAGTCGCTCCCAAGGCGCGCTTCTACCAGGCGTCGTCCAGCGAGATGTTCGGCAAGGTGCAGGCCGTGCCGCAAGTTGAAGACACGTCTTTCTATCCGCGCAGCCCCTACGGCGTTGCCAAGGTCTACGGTCACTGGATCACGGTGAACTACCGCGAGAGCTACGACCTGTACGCCGTGAGCGGCATCCTCTTCAACCACGAGTCGCCCCGCCGGGGGTTGGAGTTCGTGACGCGCAAGATCACGGATGCCGTGGCGCGCATCAAGCTGGGATTGGCAGACGAGCTCAGGCTGGGCACCTTGGACGCCAAGCGCGACTGGGGCTTCGCGGGCGACTACGTGCGGGCGATGTGGCTGATGCTACAGCAAGACCAACCCGAAGACTTCGTGATCGCGACGGGCAAGACGCACAGCGTGCAGGAGTTCTGCGAGGTGGCATTCGGCCATGCGGATCTCGACTGGCGCGAGTACGTGAAGCAGGACCCCAAGTTCATGCGGCCGGCCGAGGTGGACCTGTTGGTGGGCGACGCCTCGAAGGCCAAGAAGCAGTTGCTCTGGACCCCGGAGGTCGACTTCCGGGGCCTGGTCACCATGATGGTGGACGCCGACCTGGCGCGCTACGGCGCCGCGGTGACGCGCCGGGTGCCCCAGGCACCCGTCACCATCCCCGATTAGCGCTTGTTGACCTCGTGACCGGCGCCGGCAGGGCCCCACAGGCCGGTCAGCGTCTTGCCGTCGGCCGAGACCTCGTAGACGGCGATGCCGCCGTCGGTGCCGTCGTTGTAACCGATCGAGAGCAGGCGCTTGCCGCCCGCGTTGGTGATGATGCCCAGGCCCTTGGTGGGGTTGTTGGGGTCGCCCGTGATCCAGCTGGCGCGCACGCCGTTGCCGTCGTCCATCAGCACCAGGCTGCCCTTGTAGTCGGCGGCCGCGGTGGTGGCGCTGCCGGGGTTCCAGCCTTCGCACTGGTAGGTGCCGGCCAGGCCGCTCGCGGCGAAGGCGGGCAGGGGCAGGGCCAGGAAGGCCAGGGTCAGGACGGCGGCGAGTTGCTTCATCGGGTCTCCTTCGTCAGCTTGCTTGCCCTTTCTACCCCAACCCACCGATAATCGTCCGCCATGCGCATCGGCTTCGACGCCCGGCTCTGGCACCACACCGGCATCGGCCGCTACCTCCACAACCTGCTCGCCGAGCTGGCCGACGCGGACTGGACCATCTGGGTCGCGCCCGCCGACGTGGCGGCCGCCCGCGCGGCTTGGCCGGCGGCGCGCATCGAGCCTTGCCCGGCGCCGGTCTTCTCGCTGCGCGAGCAAATCTTCTGGGCCCGCACCTTGCCGAAGGCCGGCCTCGACCTCTTCCATGCGCCTCACCTGAACATCCCTTTGGCCTGCCCGGTGCCGCTGGTCGTGACCCTGCACGACCTGATCCCCCTGCGCTTCCCCGGCACCCACAACAGCGGGCTGGGCACGCTCTACTTCGGCCTGATGGCCAGGTTGGCCGTGCGCCGCGCCCGGCGCGTGATCGCCGTCTCCGAGCACACGCGCAAGGACCTGGTAGCGCTGTTGCAGGCGGACCCCGCGCGCATCGACGTGGTGCTGCAGGGCGCCGACCTGCGCTTCGCCGCGCCGCAACCGCGCCGGGAGCGGGGCCGCTACGTGCTCTACGCCGGCCAGTGGAAGCGCTACAAGAACGTGGAGACGCTCATTACGGCCTTCGCGCGGCTGCCCGCCGACGTGCGCCTGGTGCTTGCCGGCCGCGTCGACCCGCACGCCGTGCACGTCCCGGCCCTGATCCAGCGGCTCGGGCTCGCCCCGCGCATCGAATTGCCCGGCTACTTGCCGGAAGCCGACCTGGTGGCGCTGTTTCAGGGCGCCAGCCTGTTCGCCTTCCCCAGCCGCTACGAGGGCTTCGGCCTGCCGCCGCTCGAGGCCATGGCCGCGGGCGTGCCGGTGGTGTGCAGCGACGCCGCCAGCCTGCCGGAGGTGGTGGGCGATGCGGCGGTCAAGGTGGCCCCCGACGACGTCGACGGCTGGGCCCGCGCCATGCAGGCCGTGCTCGACGAGCCGGCCCTGCGCGATCGCCTCGTCCAAGCCGGCCATGCCCGCGTGGCGGCGCTACCGTGGTCCCTGACCGCCCGGCGCACGGCGGAAGTCTACCGGTCGGCCCTGGTCGAGCTTCGCGGCGTGACCTGATCCAGCACGCCGGGGTTCAGCACCACCGCGATCACGCCGGCCACCACGAGCGACAGCCCCAACACGAACGCCACTTGCAGCACCTTGAGGCGCTTGCGGCGGCGGTTCAGGTGCCGGCTGAGATGGGTTTCTTCGTGCGAGTCGTTACGGGGGTCCATGAATATGTCAAAAAGGTAAAGGGGCCTTAGGGTACCACATCCAGGCGTGGTAAACTGGATCTCGCTCGCTCGTTTAGCCGCCCGGGATGCCCGCTTGAAAGTCGCCCTCGTCCACGAATGGCTCGCCACCTTGGGTGGCTCCGAGCGCGTGTTGTTGGCCTTCGCCCGCATGTTTCCGGGCGCGCCGGTCTTCACCAGCATCTACGACCCGGAGCGGTTGCCGGCCGAGTTCCATGGCCTCGACGTGCGGCCAAGTTTTTTACAAAACTTACCGGGCGCACGCAAGCGCCACCAGGCCCTGCTGCCCCTCATGCCGCTGGCCTTCGAGCAGCATGACCTGCGCGGCTACGACCTCGTGCTCAGCAGCCACCATGCCTGCGCCAAGGGCGTGATCGCGATGGCCGACGCCCTGCACGTCTCCTACGTCCACACGCCGATGCGCTACGCCTGGGACCTCACGCACGAGTACCAGGCCACCCTGAGCGCGCCCAAGCGCCTGCTGGCCGCCCCGCTGCTGCACTACCTGCGCGGCTGGGACGTCACCTCCAGCCTGCGCGTGGACCGCTACGTCGCCAACAGCCGGCTGGTAGCGGGCCGCATCGCCAAGCACTACCGGCGCGAGGCCAGCGTGGTGCACCCGCCGATCGACGCCGCGCGCTTCGCCAACCAACAGGCGCCGGGCGAGCATTACCTGGTGGTCTCGCGGCTGGTGCCCTACAAGCGCGTGGATCTGGCCGTGGCCGCCGCCACCCAAACGGGCAGGCGGCTGCGCGTGGTGGGCGACGGCCCGCTCTACAAGCAGCTCAAGGCCCAGGCCGGCCCCACGGTGGAGTTCCTGGGCCACCTCACGGACGCCCAGGTCCAGCAGCAGTACGCCGAGAGCCGCGCGCTGCTCTTCCCCGGCTTCGAGGACTTCGGCCTGACGCCGCTCGAGGCCATGGCCAGCGGCCGGCCGGTGGTGGCCTACGGCCGCGGCGGGGCGCTCGAGACCGTGGTGGACGGCGTCACGGGCGTGCTGTTCGCCGAGCAGACCGTGGAGAGCTTGATCGGCGCCATGGCGCGGCTCGAAGCCACCGCCTTCGCGCCGGAGGCCATGGCCCGCCACGCCGGCGGCTACGACGGCGCCGTGTTCGAAGCCGCCATGCGCGGCCTGATCGACGGCTGGTGGCGCGAGCACCTGGAACGGCTGCCCACGCGGGAGCTCGCCGCATGGTGACGGAGCTCGAGCTGCACGTCCCGCCCGCGCGCCCGGCCGCCGGCTCCTACATCAAACGCCACGTGCTGGAGCTCGCGCTGCCCCTGGTCGCGCTGGGCGACGGCGCCTTGATCGCGGGCAACTTCCTGTTCTTCTACTTCGCCCGCTTCGTCTGGGGCGTGCTGCAGCCCGCGCCCGCGCCGGCGCTCGCGCCCTACCTGCACGCCAGCCTGCTGGTGGCCCTGATCTGGACCGCCAGCCTGGCCTTGGTCGGTCTCTACGACGCGCGCCGCGCGCCCAGCCGCTTCGACGACCTGATGCTGACGCTCGCCGGCCTGGGGCTGGGCGCCACCCTGAGCGCGGGCCTCGCGAGCTTCTACCGCAGCTTCAGCTACTCGCGCCTGGTCTTCGCCTACGCCTTCTTCGGCTCGCTGGCCACGCTGTTGCTGGTGCACCTGGCCCTGCGGGCCTGGCAGGCCGCCGGGCTGCGCCGCGGCTGGGGCGTCACCACCACCTTGGTGGTCGGCGCCAACGAGGTCGCGCGCAAGGTGGCCCAGCGCCTGGGCTCGCGCGCGCGCCTGGGCCGCGTGGTCAAGGGCGTGGTGGCGATGCCCGGCGAGGACGCCACCGGCGCCCTGGGCCGCGAGGCCGACTTGATCCGCCTGCTCGACGAGCACGCCGTGGACGAGCTGGTGATTGCCTGGCCCGGCGCGCACGCCGACGAGCTGGGCGCGCTGGTCCGCCGTGCCACCGCCGCGCGCGCCGTGAACGTGCAAATCGCGCCCGGCATCCTGGAGGGCATGACCTTCCAGCTGGAGGTCTCCGACCTCGCGGGCATGCCGATGCTGGCCCTGCGCGAGGTCGCCTTGCGCAAGTGGCGCAACCGCGCCGTCAAGCGCGCGATGGACGTGGGGCTGGCATCCCTGGCGCTGGTGGCGGGCCTGCCCGTGCTGGGCGTTTTGGCGCTCGCCGTCAAGCTCTCCAGCCCCGGCCCGGTCTTCTATGCCCAGGAGCGCCTGGGAAGGGACGGACACCTCTTCACGATCTACAAGTTCCGCTCGATGCCGGTGGACGCGGAGGCCAGTGGCCCCGTCTGGACCAGCCAGGGCGACCTGCGCGCGACGCCGGTGGGCGCGCTGTTGCGCCGATTTAGCCTGGACGAGCTGCCGCAGCTCTGGAACGTGATCACGGGCGACATGAGCCTGGTGGGCCCGCGCCCGGAGCGGCCCTTCTTCGTGGCCCAGTTCCAGGACCAGGTGCCGCGCTACATGGACCGCCACCTGGTCAGGAGCGGCCTGACGGGTTGGGCCCAGGTCAACGGCCTGCGCGGCGACGTCGACATCACCGACCGCACGCGCTTCGACATCCACTACGTCGAGAACTGGAGCGTGCTGTTGGACCTGCGCATCATGTTCATGACGCTTGCTGCGATCTTCCGCCGTCCGGGGTACTAAAGCTCGGCCGCGGGGATGCGCTTGATCTGCTTGTGCTCCTGGTCGGCGAAGTAGAGGTCGCCGGCAGGCGAGAAGCACAGGCCGCAGGCGCCGTCCAGGCTGTCGTCCACGCCGGTGCCGCTGAAGTGCGTCGCGCCCGGCCCCGCCACCTTCTTGATCGTGTGGGTGGCCGGGTCGTACTGGTTGATGGCGTTGCGGAGGCTGGCGTAGATCCGGCCCTTGGCGTCCACCGCCAGGAAGTTGAAGCCCCAGAAGTTGGACGGGATGGCAAAGGCCGGGTCGGTCGTGAGCAGCTTGGCCCCGTCCTTGGCGGTCCAGGACAGCAGCGAGCCGTCCGACGAGCCGAGGTAGACGACCCCGTCGGGGGCCACGGCCACGCGGTGGGTGTGCCAGGCGGGGTCCTCGTCCAGCTCCTCGGGCTTGCCCGCCACCATGTGGTAAGCCGTGCCTCCCGAGCTGTTGGTGGAGGTGTAGCAGGTGCCGTCCGGCGCGATCGCGAAGTCCGCGCCGCCGGGCAGGGTGGCGTCCTTGGCCGTGGTCTTGCCGTCCGCCCCCACCAGCACCACGCCCTGGCTGGTGCGCGTGTAGACGTGGCCGGCCGCGTCCACCTGCACGCCGTAGATGTCGGGCGCGACGCCGGAGCGGTTCTTCGGCAACGTGACGAAGACCGATCCCTGGCCGTCCTTGATCCGGTAGATCGTGGGCGAGTCCGAGACGTATAGCGTGCCGTCGGGCGCGCAGGCCGCGCCGTTGGGCCAGGCCAAGGACAGGCCGGTGGCAACGCCGCCGCCCGTGCCGGTGAGGCCCGCGACGGGCTCGCGCTTGCCGTCGCGGATGCGGACGAGCTGGTTCGCCTGCGATAGCAGGGTCGTGCCGTCCGGCGCCAGCGCGGCCCCGTACGGCGCGATTTGCAGGCTGTAGCCGGGGCTGGTGAAGCCGTCGAGCACGCGCCGCGTCGCGCCCTTGGCCGGCACCAGCGTGAGGTGGTCCGGCTGTTCCGTGACGTAGACGTTGCCGTGGCCGTCCAGCCTCGGATTGCCGCCCTGGTCGGGCAACGTCACCGGGGTCTTCGCGAAGGTGACGGGGTCGATGCGCTGGACCACCCCCGCCTCGGACTGGATCGCGTACAGGTTGCCGTCGGCGTCGCGCCCCAGCTGGCGGAAGTCGTCCTGGAAGTCGTGCAGCAGCACGGGCGCCTTGCCCAGCTCCACCGCCCAGAGCTTGCCGTGCTGGCAGCCCAGCAGCACGCGGCCGTTGCCGCCGTCCGCGATGGCCTGGATGAACCCGCCCTTCCAGGTGCCCGGCGGCACCAGCTCCGCCAGCGTGCCGTCCGCGCCCAGCCGCGTGACGCGGAAGTCCTGGTTCGGGTAGGGGGTCGGCTCGTCCAGGATCAACGCCCGGCCCTGCTCGTCCAGGGCCAGCCCCACCACCTCGCCGAAGGCCGCCTTCAGGCCCGGCTGCCCGTCCACGGAGGCCTTGCCGTCCCCGGAAGCGCTGCCCGCCATCGCGACCATGCGGCCGTCCGCGCCGATCCGCCAGATCCGGCCGTTGCGCGCCTCGTACATGTACAGGCTGCCGTCCGGCGCCACCACGGGCGCGGAGATGCCGACCAGGCTCACCTTGGTCGCCAGCTCGCCGTTGCCCAGGTCGGACAGGCCGGCGGCAATCAGCAGCCGCTTGACGGCCTCCATCTGGAGGTCGAAGTCGCCGTCCCGGCGCCGCAGCGCATCGACCGTGACCGTGACCCTGTCCGGCGTGAGGGCGTCCGGCACCGGCACCGAGCCCTGGTTGTAGGCCGCCAGGGCCTTGGCCCGCGTCTGGGCCTCCACGTCGCCCGGCAGCTTGTCCAGCGTCGCGGTCTTGTCCGGTTGGGTCGCGACGTAGCGGTCCAGGATGTAGCCCGTGGTCAAGGTCGAGATCAGGTCCGCGTCGGCCTGGTGCGCGCCGGCGGGGGCGATCGCCTGCAAGCTGCCCTTGGCGCCGAGGTCGACCTTGACGACCAGGCAGTCGGCGGGCAGCGGCGCGGTGAACATGTAGGCCCCCTGGGCATCCGTTTTGGTGCTCAGGCCGGCCAGCGGCTTGCCGGCCGCGTCCACCACCGTCACGGTGGCACCGGCCACCGGGGCTTGGTCCACGGCCAGCAGCCGCCGCGCCGCCGCGTTGTTGGCGATGATGCCGGCGCCGTTCTCCGTCAGCAAGGTGGCCGGGGCCACGACCTTGCCCTTCAGCGTCGCCACGGCCGGCTGTGGGCCACCCGGCCCGGCCGCACTGGCCACCCCGACGGGCGTCGGGGCAACGCTGGCGGCGGCTATCGGCACGCTGACGGGCTGCTCCGGCGCACCGGCAGCCGCCGACGGGCGGGGGCTCGCCCCATGCAGCGCCGCCACCGTGGGTTTGCCCAGCTGGCAACCGGCCAACAAGCAAGTCAAGATGACCAAAGGCAAAGGCGGGCGCGGTTCCACCCCGATTTTATACCCGGTCGGTTACAATGTTGGCCTGCCCAAGCTCGCCAAGCCCGTGGGGACCCATGCTGCAATCCTTCCTGCTGATCCTCGCCTCGATCATCGCCTCGGTGGCCGGCCAGTACGTGCTCAAGACCGGCGCCAGGCAGCTCGGCACGCTGGGCGTGGAGCAGGCGGGCAACGGGCTGCACCACGCCTTCGTGGCGGCCACCAACCCCTGGATCCTGGGCGGGCTGGGCTGCTACGCCCTGGGCGCCGTCAGCTGGATCGTGGTGCTGACGCGCGTGCCGCTCAGCTGGGCCTACCCGATCCTGGCGCTCAACCAGATCCTGATCCTGCTCGTGGCCTGGCTGTTCCTGGGCGAGACGGTCAGCGCGATGCGCTGGGGCGGCGCCCTGTTGGTCGTGGCGGGCGTGATCACGGTGAGCAGGAGCTAGGAGGCAGGACCATGCATGGAAGCAGGGGAGTGGCCGTGCGGCAATCGGCCAGCGCGCTCTTGAGCATGTTGATGGCAGCGGGCTGCAGCGTGAGCGTGGGGACACCGTCGCGTTCGCCGGGCACGCCGAGTCACTCGCCAGGCGCCAGCGCGCCCAAGACCTCCCCGTCCCCTGCCAGCAGCCAGCTGCCCGCCTTGACCGATCTCACGGGGGCCTGGGTCGCCTCGGAGACGGCGGCGGAGCCGCCCGCCGGCCCGGTGCCGCAGTCGTGTGGCAACCTGCCGGGGGTCGTGTACGCGCTCACGCTGACCGGCACCCAGCTCGAACTTACGCGGACCTGGAGCGATGACGCGGGGGGCGGCGCCTGCCAGGTAGGCAAGTACTTCCCGTCGTACCGCGAAACGGCCAAGGGCCCCTACCTGGAGGGCAAGGCCAGCCTGGCGGGACAGGTCGTGGCCTCCCTTAGCTCGGGGTGCAGTGGGGGTGCCACGCCACCGCCCACCCCGGCGCCCAGTGACATACGCTTCGAGTTGCATCTCGATCCGGCCAGCCAGCACCTGGTGGGCACCCACAACGGCAAGGCCATCTGGGCGGCGCCGCTGGGAATAGAAGCTCCCGCTTGCCCCGTGCCCCCCAACCTCCCGGCGCAGCGCCCGTGACGGAAGGCCCGGGGACCTTCCCAGCCATCGCCATGACCGCCCGGCGGGAAGCCGCACGGTCCAACCGTCCCCCCGCCTGGGGTTGAGCGCCCACGCCGAACCTTCTCGTGCAAAATCGCCAAGCGATCGGCC
Source organism: Cyanobacteria bacterium RYN_339 (assembly GCA_028287685.1). GTDB lineage: Bacteria > Cyanobacteriota > Sericytochromatia > S15B-MN24 > JAQBPE01 > JAQBPE01. The sequence continues at coordinate 2,245 of JAQBPE010000318.1, read as the reverse complement.
GGGCCTTTTGGCGAAAATAGGTCCTACATCGCGGGAAGGCACGTGGGAGGAATTTCGAGATGCGTATTTTGATCACCGGCGGCGCGGGCTTCATCGGCTCGCACCTGGCCGACCACTTCCTGGCCGCGGGCCACGAGGTGGCGGTGTTGGACAACCTGGTCTCGGGCAAGCTCGAGAACCTGGCCGGCGCGCGCGTGATGTTCTTCCAGGTGGACATCCGCGACAAGGCGGCGGTAATGGCGGCCTTCGAGCAGTTCAAGCCGGAGGTGGTGAGCCACCACGCCGCGCAGATGAGCGTGAAGGGCTCGACCGACAACCCCACCTACGACGCCCAGTGCAACGTGCTGGGGCTGATCAACGTGCTGGAGGCGGCGGTGGCCGTGAAGGCCCGCAAGGTGATCTTCGCCTCGTCCGGTGGCACGGTCTACGGCGACAGCCCGATCATCCCGAGCCCGGAAGACGCGCCCCTGCTGCCCATGAGCCCCTACGGCATCACGAAGATGGTGGGCGAGCACTACCTGGGCTACTTCCACCAGGCCTTCGGCCTGGACTACACGGTCTTCCGCTACGGCAACGTCTACGGCCCGCGCCAGGATCCGCACGGCGAGGCCGGTGTGGTCGCCATCTTCGCCAAGAAGCTGATGCGCGGCGAGGCGCCGATCATTCACTGGGACGGCGAGCAGCGCAAGGACTACGTGCACGTCAAGGACGTGGCGCGCGCCAACGTGCTGGCGCTGACGGGCGGCAGCGGCCACGCCTTCAACATCGGCTCGGGCGTCGCCACCAGCGTGAACGAGCTCTTCGCCGGGCTGGAGCTCCAGCTCCAGACGGGCATCATGCCGCACTACGGCCCCAAGCGCGAAGGCGACGTGCGCCTGAGCTACCTGTCGGTCGACAAGATCGCGGACCGCCTGGGCTGGCGCCCGCAGGTCGGCTTGGCGGACGGCATGGTCGACACCGTGGCCTATTTCCGCCAGCAGGTCGCGCGCGAAGTGACTACGGGCTGATCGCCCGGAAGTCGTTCCAGCGCTCGCCGCCACGGCTCGTCAGCTCCAACTCGAGCAACGTGCCGCGGCGCAGCGTCACCACGCCCGGCGCCAGGGTCACGCTGCTGCTCTGGTCCGGGCTCGTGTCGTAGTCCGGGTCCAGCAGGCTGGTCAGCACGAGGTAGTGCGAGTCCGCGGTCTTGAAGACCTGGCAGCGGAACAAGTTGTAGGGAAAGGCGTCCTGCACGAAGCCCGTGTAGCTGGCGCTGGCGCCCGAAAGCGTCCCGCCGCCTAGCCCGATGGGTAGCTGCACGTCTTGTTGGTCCGCGGGCCCCGCGCCCGCGTTGGTGATCACGAAGTCCGGGAAGTGGCCGTCGGTCTCCGTGGTGGTGCCGCTGCCGAGCTGGGCCGTGGCCGTGAAGTCCGCCGTCGCCAGCGGCAAGCGCGCGACCAGCATGCCCAGGCGCTGCTGGCCGCCGTTCTGGGCGAAGGTGACCTTGAGCTGCTTGGGCGTGCCCGGGTTGCCGTCCGCGTCCTCCCAGGTCACGCCGACCGCGGGCGCGAAGGCGCCGGGGTTCGAGGCGGTGGGCCCCGCCCCCGGGATGGCGGTGGTGGGCGGCGGCACGGCCAGGTGGCCCTGGCCGTTCCAGCTCAGCGAGACCAGGTTGCCGCCCGCGTTCAACCCCAGCGCGTCCACGGACGTCTTGGCGACCTCCGTGCCGCCCGAGAGCAGGCGCACCGTCAGCTTGTAGCCCGCCCCCGGCGCGAGGCCGTCGAGGTGCAGGGCGGCGGAGCGCGCCAGCGTGCCGGCGTCCACCGTGGCGTTGACCGTCAAGGTCTTGGTGCCGCCCGGGCCCGTCAGGCTGGCCTCCGCGGCGTCCCATTCCATGGCCTGTAGGTATTGCAGGCCATAGCCGTCCGTGGGCGCCACCCGCACGATCAGGCGCGTCTCCACCGGTACGTGGATGTGCAGCACCGTGCGCACCAGGGCCACGCTCTGGCAGCCGGCGAGCAAGGTGGTCAACAGGAGCGCGGAAAGCGCGGTGCGCAGCGTCATGGGCCTCACTCCGCCGGCGTCAGGCGCAGCACCTGGCCGAAGCGGCCCGGGTAGCTGCTGCCCACGTAGAGCTGCCCCGCCGCCTTGGCGGGGTCGTTGGCGTTCAACAAATCGACGAGCAAGCAGCACGCACCCGTGCCGGCGAGCGGCAGCTGGCGCGCGTCGCCCAGCGCGGAGGTGGGCGCCAGGAAGCGCAGCGGGT
>JAQBPE010000274.1 GCA_028287685.1 Cyanobacteria bacterium RYN_339 | reverse complement strand
ACCGGCCTGACGCCCAAGGCCTATGCGGCCGCCCACCGGGGCGATCGCGTTCGCGCCGCGCTCGCCCGCAAGGAGCGCGTGACGGACGCGGTGCACGGCGCCGGCTTCAACTCCGCCGGGCGGTTCTACGCCGCCTCGGACGGGCTGTTGGGCATGAAGCCGACGGCCTACCGGGCCGGCGGCGCGGGCGCGCGCATCCGCTTCGCCGTTGGCCAGGCCTCGCTGGGCGCGATCCTGGTGGCCGCCACGGAACAAGGCGTCTGCGCCATCTCGCTGGGCGACGAGCCCGACGCGCTGGTGCGGGAGCTGCAAGACCGCTTCCCCCAGGCCACGCTGGAGGCGGGCGACCAGGCCTTCGATGGCTGGGTGGCGCGCGTGGTGGGCTTGGTGGAAGAGCCCGGGCGCGGGCTGGATCTGCCGCTGGACGTGCGCGGCACGGCCTTCCAGCAACGCGTGTGGCAGGCGCTGCGCGAGATCCCGGCCGGCCAGACGGCGTCGTACGCGGCGATCGCCACGCGCATCGGCAGCCCGGCCGCCGTGCGCGCGGTGGCCCAGGCCTGTGCCGCCAACACGCTGGCGGTGGCCATCCCCTGCCACCGGGTGGTGCGCACGGACGGCGCGCTGTCCGGCTACCGTTGGGGCGTGGAGCGGAAGGCAGCCCTGTTGACGCGGGAGCGGTCAGTTCATTAACGCTCCCTTAGCGTGAACTTACGGCGCAGGCAACCCGGGCTGCAGGGGATTGCCGCTATAGTCCAGCTTGTAGAGAGTGCACAGAGGAGCCCCGCGATGTCGACGATCAACAAGGTTGCGAACACCGTCCCCACCACCAACGCCAAGCCGGTTGCCAACGCGCCCGCTGCCAAGGCGCCCGTGGCCGCGGACCAGCTGACGCTCTCCACCTCGCCCAAGCCGGTGCTTCCGAAGGCAGAGCCGCAGCCCCTCAAAATCTTCGGCAAGCAGTTGCTGCTGACGGGCACGCTGGCCGGCTCGGCCGCCATCATCGGCGCCACCGTCTGGCAGATGGGCTCGATCCCCGCGATGGTCGCCGGTGCGCTGGCGATCGGGCTGCTGGGCGTGCTGGGCTGGGGCCTGCTGCGCCAGCCGCACGCGTTCGATTAGCTTGTAGCCGCCTTGTATCGAGATCCCCGGTCTGCCGCCGAAACGGGCGTGCCAGGCCGGGGATCGTCGTGCGTGCAAGCTTAATCTGGGGGAAGCCGGGAAGTCGAACCTTTTCCCTATGCTGATCGTCGTCAAGGATGTAGGGCATCCCCAAGGAGGGAACGACGATGAACCGCATGTTTTCTTTCAGGTGCGCCGAGCTCGGCATGAGCTACGAAGACGTCTACATGGAGCTGGCCGGCTACCTCGAGCTGGAGCTGACGGAGGCGGCGGTCCGCTTCGCGCCGGACGACGCCGTCGCCCGCGTGCGCTACTTCCGCCGCCAGGCCACGCGCCGCGGCCAGCAGCTGGCGTTGGCGCAGGAGCTCGGCATCGATGCCGGCGCGGTGTTCTCGGCCTGCGGTGAAGAAGGCGCGCGCATCTTGCTCGCCGCCCTGCGCGCCAAGCCCCGCCTGACGATCACCACCCGCGCCGCGGAGCAGCTGATCGATCCGTTGACGGACGCGATGGCGCGCTAGCGCCGAGCCCGGGGCTATGGCTTCGGGGTCGGCGTGGCCGTCGGCTTCGGCGTGGGCGTCGCGCTCGTTGTCTGGGCGGCTGCCGCGGGGGTCGGGGTGGCCGTGGGCGTAGGGGTCGGGGTCGGTGTCGGGGTCGGCGTGGGCGTAGGGGTTGGCGTGGGCGTCGGCGTGGGCGTGGGAGCCGGGGACACGACGATCACGATCGTTTGGACGGTCGGCGTGGCGAAGATCTGCGGCATGAAGTACGGGTAGTACGGCGGGTAGGGCGCGATGCCCGGCCCCGGATCCGCAAGCGCCGGGATGTCCTGCTGGACGATGAAGGGCGTGGGCGCCGTGAGGATGTACGGCGTGGGCTGGACGATGATCATGGGCGTCGGCTGGACGATCACGTAAGGCGTAGGCAGGGCCGCAGGGGTTGCGCTCCCGTCGGCTTTGGTGGGCGCGTCGACCAGCTTCGAGGTCGTCAACGCCGGGGGTGGCGCGCAGACCACGCTGGGTTTCGTCCCGCACCCCACCACCACCGCACCGAACAGGGCCAGGGCTTGCCATCGTTTCATGTCGCCACCTCCGCCCCGAGTATCCGGTCGGTGCGCCATGAATGCATCGACCGTGATGCAGGGAAAACATGTCGTTATTGAAACATCGCCTCCCCCTGTGCCTTTTCTTGACCTGTCGTTAACACAATTCCATGGCCGCGCGGCCGGATATCAAGCTTGTCCCGATAGAGGAGCTTGAACCGATGCGTTTCACGAAGCTGGCCCTGGTCTCGATCTTGGTTCTCGGCGCGACCGGTTGCGGCAAGCAGGCCGTGACCCAGGTGCGCGCCACCACCGCCGCCACCAGCTCCACCGGCGCCATGAGCGCCGCCCCTGCCGCTGCCGCTGCCGCGCCTGACGCCTCCGGCGTGGCCCCGATGGCGGCCATGGCCGATACCGGCGCCTCCACCCCGGCCGCGCCCGCGGGCAACCTCCAGGACATCACGGCCACCGTCGCCAGCAAGAAGAACGGCACGCTGTTCGGCATGGGCAAGTTCAAGTGCTCGGTCGACGTCAGCAACCCGTCCAGCGTGGGCCGCAGCGGCACGCTGACCGTCACCTTCCTCAACAACGGCAACCCGTCCAAGACGCCTGCCGAAGTGCGCCCCTTGGCGCTGAAGGCCGGCGAGTCCCGTAGCTACGACTTCGAAGACGCGCGCTGGACCACCGACGACGTCGAGATCGAGGTCAAGACCAACCCCGTGGCGAAGTAGCCGCATGCCTGCCGCCCTGCTGGCCTTCCTCGCGGCGGCCGTGATCCATGTGCCCGTCCTCGAGCTCAAGGCGGCGCGCGGGCATGGCAAGATCTTCGGCGCCTACGAGTCGCCGGACAAGCACGCCACGCTGATCTACTCCAGCGACTCCACCGGCGGCGACTTCCCGCAGTCCGCCGTTTACGTCCAGACCCACGGCCACCTGTTCGACCTGGGCAACTACCGGCGCGTGACCAAGGTGACGTGGGCGAAGGACGGCAAGAGCGTGACCTTCGAAGGCAGCCAGCTCAAGGACTACGGCGTGGACGACGTCGTCCGCATCACCTTCCGCGTGGGCGCCAAGCAGCTGGACAAGGTGATCCTCAAGCAAATCAAGGATGAACCAACCGGCTAAAAGCCGATTGTGTTGAGATCTGGTCAGGACGGTAATGCCCGGCATTAACCGTCTTTTCATGTGAGCGCGACATCCCTGGCAAACGGCCGACCTACCCTGAGGGGAGGAGGGTTGCCGGATGATTCGCCGCTCTTGGCCACTGTGGGTGTTGGTGTTCGCGACGGGTTGCCCGGACGCGTCGACCACGACCGTTTCCGTCGTGAAGAAGGCGAAGGTCGTCTCGCCGGCCGCAACGCCGTCGCCGGGCGCGACGGCGGCGATCGCCGCGTCCAGCGCCCCGGCCCTGTCCGCCGTAGCCAGCTCGCCCTCGCCCTCGCCGTCCCCCAGCCCGGCAGCGAGCGCCACGCCGACGCCGGTGGTCACCGCTGCGACCCCAACCCCCACGCCGGCCGCTTCCGCCGCGCCTGCCTGGTCATCGGTCCAGACGGCCACCGGCCTCACGGCCAGCGCCAGCGACAAGGACGACGGGCTGTGGGCCGTAAGCCCCGGCAACCATGCCCTCCAGCGCTACGACGCCGGTGGCACCTTGCTGGGCAGCTACGCCCTGCCGGCGGACGCGCACCTCGACAACGCCTCGCTGGCGTGTGACGCCAACGGTATGGCCTGGTTGCTGTTGCCCGCGGACCGTGCGGTGGTGCGCTGCTCCGCCGCCGGCGAGCTGTTGGGCCCTTTCTTGTTGCCCGCCGATGGCGCCAACGTGCCCTTCGGGCCGGTGGTGGATGCCGCAGGCGCCGTCTGGGTGGGCAGCGGCGCGGGCACCTCCAACTACTTCTACCAGCTGCTCGCCGACGGCAGCCTGCGCGCCACCTACGATCTGGGCGGACCGATCGACGACCTCCGCCCGATCGGGGCGGGCGGCCTGTGGGTGGCCGGCACGGCCCCGCGGCGCTACATCCGCACGGACTATGACGGCCAACCGGTCGCCACCTACGCCGCTTCGGACGAAGGCAAGCCCGTAGGCACGGACGCCGCCGGCAACCTGGTGGTCCAGGCCGGCGCGGCGCCGGGGCTGGCGCGCATCGCGCCGGACGCCACCCTGGTGGGGCGTTCCGATCTCCCGGCCCGCGATCAGGTCCAACTGGCCGACGGCACGCTGTGGGTGCTGGCAGATGACCGCATCGCGCACCTCTCCAGCGCCATGGCCGTGATCTCGACCGTCCCGCTCGGCGTCGCCGCCGTGGCCCTGGGCCTCGACGCCGCGGGCGAGCCGTGGGTGGCGCTGGCCGCGGGCGGCGTCGGGCACCTGCGCCTCGACGGCACCGTGGTCGCCACCTATCCCGTCGGCGTTGGCCCACGGGCCATCTCGTTCTCGGCCACCGGCCGCGTGCGCGTGCGGAGCGGCGATGGCACCATCACGTTCGGCACGCCCTGAAGCGACAGGCCCGCCAAGATTATGACATAATGGTTAGGTGCGATATCCCTATGTCTCGGCCCCTTCCCCGCGATGAAGACTGCCAGGCTGGGCCTGAAGCCCGCGGTATTGTTGTTGGTGACCATGCTGGTGCTTGCCGGCGGCGCCTTGATCTGGGCCATCGACGCCCATGTCACCCGCATGGGCACGAACGAGGAGCGCCTGGCCGATATCGGCGTCGGCATGCTCGCCAACGCCTACCAGCTGGCCCTGGCGAGCGACGAAGAGGACCTGGACGCCTTGTCCTTCCTGGCAACGGGCGCGCCGCAAACGCTGGACCACCGTAACGCCTCGATGCGCGCCTTCGACGAGGCGCTGGCGCGGCTGGTGCCCATGATGGACAACCCCGGGACGGAGAAGCCGATGCTGGATGCGATCGGCCGGCTCGAGGCCCGCTACCGTGCGCGGGCGGCCGAGGCGATCGCCGCCCGGGACCGGCCGCTCTATTGGCGCCTCGCCCACCCCTTGCGCCGTGAGGTGGACAAGCAGGTGGCAACCTTCATCCAGGCCCAACATGAAGACCTCAAGCAATACCACCAGGAGGTCTTCCAGACCAAGCGCTACTCCAAGCAGGACCTGGCGGGCATCTCGCTGGTGTCCATCCTGGGCATGTTGGGCATTTCGCTCTTCGTGATCCGGCGGGCCGCCGTGCCCTTGCGCGACCTGACGCGCGCCGCGGCCCACGTGAGCCGCGGCGACTACGCCGTCACGGTGCCGGTCCGCTACCCGGACGAGTTCGGCGGCGTGGCGACGGCCTTCAACACGATGGTGGCGAGGGTCGAACAGCACGTCGAAGAGGCGCGCCGTTCCAAAGAAGTGGACCGGCTCAAGAACGACCTGATCAACACGGCCTCGCACGAGCTGCGCACACCCCTCGCCACGATCGTGGGCTATGCGGAGTTCCTGGAAGATGGCATGGGGGGCCCACTGACGGACGAAGGCCAGGCCTACGTACGTGAGATTCAAGAGGGCGCGCGTCGCCTGCAGCGCATCGTGGACGACATCATGGACTTCGCCCGCGTCGAGGCCGGCACCTTCCACATCATCCAGCAGGACGCGGAGCTGGGCGCCCTCGTGCGGGGTGAGGTCGCCAGCATGCTGCCCCAGGCCCAGCGCGGCCGGCTGGCGCTGGCGTGCAACCTGCCGCCGCAGCCCATCCGCGTGCATGTAGACGCCAAGCGCATCAGCCAGGTGCTGCTCAACCTGATCGGCAACGCCGTGAAGTTCACCAAGGCCGGCGGGCGCGTGGACGTGCAATTGGACGTGGACGGGGCGGAAGCCGTCATCACCGTGCGCGACACCGGCATCGGCGTGCGCCAGGAGCACCTGTCCCACCTGTTCGAGAAGTTCTACCAGGTAGACCCCAGCTCCACCCGCGAGTACGGCGGCGCGGGCCTGGGCCTGGCCGTCTCCAAGGCGCTGGTGGAGGCGCACGGCGGGCGCATCGGCGTGACGTCCGCGCCGGGCAAGGGATCGGAGTTCTTCTTCACCTTGCCGTTGGCGGGCCCCCGCCGGGGGTAAGAACTTGGCATGCCGCTGCCGCACCTCGCCGCCCTGGAAGCCGAAGCCCTGACCATCTTCCGGGAGTGCGCGCGCGAAGGCGCCCGGCCCGTGCTGCTCTACTCGATCGGCAAGGACTCCTCCGTGCTGCTGCACCTGGCGCGCAAGGCCTTCCACCCCGGCCCGATCCCGTTCCCGTTGCTGCACGTGGACACCGGCTGGAAGTTCCGCGAGATGTACGAGTTCCGGGCGCGCACGGCCGCCCGGTTGGGCGTGGAGATCCAGGTCCACATGAACGAGGAGGGCGTGCGCGACGGGGTGGGCCCGTTCAGCCACGGCTCGGCCTACCACACCGACGTCATGAAGACGGCCGCGCTGAAGCAGGCGCTGGACCGCTTCGGCTTCGACGTCGTGATCGGGGGCGCCCGCCGCGACGAGGAGAAGTCGCGCGCCAAGGAGCGGATCTTCTCGCTGCGCCGGCCCGGCCACCGCTGGGATCCCAAGGCCCAGCGCCCGGAGCTGTGGGGGCTCTACAACGTGCGCCTGGCGCCCGGCGAGAGCCTGCGCGTCTTCCCGCTGTCCAACTGGACGGAGGGCGACGTCTGGCGCTACATCCTGGCCGAAGGCATCGACGTGGTGCCGCTCTACTTCGCGCGCGAGCGGCCCGTGGTGCGCCTGGGCGGCCAGTGGATCCTGGCCGAGGACGAGCGCCTGCCCGCGGGCCTGGTGCGAGAGGTGCGCAAGGTGCGCTTCCGCACGCTGGGCTGCTGGCCGCTCACGGCGGCCGTCGAGAGCGAGGCCGAGACGCTGGAGGCCGTCGTCGCGGAGGTGCTGGCCGCCACCACCTCCGAGCGCCAGGGCCGCCTGATCGACCATGACGCCGCGGGCTCCATGGAACGCAAGAAGCACGAGGGCTACTTCTAGTGCGCGCCCCGCTGCGGTTCATCACGTGCGGCTCCGTGGACGACGGCAAGTCCACCTTGATCGGCCGGCTGCTGCACGACAGCGGCCAGATCTTCGAGGATCAGGTGGCGGCGGCCATGCGCGGCGATCGCCTCGACCATGCGTTGCTGTTGGACGGCTTGCAGGCCGAGCGCGAGCAGGGCATCACGATCGACGTGAGCTACCGCTACTTCTCGACCCCGCGCCGCCACTTCATCGTGGCCGATTGCCCCGGCCACGAGCAGTACACCCGCAACATGGCGACGGGCGCCTCTACGGCGGACCTGGCGGTGTTGTTGGTGGACGCGCGCAAGGGGCTGCTGCCGCAGACCCACCGGCATGCCCGGATCCTGGCGCTGATGGGGGTGCGGCAGGTGATCCTGGCCGTCAACAAGCTCGACCTCCTGAACTTCGACCAGGCGGTCTTCGACCGCATCGTGGCGGCCTTCCCGGGCGAGTTCGAGCACGTGCAGGCCATCCCGCTGTCCGCCCTCGACGGCGACAACTTGATCGCGCGCAGCGCCCGGACGCCCTGGTACGAGGGCCCGACCCTGATGGCGGCGCTCGAAGCCGCCGAGGTCCACGAGCCGGTGGGCCCCTTCGCCTTGCCCGTCCAGGCCGTGAACCGCGTGGGGACCGACTTCCGCGGCTACGCCGGGCAGGTGGCCGCGGGCGAGGTGCGGCCGGGGGACGAGATCACGATCCTGCCCTCGGGGGAAAAGGCGCATGTCGACAGGATCGTTGGGTTCGAGCGCGACCTCGACGTGGCGCGGGCCGGGGAGGCCGTGCTGCTCACGCTGGTGGAGGACCGGGACGTGGGCCGCGGGGACGTGCTCGCGGCGGCCGGCGAGGTGGCGGACCAGTTCGAGGCCATGGTGGTTTGGTTGGGCCAGGCGCCGCTGGTGCCCGGGCGGTCCTACCATGTGCGCCTGCACAACCACGAGGGCGCGGCCAGCATCGGGCAGCTGAAGTGGCGCCTGGACGTCGAGAGCGGCGCGCAGCTGGCGGCCAAGACCTTGGCCGCCAACGACATCGGGGCCGTCACCGTGGCCTTCGACCGGCCGGCGGCCTTCGCGCCCTACGCCGCCTCGCGGGTCTTGGGCGCCTTCGTGCTGATCGACCGGCTGACGGCCCAGACCGTGGGGGCGGGCATGATCCGCTTCGGGCTAAGGCGCAGCGCGAACTTGGCCTGGCAGGCCCTCGCGGTGGACCAGGCCGCGCGCGCGGCCCTGATGGGCCAGACGCCGTGTTGCTTGTGGCTCACGGGCCTGTCCGGTGCCGGGAAGAGCACGTTGGCAAACGGGTTGGAGCAGCGCCTGCATGCGGCCGGCCGGCACACCTACGTCTTGGACGGCGACAACGTGCGCCACGGGCTGAACCGGGACCTCGGCTTCACTGCTGCGGACCGCGTGGAGAACGTGCGCCGCCTGGCGGAGGTGGCACGCCTGATGGTGGACGCGGGCCTGATCGTGATCGTGGCCGCCATCTCGCCCTTCCGCGCGGAGCGCGAGTGGGCACGCGCGCTGTTCGCCCCGGGCCAGTTCTTGGAGGTCCACGTCGCCACCCCGCTGGAGGCCTGCGCGGAGCGCGACCCCAAGGGCCTCTATGCCAAGGCGCAACGCGGCGAGCTGACCAACTTCACGGGCCTGGACAGCCCTTACGAGCCGCCACAGGCGCCCGAGCTGGTGGTGGACGCCGCCGCCTCGGCACCGGAAGCCTGCGTGGCGGCTGTGCTGGCGTTGCTGCTGGAGTAGCCTCGGCGTTCCCGATCGGGCTCGCCGAGGTTTCGCCGTAGATGAGATGGGGTGAAACCAGCAATTGGCAAGCCTTTCGAGGATCGCCTAACCCCTGCTCCGCTGTTGTCTTCCGGCCGATCCATCCACTATGTTCGGATGGACCTGGGAGGGGAGTGCGCATGCAAACGTTGTTACGGAACGGCCTGATCGTGGCGGCCTGTCTCGGCCTCGTCGGTGGCTGCGGGACCCACACCGCGCGGCTGACCAGCAGCGGCGTGGCCGTCGAGCCCGTAAGCCCGGACACGGCGGGAGCGGTGCAAGTCACGATGTCCGGCCAGGTCGCCGACCGCGCGGTGCGGTCGCTGGTTTCCGACGTGGCGTTCTACCGCATCACGCTGACGGGCAACGGGCTCGCCGCGCCGCTCGTCAAGCAGTGCGCCGCGCCCACGGGCTCGAACGGCAAGGTGTCCGTCCGGTTCGACGACCTGACGCCCGGCACCTACACCATGACGGTCGAGGCCCTCGACGCCAACATGGCCGTGCTGGGCTCCGATTCCCAGCCGGGCACGGTGACGCCGGGGCTCTGCACCTACATCGACCTGCACGTGAAGCTGCCGCCCACCGGGGTCGGCTCCGACAACGGCAGCCTGGGCGCCCGCATCACCGTCGAGGACGGCGGCACCGTCACCGGCCCGGTGGGCGATTGTCCCGCCAACGAGGGCTTCGTGCCCATCGACGGCAGCACCTGCCCGGTGCCAGCGCCGACGGCGACGCCTTAGGCCACCGCCCCGAAGCGGAAGCTGGAGGCCGTCACGTTCCCGAAGAACGTGCCCTCGTGGTATACGCAGGCCCCCGGTTCGGCCTCTGCGGCGCCCACGGCCACCATCAAGGGGATCAGGTGATCCTCCTCGGGGTGGGCCAGGCGTGCCGCGGGGGCGTCTTCCCAGCGCAGCAGCCGCGCCACCCGCTCGCCGGGGGTCGCGGCCACCAGCGCCTGCTGGAGCCAGCCATCGAACTGGGCGGAGACCTCCTTGGCCTCCGGGCCCATGCGGCGGAGGTTGTGGTAGCTCAGCCCGCTGCCGATGATCAGCACGCCTTCCTCGCGCAAGGGCGCGAGCGCGCGACCCAAGGCCAGGTGGGCCTCCGGGTCGTAGCCCAGCTTCAGCGACAGCTGCACCACCGGCACGTCGGCGTCCGGGTACATCGCCACCAACGGCGTGAACGTGCCGTGGTCGTAGCCCCGGCGCTCATCGCGCGCCACGGGAATGCCCGCCGCGACGAGCAGGTCCTGGACCCGCGTGGCCAGCTCCGGAGAGCCGGGGGCGGGGTACTGCACCTGGTACGTGTGCGCCGGGAAGCCGGAGTAGTCGTAGACCATCGGCGGCCGCGGGCTGGCTTGCACGGTGAACTCCCGCTCTTCCCAGTGGCCGGAGATCACCAACACGGCCTTGGGCTTGGCGCCGATCTCGCGGGCGATCGCCTGCAACGAGCGCTCCAGCTCGTCCATGGCCCCGCCCCACGCTTGCTTCATCCACGGCCAGGGGCCGCCGCCATGCGAGACGAAGTAGGTAGGAAGCTTGGTGGACATGGGGACCTCCTGCGGTCAATTTAGAACTACGTAGAACAATATACTCCTAGCTAGGACAAAAATCAAGCGCGGGTATGATGGCGGGATGCACGAACTCGGGATCGCCGTGGCGTTGGTATCGGCCTCGACCCAGGCGCTCGCCCACGCCATGCTCAAGGCCGGACGCGACAAGCTCGTGATCCGCGGGCTGATCGGCGTGACGTGCGCGGTGGGCGCTCTCCCCGTTGCCTGCCTCGTGCCGCTGCCGGGCGCCGTGCTCTGGCCCTGGCTGGCGCTTGCGGGCGCCTTGCACGCGACCTACCAGCTGGTGTTGATCCGGGCCTACGAGGCCGCCGACTTCGCCGTCGCCTACCCGCTCGCGCGCGGCATCGTGCCACTCGCCAGCGCCTGCGTGGGCGTGGCGTTGCTGGGTGATCGGCTCGATGCGGGGGCGATCGCGGGCGTCCTGGCCGTCACGGCCGGCCTGGGGCTGGTGGCGGGCCGGGCGCGCCCCGTGCCCGCGGCGTTGCTGGCGGGCCTGCTCACGACCGCCTACACCGTGGTGGACGGCCATGCCGTGCGCCTGGCGCCGGAGGCCGGCACCTTCATTGCCTGGTTCTTCCTGGTGGACGGCCTGATCATGGGGACGCTGGCCGCTTGCGCGCGCCGCGGGCGGCTCCCGCAGCTGGTCCGCGCCGAGGGACGCCATGGGGTGCTGGCCGGGCTGGCGTCGTTGTTGACCTACGCCTGCGCCTTGCTGGCCCTGCGCTGGTTGCCGGTGGGCGAGGCCTCGGCGCTGCGCGAGACCAGCCTGGTCTTCGGCCTGGCGCTGGCGCGCTGGGGGCTGCGCGAACAGGTTGGGGCCCGCCGCGCGGCGGGCGCGGCGTTGGTCGCGTTGGGTGGTGCGTTGATTGTTCTGGCCTAGGTAACAGGAGTTTCCTCGGGAAAACTTCCCCCTTTACTTCCTATCTCCTGCCTGCTATACTAGAACATACGTTCGATCAGGGGTCCAGCGCATAGGAATAGTCGCCGCTCTCGCAGGAGGTGCGAGGGAAGGTGATCTCGAACTCCGTGCCCCTATCCGGGCCGTTCCGCACCAGGATCGCACCGCCATGGGCCTGCATGATGCTGCGGGCAATCATCAGGCCGAGGCCCATGCCGTCCTGGCGGCGGCCGCTCGAAGAGTTGACCTGGTAGTACTTCTCGAACACGCGCTCCAGTTGCTCCGGGGGGATCCCGGGGCCTTGGTCACGCACCGTAAAGGAAACGGTGGCGTCCGTCGATGCGAGCTCGACGTCAACCACCGTGCCCCGCGGCGAAAACTTCAGGGCGTTGCCGATCACGTTCGTCAACACCTGGGCCACGCGCTTCGGGTCGCAAATGGCGACCACGGGGGTTTCCAGCCCAAGCTCGCGGATTCCCATCTCGCGTTCGCCCAGGCGGGGGCCGAACGCGCCGATCACCGTCCGGAGGAGGTCGTTCATGTTGCATTCTTCGGGAGAGAGGGAGAACATCCCGTTCTCGATCAACGAGGCCGTCATCGCGTCTTCCGTGATGGCCTGCAGCCGCTTCGCGCTCTGGAAGATGTACGTGAGGAACTCTTCGGTGGTGCGGTCCTCGTCCCGGCTGGCGCGCTTCCGGAGGATTTCCGCGTAGCCGATGATGGCCGTGAGCGGCGTGCGCAGCTCGTGGTTCACGATGCCGAGCATGTCGGTTTTGGTCCGCGACACCCGGTCCAGGTCCAACACTTGCTGCTGGAGCACGGTGTTGAGCTCCTCCAACTCGACGATGCGCGCCGCGAGGTGGCGGCGGTAGGCGTTGACGGTCACGGTGGCCGCCACGGTGGTCGCCACCAGCTGCACGGCGACGAGGTCCGCGCTGCGCACCTGGGCCTCGTGCTCGAAGTAGAACGCCAACACCCCCAGCGGCCCCTCATCCAGCTGGACCGGCACGATGTAAAGGAAGTCGAAGCCGCGGTCGGCGAACTCCCCGTTGAAGTAGGCGAACCGCTCGTCCCGTAATGGGCCGCGCGTCTCCACGACCCTGGCCTCGCGGTAGGCCAGGTAGACCGGCGCGCGCTCCTTGGC
>JAQBPE010000257.1 GCA_028287685.1 Cyanobacteria bacterium RYN_339 | reverse complement strand
GGGCCGACGCCGACGCCTGGGCGGCCTGCACGCGGCTGCCGGCCTGGCCGAAGTCGAAGAGCAGCTGCGAGACGTTGGCGTTGGCGCTGTAGTTGCCGTAGTTGGCCGGCGCGTTGGTCTGGTCGATGCTCACGCGGCTGTTGCCCAGCTGGTAGCTGCCGGTGGCGCTGACTTGTGGGCGCAGGGCGGCGCGGGCGGACTCCGTGCGGGCCTGCGCAGCCTTCACCTGCGCCTGGGCCTGGCGCAGCTGCGGTTGGTGCGCACGCGCGCTGGCGAGGGCTTGCTCCAGGGACAGCGTGGGGGTCTTGGTCGCGGCAACCGCCGCCAACAACAGGGCGAGCATCTATTCGAACCTCAGGGCGTCGATGGGGTTGAGTTGCGAGGCCTTGCGGGCGGGGTACAGGCCGAAGCCCACGCCCACCAGCGCGCTGAAGATGACGGCGATCGCCGCGACCGACGCGCTGACTTGCACCGGCCAGCCGAACTGGTGCGCCAGGAAGGTGGCCACCGCCACGCCGATCCCCAACCCCACCAGGCCGCCGATCAGCGACAGGCACACGGCCTCCACCAGGAACTGGGCCAGGATTTGCTCCGGCTTGGCGCCGATGGCCATGCGCAGGCCGATCTCGCGCGTGCGCTCCGTGACGGAGACCAGCATGATGTTCATGATCCCGATGCCGCCGACCAGCAGCGACACCGCGGCGATCGAGGCCAGGAGAAGGGACAGGGTCTGGGTGCCCGCTTCCATCGCGTTCGCCATCTCCGTCAGGTTGCGGATCGAGAAGTCGTCCTCGCTCTCCGAGCGCACGTGGTGCCGGTCGCGCAGCAGCTCCGTGATCTGGCGCTCCGCGCGCGGCAGGTCGTCCTCCGAGGTGGCGGACGCCATTACCATGCCGCTCACGAACTGGCGCATGCCGCCCTGGATCTTGGTTTGGAAGGCCGTCTCCGGGATGTAGACCGCGTCGTCGTTGTCCTGGCCGTTGGAGCTCTGGCCCTTGCTCTCCAGCACGCCCACCACCTGGAACGGGATGCCCTTGATGGTCAGGGTCTGGCCGACCACGTCGGTGCCCGGGCCGAACAGGTTGTCGACCACGGTCTGGCCCAGCACGCAGGTCTTGGCGCCGGAGTCGACGTCGGCCTGGCTGAAGGGGCCGCCCTGCGAGAAGTTCCAGCTGCGGATCGTGAAGAAGTCGGGGCTGGTGCCCGTGATGCTGGTGCCCCAGTTCTGCTCCTGGGCCGCCACCTGGGCGTTGGTGCGCAATTGGGCGGCCACCGCCGCCACAGACGAGACCTCCGTGCGGATGGCCTTTACGTCCTCCCACGTCAGCGTCGGCTGCGAGCCCTGCCCGCCGCGCACGCCGCCCTGCTGGGAGCTGCCGCTCTGGATGATCAGCATATTCGTGCCCATGGCGGAGAACTGGGCCGCCACCTGGGCGCGGGCGCCGGAGCCGATGGCCACCATCGCGATCACGGCGGCAACGCCGATGATCACGCCCAGGATCGTCAGGAAGGAGCGCATCTTGTTGATCAGCAGCGCGCGCAGGGCGATGCGGATGGTCATATACCAGTTCATTGGCGGGCCACCTGCCGTTCGTCCGTCTCCACTTGCCCGTCCTTCATCACGATCACCCGGTTGGCGTAGGCCGCGACGTCCGGCTCGTGCGTGACCAGCACGATCGTGATGCCGGTGGTTCCCAGCGTTTGGAACAGCGCCATGATGTCCTTGGTGGTGGCGGAGTCCAGCGCGCCGGTGGGCTCGTCGGCCACGATCACGCGCGGCCTGGTCACCAGGGCGCGGGCGATCGCCACGCGCTGTTGCTGACCGCCCGAGAGCTGGTTGGGGTGGTGGTGCGTGCGGGTGCCCAGGCCCACGCGCTCCAGCGACTCCGTGGCCCGCTGCCGGCGCTCCTTGGCGGGCACGCCGCCGTAAACCAGGGGCAGCTCGACGTTCTCCAGCGCGGTCGTGCGCGGCAGCAAGTTGAAGCTCTGGAAGACGAAGCCCAACAGCTTGTTGCGCAGCTCCGCCAGCTGGCCGCGGTTCAAGCGCGCGACGTCGTTGCCGTCGAGCAGGTACTTGCCGCTGGTCGGCACGTCCAGGCAGCCGATCACGTTCATCATGGTGCTCTTGCCGGAGCCCGACGTGCCCATGACGGCCACGAAGTCACCGTCCTGGATGTCGAGCGAGACCCCCTGCAGCGCGCGCACCTCGCTCTCACCCTGGCCGTAGATCTTCTCGATCTTCTCCAGCTGGATGATGGCCGCCATCGCTAGAAGATCCCGCCGGGGCGTCGGCCGCCCGCGCGACCCCCCTTGGCGCCGGCCGCGGCCTTGTCCTTGCCGGGCTCGCCGGAGGACTCCGTGATCACGGCGTCGTTCTCGTTCAGCCGCCCGCCCAGGATGGCGGTGGTGCTGCCGTCCGTGATGCCGGTGCGCACGCGCACGGACACCGGCTTGCCATCGCGCAGCACCCAGACCTGCTTGCGGTCCGGGGCGTTGCGCCCGCCGGCCCCGACGCCGGTCTTGCCCGCCCGGCCCTGGCGGCCCTGCCAGGGCTTGCCGGCCGCGGCCTGGTCGCCCGTGGCGGCGGCATCGCCAGACGCGCCCGAGGCGGCGGCATCGCCGGACGCCCCCGGATCCGCGGCGGCCGAAGCGGCCGCGTCACGCTTGGCCGCCGCGGCGTCCAGCACCGCCTGGGGCGGCTTGAAGCGCAGGGCGGCGTTGGGCACCGTCAAGGCGTCGTCGGACTCCGCGTAGGTGAAGGTCACGTTCGCCGTCATGCCCGGCTTGAGCTTGAGCTCCGGGTTGTCCACGTCGATCACGGCGTCGTAGGTGACGACGTTCTGGGTGGTCACGGCGGCGTTGCGCACCTGGCGCACCTTGCCGGTGAACTTGTCGGCGGGGAAGGCCGCGACCGTGAAGTCCGCGCGCATGCCGGGCTTGAGCTTGCCCACGTCGGCCTCGGCCACGGCGGCGTCGACCTGCTCCTTCTTGAGATCCTGCGCCAACACGAACAGCGTGGGCGCCTGCAGCGAGGCGGCGACGGTCTGCCCCACGTCCACGCTGCGCGAGATCACGATGCCGTCGATCGGGCTCACGATGGTGGTGTAGCCCAGGTTGACCTGGGCGGTGTTCAGCTGCGCCTTGGCCTGGTCCACGCTGGCTTGCGAGGCCAGCACCTGCGCCCGCGCGGAGTCCGCGTTGGCCTGCGCCGTGTCGAGGTCGGCCTTGGCAATCAGTTGGCGCGCCCAGAGTTGGCGCGCCCGGATCAGCTGCTGGTCGGCGTTCCAGGCCATCGCGCGGCTGCGCACGAGGTTGCTGCGGGCGGAGAGGTCGTTGGCGCGCGCCTGCTCGAGGGCGGCCTGGAAGAGCTGGGGATCTAGCCGCGCGAGCACCTGGCCCTTGTGCACGTTCCCGTTGAAGTCCGCCCCCAGGCTGGTGATGCGGCCGGACACCTGGCTGCCCACCTGCACGGTGACGAGCGCGGAGAGCGTGCCGCTGGCCGTAACCTTGGCCTCGACGTGACCGCGCTGGGCCGGCACGGTGGTGTAGGTGACCTCCGGCGTCCGCTTGTACTGGGTGTACCAGTACCCGCCCCCGGCAGCGGCGGCGAAGAGGACGAGGGCGACGATGAGGGTGCTGCGGTTGGCCATGGTGATCTCCTGGACTGCTGACAGACTATACACCCTCGCGCCCGGCGAAGTTTCGCCGGGGTCATGTCACGTCCACCGTCTTTAAATCAGGCTTCACACGGGGGTCGGGGGTTTGTGAGCCGTTCGTGGGGCGGGTGCAGGATGGTTGTGTTGTATCCGATGAGCGTGAAGGAGTTCCCGATGGCGATCGAGCAGCGACTGGTGGGCATGGCCGTGAAGCGGGGCGCCGTCGAGCGCGTGGGCGAGGCCGTCGGCCATGGCTTGGGCAAGGCCGGCCACGTGGCGGCCGACGGCGTCGCCACCGGCGCCCGGGGCGCCTGGCACGGCATGCAGTGGGCCGACACCCACGGCCTGGACCGCCTGATGACGCCCGCCCGCACCGACGCCGCCGCGGAGGCCATCTGGCAGGGGACGAAGGGCACGGTCAAGGGCGGCGTGCGTGCGGCGGGCTGGGTGGACGCACATGGCGGCAGCCGCGTGCTGACGGACGCCCGGCTGGACGCGGCCGCAGACGGCCTGTGGACGGGCGTCAAGGGCACGGTCAAGACCGTGGTGGGTTGGTTGGAAGCGTTGGACCGTACGGCGTTTGGGCGCGGGGTGGGGCGTGGGTTGGAGAAGGCGGGGCGCTAAACCTTCCCTGCCATGTTCGCGACCGCCGGCGCCCCCGTCCCTTCCTTGGTGAAGTAATCGATGATCGTCCCCGGCAGCTGGTCCGCGGCCGCCTGCCGGAAGAAATGCGGCTTGCCGTCCGCGTCCACCAGCGACAACACGCCGTTGGCCGGGTCGGCGTTGCTGCCGGCCGGCCCTTCGCACTCCACCAGGCCCATGCGCGTGCAGAAGTCCGCCCAGTTGCCCTGTCCGGCGCTCAGCAGCTTGAACTTCCCGTTGGCGTCCTGCACCTCGAGCTTGCTGCTCACCAGCGCGCTCAGGCGGCTGAACTCGCCCTGGAAGTGCGGTTGCACCACGTAGTACTGCTCGTGCATGCCGATCAGCAAGTTCGCACGCGCCACCAGCGCCTCGCGCTGGGCCGCCAGGTCCTGGTTGCCCGGGTCGGCCTTCAGCTGCTCCGTGAGCGCGTGCGCCTGCTGGTAGTCGCCCAGGGCCTCCACCAGCAGCCCGCCGGGATCCGCGATCTTGCCCGCGGCCACCTGGTTCTTCAATTCGGCCACGCCGTCCTGCCCGGCCTTCTCCGCGTCCAGGAAGGTCTGGAAGGCCGGCCCGAAGTTGTGGTAGATGGCGCGGTTGGTCTCCACCAACCCGTTGCGCAGCGCGACCAGGTCCTTGACCAGGTAGTAGGCCGTGAGCACGCCCGGCAGGGCGGCCGTCGCGATGGGGTGGTGGTGCGCCTGGGCGCTGGCGTCGTGGAACAACGGCGCGGCGTACTCGCCCAGCAGCTGCTTCAGCTTCTCCGGGCCCTGCGCCACGATCTTGGCCAGCTTGATCGGGTCCATGGCCAGGATGGCTTCCAGCTGGTTGATGGCCTCGCCGGCCTGGTGCGAGGCGTACTTGCCGAAGGTGGTCCAGTTGGCGACGGCGGGCTCGCCGAGGTAGCCCTGGAAGCTCTGGTCGAAGCCGGCGTAGGCCTGCGTGATGGTCTCGTTCGAGCGCACGCCGCCACAGCTCTCGATGTCGGCGAAGGCCTGCATCGGGCGCAGCACGGCGAGCACCGGCTCCGGGATGTGCAGGTGCTCGATCGCCACCTCCAGGGACGCGGCGATCGCCTCGTCCATGTGGACCTTCACCGCGTGCATGTCCGAGCGCACATGGTCAACCAGGTCCCCGGCGCTCTCGAAGACCGCGATGGCCTCGTCTTCGACGTTCTCCACGACGTCGCCCACCGCGTTCGCGGTGGCGCGGGCGATGCTGCCCAGCTTGTCGGTTCCGGGGATCTTCATCACTACACCTCTTGGCCATGTATGGCCGCGAAGCGCCCCCGCGCTGCGCGACCCAACAGGAAGTTAACGAGTCCCAAACAAATCAGGGCAGGTAGGCGGCTTCCTGTTGGATGAGCTTGTCTTGCAAGGCGATCACGTCGGCCAGCGTGGCCTTGGCCTTGGCGGCGTAATCCGGGTCGTTGGCGAGGGTCACGTTCGTACCGCCGGCCTTCCAGCGGTCGCGCGCCTGCAGCATGTCCTGCGCGATGCGCTCCTGGGCGCGTTGGTCGGCGCCTGACTGGCGCGCCACGTACTCGGCGTTGGAGACCCACATCGGGCGCCGCTCCACGAAGGAATCCCACTGGTTCTGGCCGTTGGCCATCTTCAGCTTCGTGACCTCCGTCCAGGCCGCCTTGTCGCCGTTGTTGGCCGCGAACATCAGCTCCCAGAGGGCTTTGTAGGCAGGGTCCTGGCAGTCCGGCCAGTAGTGGACGTCGTTGTACCCGCCCCAGGGCAAGGTTGGGTCCGCCGTGACGTAGATCGGGTGGCCGCTGCCGTCGTCCCAGCCGCCCATCAGGCCGGGGTTGGGCCGGCCGGCATACGAGAAGCTCTGGTTGCCCACCATCGCCACGCCGTCCATGACGCTGCCATCACCCCACAGGCGCTCCTGGCCGTAAGGGTTGGCGCTGTTGGCCTCCCTCGTCAGCGCCTTGCGCATCCCGATCGCGCCCCGGATGGCGAGGGCGGCGTCCTGGCTGGGGCCGGGCGTGTTCAGCTGCTTGGCCGCGCGGTCCTCCAGGGCCTGGTAGTCCGCCGGGGCGATGTTGACGGGCGGCTTGGACGGCTGCGGCGCCGGTGCGGGCGCCGGCGCCGGCTTGGGCGCGGGGGCGGGCGCCTGGCCGGGCTGCTGGTTGGCCATCCGGTGCATCGCCGCGTCGAACGCCGCTTGCCGGGCCAAATCCTCCGCCGTCGGCTGGACGACGGGCGCGTTGCTCCAATTGAGGCGCGCCGAGACGGCCGCCTTGTCCGGGGCCTGGGCCATGATCTGGTCAACCACCTCCATCATGCCGTTCGGGTGCTCCATCTGCTTGCGGTAGGCGTCCATCTCCTCCGCCGTCGGCTCGCGGTGCAGGGCCGCCTGGGTCAGGACGCGGACGCCCGCGGGCACCATCAGGCCGGGCAGGAAGTGGACCGGGCTGTTGGCGCCCC
Source organism: Cyanobacteria bacterium RYN_339 (assembly GCA_028287685.1). Lineage (GTDB taxonomy): Bacteria > Cyanobacteriota > Sericytochromatia > S15B-MN24 > JAQBPE01 > JAQBPE01. The sequence continues at coordinate 158 of JAQBPE010000257.1, read as the reverse complement.
CGGTGAGGCCGGAGAAGACCTGGCCCATGTAGCCCTGGGCCTGCTTGTCGTGCTCCGTGATGGCCTTGCGGTAGGCATCGAGCGCGCCGGCCAGGCCGTCGGGCTGCGCCGGTGCCGCGGCCGGGGCGATCGGGGCAGCGGGCGCGGCGCCACCGGCC
>JAQBPE010000233.1 GCA_028287685.1 Cyanobacteria bacterium RYN_339 | reverse complement strand
GGGGCGCAGCCGCAGCTCGCCCAGGGGTACAAGGGAAACATGGTCAGGCGCACATCCACCACCCGGGTCTGCTTGACCCTCGCCCTGCTGGCGGGGTGTTCCAACGGGCCGACGGGCACCACCCCACGCAAGGTGGATCCCAAGGCCCCGGCGCCCACCGCCGCGGCCTCACTTGCCCCTGTCGTCGCGCGGCCCTCCGCAACCGACGCGGCAAACCCCACGCCCGTACCATCGTTGGTAGCGGCTCCGGCGAGCCTGGCCGGCGTGGTGCGCGCCCCGGCCAGCCTGGTGGCCAACAACGGTGGGTCCTATCGCACCTTGGCGCTGGCGGAGCAGGTGCCGGTGGCGGGCGCGACGGTCCGCCTGCTGGACGCCGCGGGCCAGCCGGTGCTTGTGGATGGCGTGCCCCTGGCCACGCGTTCCGCCGCCGATGGCAGCTATGCCTTCAACGCGGCCTTACCGGCGCGGAACCTGGTCCTGGAAGTGACCCTGCCGGCCGGGAAGGGCCTGGTGCAGGCGATCGCCCCCCGAGGCGTCACCCTGGCCGACGCCGATCTCGTCAGCACGTTGAGCACCGGCTACATCCTCGACCAGTACGTGAAAGGCGACGCCAAGGTGCTGGAGAAGCTGCCCGCCGACGTGGAGGCCGCCACGCGCGCCCGCACGCGCACGGCCTTCGAAGCGGCGGCTGCGGCGGTGCCGGATGCCTTGACGACCCAACGTGTGGTCGCGGCGGTGGAAGCCCTTCGCAAGCAGGACCACGGCCTGGACGACCAGCTAGAAGCGGTGCGCAAGTTGTTGGTGGTCGGCAGCGCCACCGCGGCCGTCACGGACGGCGACGCGCTGGCGGCCCAGCTCTCGGACCCCAACGGCCTTGCCCTGGACGCAGCCGGGAACCTGTACATCGCGGACACGGGCAACTACCTGATCCGGAAGCTCCAGCCAGACGGGCGCATCACCACCATCGCCGGCTCCGGTGAGCTGGGCGATCAGGATGGGCCGGCCTTGCAGGCCAAGTTGCACCGGCCTACCTGCCTGGCACTGGACGCCGCGGGCAACCTCTACATCGCGGACGATACCAACTTGAAGCTCAAGAAGCTCACCCCCGCGGGCCTGGTGAGCACGCTGGCCGGCAGCGGCAAGGAAGGCGCGGCCGATGGCCTGGGCGCGGCCGCCTCCTTCGGCGCCTTCCGGGCGCTCGCGGCCAAGCCGGACGGCACGCTCTACGTGTTGGATCAGCGCGAGATCCGCCAGGTTGCGCCCGATGGATCCGTCACCACCCTGCATCCCGTCGGCGTTACGGGCGCCACCGCGCTGGCGCTGGCACCCGACGGCACGCTCTATGCGAACGTGGTGGGCGCCGACGCCGAGGTGGCTCGGATCACGCCCGGCGGCGCCGTGACGCGCACCCCGCTCACCGGCGACCCGTTCTTCGCTTACCAGCTGGCCTTCGACCCCACCGGCTTCCTGGTGGGCGGCCACTGGACCGACCTCGCGCGTATCGCGGCCGGCGGCAAGGCCACCGCGTTGGCCGGCTCCACCCCCGGGTTTGCGGACGGACCCGGCGCCCAGGCGCGCTTCGCCGAGGTGGCGCAATGCGTGGTGGGCCCCAAGGGCGAGGTCTACGTGGCGGACCACCTCAACCAGCGCGTGCGCAAGATCGCCCCGGACGGCACCGTCACGACCGTGGCCGGCTCGGGCGTGGCGCGCTCCCAGAACGGTTCGGGCGGCGAGGCGCTCTTTGGCCACTTCTACTTCGTGGCCGCCACCGCGGCCGGCGAGGTCCTGGTGGCAGACACCTACAACCATCGCATCCGGAAGATCGCGGCCAACGGCCAGGTGAGCTTCTTGGCGGGCACGGGCGTGGAGGGCCAGCAGGATGGCGCCGCGGATCGCGCCAGCTTCCGCTCCCCGGCCGGCATCCTGGCCGGCCCGGACGGCAGCATATGGGTCAGCGAGCCCGGCGCCATCCGCCGCATCGGCGCGGACGGCCTGGTGAGCACCCTGGCCACGGACGCCAACCTGCCCAGCCCCTTCGGTATGGCCCTGGATGCAGATGGCAGCCTGCTGGTGGCCCAGGGCGACGGCAACACGCCACCGTCCCTGCCGTCGCTGATCGTGCGCGTGACGCAGGCCGGCGCGGTCACCGTGGTGGCTGGCAACCCGCGGGGCGGTGCCTTCGCAGACGGCCCGGTGGCGACAGCCACCTTCGCGCAGCCGCATGACGTGGCCGTGGGCCCGGACGGCGCCTACTACGTGGCAGACACCAACAACCACCGCATCCGGAAGATCGCGGGCGGTCAAGTCAGCACGTACGCCGGCGCAACCCAGAGCGGCGACCAGGACGGCCCGCTCGCCGCCGCGCGCTTCGACAAGCCTTGGGGCGTGACCTTCGACAAGGCCGGCGCCCTGTACGTTTCGGAGATCGGCAAGAACCGCATCCGCCGCATCGACCCGGCCGGCACCGTCTCCACGTTGGCGATCGCCGGGCTGAACTTGCCGTTCGACGTATCCTTCCTACCGGACGGTCGCATGGCGATCGCCGACGGCGGCAACCGCCAGGTGAAGATCGTGACGCCTTAAGAGGTCATGCGAGACGGTGGCATAGGTGTCGGGTTGGGCACCTTTACCAGCGCGAACATCACACGTGATGGGGTAAAGTGGGAAATGCCAGCTCCCGAGCCGTTTTCCCAGTACCTGCCCGACCGCGACGCCGCGGGCCGCCCCATGTCGATCGCGATTCGTCCGGCAGGCCCGGCGGACGCCGGCCTGCTCGGCGAGCTCGTGGCTTCACGCGACCTGGGCAACCAGGCCGACCACCGCGACCGGTTCCTGGCCGAATTCGAGGATCGGGCCCGCGTGATCTTGGTCGCCGAGGTGGCCGGGCAGGTGGCTGGATTCGGACGGCTCCGCCACGTCCAACAAGCAGCGCCACGCGCTCCCAAGGCCAGCCCCGACGGCTGGTACCTCGCGGGCCTGATCGTGGCACCGGGCTTTCGTCGGCTCGGCGTCGGCCATTTGTTGACCGTACGGCGCCTCGCGCAGGTCCGGCCGATGTCCCCGGAGGTCTACTACTTCGCCAACGCCCGCAACCTGGCCTCGATCGACCTCCACACGCGTTTCGGCTTCCAGGAAGTGACCCGCGACTTCGTGTTCCCCGGCGTCACCTTCACGGGCGGCGTCGGCATCCTTTTCAGGTTGGCGTTTTGAGGCCCGCGGCTACTTGATGAAGGCTGCGGCGCCCAGCGCGTCCCATTGGCCGCCGGTGGCCGGCCGGCCCCAATGTGCCCACGAGGTCAGCGACGCGAGGTTGGCGCTGTCGGCGACCTTGCCGTCCATCGAGTAGTCGTTGATGCCGCGGAGTTCCATGGCGGCCCGGCCGACAGCGGCGTCGATGTGGCCCTTGTTCTTGGCGTAGAAGTTCGCCCAGATGCGGCCGCGGCCGTCTTCCCAGCCGCCCAACTCGGCCCGGACGCCCGGGTCCTTGGCGTAGTTGTTGCCGCCGTAGAAGCCCTCTTGCCCCTCGTACCACTGCTTCTGGCTGCTCCGCCAGGCCGCCTGGTGGGCGGTAGCCAGTTCGAACATGGCGATGTCGTTGGTCTTGAGGTCGCCCACCAGCCACTCGTTGGGGTAGTCGCCGTTGTTGTGGGCGGCCAGCGTGGTGATCACCTCGTCGACGGTGCCGCCGTATTGGACGGCCTTGCGCGAGCGCTGGAAGATGGGGTCGCCGTCCTGGAAGTGCCCGGAGGAGGACAGCGTCGTCTCCGTCAGCACGATGCCGGCGTCGTTGAGGTACCAGTCGGTGTTGCTCGAGATGGTCCCCGGGAGGGCCTGCATCAGAAGCCGGTGGCCCTGATCGGGCTTGATGTCCACCATGACGTTGTAGAACTTGGCGAACGCGATGCCCGGCGCCCAGGTCGAGTGGCCCACCACGATCTTGCCGTCCGCGGTGGCCGCACCGGTGGCGATGAAGGCGCTGCACGGCAGGTGCTTGCCGTCCCACCCGAGGCGGTGCTTGATGAAATCGCCGCCCCACGCCGGCAACAAGCGGCCGGGCGCGTCGCTGAACATCAGGTCGACGACGCTGTTGAGGGCCAGGATGTCGGTGTAATCGACGTGCTTGAAATCGACGCCTTGCAAGGCGCTGGTCTGCACGGCGTCGGCCCCGTCGGCGATGCCCTGCATCTCCGCCTGGTATTCGGGCGAGACCTTGGACGCGAACAGCTTGGTGGCCAGGTCGCGCTGGTTGCGCCAGTACCGGTCGTCTCCCTTGCTGATGGACTTGAGCACGCCACGGATCTCCGGCGCCAGCAGGCGTCCGAGCTGCCGGCCCCGGTCGGTCGGGCTCCCGGCGACGTGGACGATGATCCAGCCGTTCTTCTCCTCGCGCGAGCCCTCGACGGCCGAGGCGTGGAAGCTCGTGGCCGTCACCCCGGGGCCGTGCGCCATAGGGCCTACGCCACAACCGGCAAGGGCGAGGCCCAGGGCTAGCAGGGAGGCGCGACGCGTGCGTGAGTGCATGGAGCCTCGACCTTTCGGTGCCATAAACTAAACTTAAACTGAATTAAGTCGCAGCATAATCTTAACGCGGTCGGGCTCTGGCGTCAATCCTTCTAGCAATCAAGCGTGAAGCATGTTAACCTAATTTAATTACGATATATCAAGAAAGTCCGGGAACTCCCTTGAAGATCAGCGATGGCTTCCGCCACTTCTCCAACCACACCTCGGAGGCCACGGGGAGCCCATGGTCCTTTGCGTTGGCGATGGGGGTGATCGCGGTTTGGGCGGTAACGGGCCCGCTGTTCCGGTTCTCGGATACCTGGCAGCTGGTGATCAACACGGGCACGACGATCGTGACCTTCCTGATGGTCTTCTTGATCCAGAACACCCAGAACCGGGATGCCAAGGCCGTCCACCTGAAGTTAGACGAGCTGATCCGGGCCGTGGACGGCGCGCGCAACTTGCTGATGGACGTGGAGAACAGCCCCGACGAGGAGATCTCGCGCCTCCGCGCGGAGTTTGTCCAGCTCGGCCTGGAGGCCACGGCCCTGGTCCCGGAGCCCGAGAGCCAGGTCCAGCAACTCTAGCGCGGGTGCCTCACGGCGCGAACTTGTGGACCTGGTTCGTGCCGTCGGCCACCCAGATGAAGCCGGCGGCGTCCACCGTGACGCCCACCGGGGCCGTGATGCCGGTGAACGTTCCCAGCACCGCGCCGGTCGGGGAGAGCTTCGTGAGGCTGTTCCCGCTGGAGTTCGTCACCCAAGCGTTGCCGGCGCCATCGATCGCCACGCCGAGCGGCAAGGCCCCCACCGGGAACTGGCCGAGCACCACCCCCGTCGGCGCCAGCTTGGACACGGTGGCCGAGTCCTTGTTCACGACCCACACCTGGTCCTGGGCGTCGATGGCCAGGTTGCTGGGCCGCAGGCCCACGGGGAAGCTGCCGAGCACCACGCCGGCGGGCGAGATCTTCACGACCGCGTTCGCGCCGTCGAGGGAAACCCAGGCATTGCCGCCGCTGTCGACGGCCAGCCCTTCCGGCCCCGCCCCAACGGCCACGGTGGCGAGCACCGTGCCGGTCGGTGAGAACTTCTGCACGCTGTTGGTGGCCGTGTTGACGACCCAGGCGTTGCCGCTGGCATCGACACCGATGCCCTCCGGGTTCGAGGCCGCCGTGGTGTAACGACCGATCAGGCTCCCCGTAGGCGATAGGACGGAGACCGAGCCGTCCGCCGTGTTCGAAATCCAGGCCTCGCCCGTCGGGCTGAAGGCGATGTTCGTCGGCGAAACGCCCACCGGGAACGTGCCGAGCACCACGCCAGCAGGCGACAGCTTGGTGACGTCGTTCGAGGTGGCGTTCACGACCCAGATGTTGCCCGCGGGGTCGACGGCGACGTCGAATGGCAGGGTGCCGGTAGGATAGGAAGCCAGCAGCGTGCCGGAGGCCGGCGGCGTCACGATGGGGATCGTCAACGGGCTCGTTGCCGTCGCCCCGAACAAGGCCCGCATCATCGCCGCCACCTGGGGTACCGGCTGGGAGACCGCGAACTGGGCCTGTGCCTGCGAGAGCGCGGCACGCGCGAAGGCCGTGTCCGGCCCATAGCCGGCCAGGTTGATGGCCGACGCCGGCTGCCGCCCGCTGCGCAGCTCGTCCAGCACCATGCACGTGACGCCGGTCGTTGCGGCGTCATGGTCGGCGCGCGTCGCCGCGGCTTGTGGCGCGGCCACCAGGGCGTAGGTGGTGTACGACGGAGCGCCGGGGGTCTGGCCCTGCACGAAGACCACGGGCGTCAGCACCCCCGGCAGGCCGGCCAGCAAGTAGGTGCTGGTCGCATCCACCGTAACGGCAGCCGTCAGCGCAGCGCCGGCCTGGTCGACCAGGCGGACGCCCACCCCGTTCGGCCGCGGGTAGTCCGTGTACGTTAAGAGGCGGAACTTCGCGCCAGGACCGCCCGGCGAAACGATGCCGCCGCCGGCGTCCGAGATGATCGGGATCCGCACCGTGCCGGTCAGCGAGGCGCCGTTGTTGCCCACGACACCGCCGCCGTTGTTGCCCACGACGCCGGGGATGGTGCCCAGGCCGCCGGGCCCCCCCGCCAGCCCGCCCGGGCTTGCCGGCAAACCGGTACCGCCGGCCAACCCGGGGCCGACGACCGGCGGCTTCGCGGGCCCGAGCACGGCCGGCAGGCCGCCCTGCGGCGTGCTCACGAACGTGAGCTCGAAGTAAACGCCGAGGGAGGTCGAAGCCCTGGCGACGACCACGCCGGCCGCAAGCGGGTCGGGCGCGGGCAACGGCAGCGACACGGTCAGCGTGTCGCCGACGAGCGTGATGCCCTGGGCGGCGAGCGCCGCGCGCCAGGCCGGGTTGCCGGTGGCGTCGATCCGCGCGAAGGTGGTCCGGATGTCGGCGGCGGCGCGAGCGGCCTCGCGCCGGGCCTCCGACCAGGCCGAGCTGGCCGGGGGCAACGGCCCGACGCCGCTCCAACCACCCAACAGCTCGGCCAGCGATAGCGCGACGGGCCAGGTGCCGTTCGCGCCGGCCAGGAACGGACCATCGCTCACGATCTCGATGCCCACCCGGTGGGTGGCCGGCGGGCAGGGCAGCGGTGCATCGCAGGCGCCGGGGTCGGCCCCGGGCACCCGCGCGATCGTCGCCGCGCGCTCTCGGCGGGCCAGGTCCGCATCCCCGGCGGTCTCCGGGAGGTACAGCGCCAGCGCCGTGCTGCCGGCCGGGCCAGGGTGACCTCCCAAGGGGTCGACGGGGACCAGCGACAACTCACCGCCGGCCAGGCCGGGCTCGATCAGGCGGGGCAAGAAGCCGCGTCCGATCAGGGCAATCCGCTTGCCCGACGCCATGGCCTCGTCGAGGGCGGCGCGCGGGACCTTGAAGGAGCCGCCCTGCAACGGGTAGACCGTCCCGTCGATGGCCAAGGCCATGTCACCGAGGGGGTTGCCGTCCTTGCGGGCGATCACGAAGGACTTGCCGCCCAGGGTGAGCGAGGCCCGCCGATCCGTAAGCCTGATCGTGCCTTCTTCCGCCGGCTGCGGCGCGACCGCGGGCCCCTTACAAGCAACCAACACGCCCAGCACGAGGGGGATCAACACCGACGTGTACCGGTGTCGCGTGGTTTTCAACTGCATAGCGCCCAACCCTCGTCTGCCACCTGACCTCGGGCATCATACCCCGATGCAAGAAGAGGCAGCACACCAACATGTCATAGCCCGGCGGCGAATTCCGGGCGCATGACCTGCCGTCAATCAAACGCGAGGCAACAGGGCAACCAGGGTGTCGAGCATGCGGCCCCAACCTGCCTTGGCACCTTCGTAAGCGTACGTCTGATCCGGGGCGAAGCCCGCATGCTCCATCCGGAGCGTGGTGCCCTCCGCCGTGGGGGTCAGGGTCCAGGTGACGACGGACTCCAGGCCGAGGGCATTCCACCGGTAAACGAGTTCCCGGTGCGGCTCGACGGCCAAGACTTCGCTCTCGATCACCCCATCCCAGTGCGGGTTCGGCTCGGAACGGAAGTTGAATTTGTGGCCGACGACCGCCTGGAAATCGCTCTTCAGCATCCAATCGTCGAGCGACGGCGTCTGGGTAAGGGCCCGCCACACCTTTTCCGGCGCGTGCGGCACCACCCGTTCGATTACCAGGGTGCGCGTGGCTTCGGCTGCATTCGTCATGGTTCCATCCTTTCAAGGAGGTCTTCGAGGCGATCGAGCCGGCCCTGCCAGAAGGCGTTGTACTGGCTCATCCAGTCGACCAAGGGGGCCAGACCCTGCGGGTCTGCGCGGTAGTGGACCTGCCGCCCGGACGGGCGGTCATGCACGAGGCCCGCCACCTTGAGCAAGGCCAGGTGCTTGGAAACCGCCGGCTGGGAGACGCCGGCGAAGTCCGTCAGGGAGCGGACGGTCTGTTCGCCTTCGCGCACGAGCCGTTGGAAGATGGCCCGGCGTGTCGGGTCGGCCAGGGCGCGGAAGACCTCGTCAGGAGCGGTGGTCATGGTTTAATGATAACCATTTGGTTATGGGTTGTCAAGGTCACCCATCACGGCCAAGTGGTTCCGAATTCGCCACCATGCCAACTCACCCTACAGGAGCCGCCATGCCCGAACTCGTCTGCACCCGCCTGCTACCCTTCCCGCGCGAGCGCGTCTTCGCCGCCCTGAGCGACCTCGACCAGCTGTTGCAATGGTGGGGGCCGGACGGCTTCACCGGCACCTCGGAAACCTTCGACTTCCGCCCCGGCGGGAGCTGGACCATGGTGATGCACGGTCCCGACGGCACGGACTACCCCAACCTCTACCGCTTCCACGTGATCGAGGCCCCGGCACGCGTGGTGCTCGAGCACCCGGATCCCGCGCACTGGTTCGAGCTAACGATCGGGTACGACGAGGTGCCGGGCGGCACGGAGCTGACGTGGCGCCAGCGCTTCGACGCCGAAGAGCACTTCGCGCAAATCAAGGACTTCGTCGCGGCCGCCAACCAGCAGGTCCTCTCGCGGCTGGAGGCCGTCCTAGCGCGGTAGCTCCCCGCTGCTCCGCTTTGCGAGATACGGCAGCACGAACATGGTCAACCCCGACAACAGCAGCAGGATCAGCGGCACCAGCGCCAAGAGGCCCATCCAGTTCGGTGGCTGCCCTTTGCTCATGGCGACCATGTAGGTGATGACGCCCAGCGTAAAGGCGATGGAAAGCCAGCGGTGGGCCTGCCTGACCCAATTGTTCCAGTTCAAAGTGAGCTCCTGTGGCGACCGGGGCGGGGATGAGGGTTAAATGATAACCATATGGCTATGGATTGTCAATATTGCCTGGCAAACCAGCCCGGTGCTCGACCACGACCCGATCACGGCCACCGTTCTTGGCCCGGCCCATCGCATGGTCGGCGCGCCGCCAAACGTCGAGCACGTCCGCGTCGCCCGCCAAGCGCGGTGCCACGGCAACCGTCACGCTGGGCCGGTAGGCCACAAGCTCCGCCACCAGCGACTCGTGGGTATACCTTTGCGCCCAGTCCAGCGGCACGCGCGCGTCGTGCACCGCCTTCCTGACGCCCTCGGCCAGGGACACCGCCGCTTCCTCGGTGCCGCCAGGGCACCAAAGCGCGAACTCATCGCCGCTCATCCGCGCCGCCACGACCGGGCCACCAGCGGCCGCGCGCACGACCCCGGCCACGGCTGCGAGCACGCCATCTCCCGCGTACAGCCCGTAGGTATCGTTGGCGCGCTTGATGTGGTCGATGTCCACGGTGACGAGCCAGCCCGGTTCGCCGGCGGCAAGCTGCTCGATGAAGCCGTCGCGGGGCAGCAGCCCGTACCACGGCCCCTCCGGGTGCGCCGTTTCTCCCACGCGTTACCCTCCCGAGTTGGGGACCCCGGTCATCGTACCCGACCTCGCCGGCCGGGTATGTAGAACCGGCGTTCAAGCGAAGGGAGCACGAGATGCAAGTAAAGGGTGTCGATTTCGTCGGGATCGCGGTGTCGGATATCGACGCCGCCAAGGCCTTCTACGGCGATGCCCTCGGGTTGCCTTGCACGGGCGGCTTCGGCGACCGGTGGGTCGAATACGACGCCGGCAACGTGACGCTGGCCTTGATCTTGGGGGATGCGGAGGCGATCGCCAAGCGGCTTGAACCGGGCCCGTTTGCCGCGATCGGGGTCGCCCTGGGGGTCGCGGACCTGGAAGCAACCGTTGCGGCGTTGGAGCAGCGGGGCGTCACTATCACCATGCCCCCCAAGGAGTTCCCGCCGTGCTTCACCGCCATGGTGCAGGACCCATCGGGCAACCACGTCTGGCTGCACCAGCGCAAGGACGGCACCGCCGGCTAACGCATTGCCGCAGCTGGGACTTCAACGACCCACTTGAGACGCGCGCTGGAGCTTCGTTTCGATCGCGATGTAACGCTCGCTCCCTCGGCTGGCCGGGTAGTGGTTGTAAGACTGGATCGTGATGGCATCCGGGCCGTCCGCCGTGATGACGGTCTGCCAGGTCCACGCGTCGGCCGGGTCGCCATAGGTCGATGCCACGTTCAGGACCTCACCTGGCGCCGCCTGGCCCTTCGACAGCATCGGGGCGCCGCTCGAATGGAAGCTGTCGACCCAGGCCGACGAGCCTTCGCCGCTCTCTGCATCGATGCCGAAGAACGCGGCGCCAGCTACCGCATGGCCGTTGAACACCGCCCCTTCGTACGCGTAGTACGCGAAGGTGCCGTTCGCCACCCAGCGGATGCTGGCCTTCATGTCGGCTGTTTCGAAGCTATCCGTGGGCATGAATCGGCTCGCCGTCGTTCCGACCCACTCCCCGATCAGGCAGCCGAGCTTGGTCTGGGCGGGCGTGGGGAGTCCGTCGTTAGCCGACAAGCTATCGAGGTGGGACTGGACGGCCGTGGGGAGGGTCTGATCGGATGACATGCTACGGGCTCCTCGGTGCAAGGGCGACATTGCTACACTACGTCCACCCTTGCCAAAAATCAAGGCCCCGCCTACGTATTGACCGGCGGGTGGCCGCGGTCCAGAGGGCCCATCAAGGCAGGGCGACGACCCGCGCGTCGTTGGCCGCAGCCCAGGCCGTTGCCGCGGCATCGGCCGTGGGTACGGCCACCAGCAGGCCGTCGTCCGGCGGCAATTGCAGGGCAGGCAGGCCGCCGGTCGCCGGCGCGACCAACACGGGCGCGTCCGTGCTGCCGTAGCGCAGCTCCGCCAAGGCGTCCTCGCAGAGGGAGGCCCAGGTCGCCGCCTCGGCCAGCTTGCCCGCCGGACGGTGATAGAGCTCGAAGGCCAGGTCGGGGCCGGCCTCGCCGAAGTGCTTGCCCAGCTGCGACCAAGTTGCCATGAAGCGCTTGCGGGCCGCGGCCGGGTCGGCGCCCAAGGCTTCGTCGGCAGCGTACGACAACACCACCGCGAAGCCGCGTCGGCGCAGGCGGGCGATCGCCGCGTCCACCCCTGCAAGCGCCGCCGCATCGAGCGTGTACGGGTCGGCCGCCGCGGCAAACCGTGCCCAGGGAATGGCGAGGCGCACCGCCGTCGTACCGGCTGGCACCGATTCAGCCAAGTCGTCCGTTAGCGTCGCGAGGTGGGCCAGCCGGCGCTCGAAGGCCGCCCGGCGAGGTCGACGGGACCGGTTGTCGGCCACCTCGATCGTCACGTCTCGGTAACCGTCCGCGGCCTCCGGGTTGAAGAAGGGGCTGACAAAGGAGATAGTCTGAGCCTGGCCCTCGCCCACGAAGAAGACGCCCGCGCGCACGGCATCGTCATAGTCTGCGAGCAGGTTGTCGTCGATACCCGTGCCCGCCCGCCACTCCTTGACCAGCTTGCGCGGGCTGGCGATAGCCCCGCGTAGCGTGCGGATCCGGTCGAGCTTCCACGTCTCCGTCTCCTCCAGATCCAGCCACCAGGATTCCTGGACGACCTTGCCCTGGTCGAGCGCGACGCGCACGTGGTGGACGCCGGGCTGGTCACAGAAGCGCTTGCAGGTCACCAGCGTGTCGCCCAGCCGCGCCTCGGCGGGCAGTGGCAAGACGAGCACCAGGGCGGCGGCGAGGGTGGCGAGACGAAGCATGGGCGGGCTACCTTTCGTCCAGCAGCTTACCAGGCCCACCCGGCTTCAGGCAGGGTCGCTTCGGCCGATCGCCCTGGTTTCCGCTTGGTTCGAGGTGTCACCCTTCCGGCACCGAATCGCCTTCATGCTACATGGTTTCGAGTTGACCTCGCCCGCTTCCGTAACCAGGCAGCGTTCTGCATCAACGATCACCACGCCGGCGTGGCAGCGCGGGCAGAAGAGGTTCTCGGGCTTCGCCGTGTAGGTGAGCCTGCTGCCACAATTCGGACAGATGTTTTCGCTGATCCGGCGGCGCGTTTTGACCGTCTCTATCAACTCTTTGACTTTGGGGAAATACAGCGCGGCGTCCTCGGGCAGGATCAGGAACGAGTCGTAATTGACCGTTGTAGGGATGTCCTGCTCCTTTAGGCCCGTGGTAAACAAGAGGATGGGGATGACGCTGATAGCCGGGTAGCGCTCCATGTCGACCAGCGGCTTGAACCCAAAGACGTCCGCTTCAATGTTCTCGATGGGACGATCGAAGGCATCAATTCTGCGATGGAGTCCCAAAATGATGAGTTCCGGCTTGAAATTCATGACGCGTTCAAAGTCGATCGACGTGACCTCGCACATCATCTCGTGACCTTCCCCTTTTAGCGGGGCGGCCAAGATGTTGGCAAATTCCATCACATCGTTCAGAACTGCGATCTTGCTCATCCGACTAGTCTAGACCGATGCACGCACGGCTTATCCAAAACCACAATGTTTGAACCAGCCGTTCAGGTCTTTTAAGGTAACGAGGTCCAGGGCCTGCGCCATTGCTTGGTGCAGGCCCTCTTTCGTGCGGGCGCCAA
>JAQBPE010000127.1 GCA_028287685.1 Cyanobacteria bacterium RYN_339 | reverse complement strand
CGACGGCTGGTTCGGCCGCCGCGGATCGGGTCGGGGGATGAACGCGACGATGGGTTGGCCCTCCAACTGCTGGTAGACAGGCGACCCACCGAACAGCGTCAACAGCCGGTCCAGGTCACGTGCTAACGCGGCGGGGCGGGTCGCGACGGGCTCGGCCGCGTAGTCGGCGGCGTCTACCACCACCATCAGGCCGAACAGGAAGCCGTGGTGCTCGTCCCAGTCGCGGTCCAACGCGAAGAGCTGTTCTACCGCGGTCTCGGAGGCCGTCCCCGCGCCGTGCCAGGCCAACACCGCCCCGTCGAAGCCCGCGCCCTTCATCGCCAACAGGTGGTACCCCAGCACGGCGGCGTCGCGGCTGTCGTAGGCGCCGATCGCCGGGTGGCGCGGGGCATCGATGGCGGGCAACTCGTCGGTGCCCGTCAGCTGCGACGCGTAGCGGGAGCGATGCCAGCGGCCCCAGGCGGGCGGCGCCTCGTAGCCGGTCTCATAGGCCACGAACGAGCGTGCCGCCGTGCGCTCCGTGCTGGGCGCGCTGGCCACCGCGATCGGGGTGGGGGTGGGCCCGGCTTCCGTGGCCGTCGCAATCGGCGCCGGCGTGGCCTTGGGCTTGGCGTGGTCGCAACCGCCCGCCAGGCCAAGCACCGCCATCATCGACAAGCTGGCGCCCCGGCGCATGTGTTGGCCCCCCAGGTGGATGTAATAAATTCGTAGCATAACGGCAATCGCTAAGCAATCAAAGGTCGGGAAGATCGGAAGGATGGCCCTTTCCCAAAATTAAAGAGACCCGCTGATGCTCCAGGCAGCCCCCTCGCTGGCTACGTCCTTCGACCTGCCGGTCGTGGCCTTCTCGTGGCTGCTCGCAGCGATCGCCTCCTACACGGCGCTCGAGCTGGCTGCCCGCGTCGCCGTCTCTAGCGGGCTCGCCCGCCGGGCCTGGCTCGCGGCCGGTGCCGGTGCCATGGGCCTGGGCATCTGGAGCATGCACTTCACGGGCATGCAGGCCTTCCACGTGGGCGTACCGGTCGTCTATGACGCCTGGACCACCATGGCGTCGCTCATCCTGGCCATCGCGGCCTCCGGCATCGCCTTCCTGGTGGTCGGCCAGGCGTCGCTGGGGCCGGGCGGCCTGCTGCTGGGCGGGCTGGCGATGGGGCTGGGCATCGCGGGGATGCACTACACCGGCATGGCGGCCATGCGCATGCAGGCCGTCGTAAACTACGACCCGCAAGGCGTCGCCGTCTCCGTGCTGGTCGCGGTGGCCGCGGCCGTGGCCTCGCTCTGGCTGGCCTTCCGGCTGCGCGGCGAGCGCCCTTACCGTTGGAGCTGGCGCAAGACCGCCAGCGCCGCCGTGATGGGCACGGCCGTCTGCGGCATGCACTACAGCGCCATGGCGGCCGCCCGCTTCCTGCCCACGACTTGCCCCGCGCCGGGGGCCCCGGTGTTGGACCTGGCGGGCCTGGGTTCCAGCGCCGTGGGCATGTGCACGCTGCTGTTGCTTTGCGCGACGCTGCTGGGCGCTTCGAAGGACGCGGCCCGCCGCGAGCATGAGAACGCCGAGGCGCTGGGCGAGGCCAACGTAGAGATTGGCCAGGAAGTCACGCGCCAGAACAACCTGATGGAGCAGTTGCTGGTGAACGCGCCGGCAGCGATCGCCCACCTGGATGCGGCCGGGATCGTGCGCCAGGCCAACCCGGCGTTCGCCCGCATGGCCGACGTGCCCGCCTGGGCGCCAGTTGGCCGGTCCATCGACCAGCTCTTCCCCTCCGCCCGCGAGACGCTGCTGGCGGCGCTGGCCGAGCGCGGCGAGGCACGCCAGGAGTTCAAGCTGACCACGGACCACCGTGGCCAAACCACCCACTGGGACCTCACGTGTTGCCCGCTGCCGGGCGCCGGCCACCTGCTGCTAGCCGTCGACGCCACGGAGCGGGCGGAGAACGAGCGGCTTCAGCGCGAGCGGCTGGAGGCCCTGGAACAGGCCGACGCCGCCAAGGACCAGTTCCTGGGCATCCTCAGCCACGAGCTGCGCACGCCCATCAACGCGGTCACGGGCTTCGGCAGCATCTTGCAAGACGAGTTGGTGGGCAGCCTGACGCCCCCACAACACGACCTGCTCGCCAAGATGCTGAACTCCGCGGACGCGCTGTTGGACCTAGTGAACGACCTGTTGGAATTGACCTACATCCAGGCTGGGCGGCTCGAGGTAGCGGCGCGGCCGATAGAGTTCGGCGAGGTGGCCCGCCACGTCCAGGCCCGCCTGGGCGGCCGCGCCCAGGAGAAGGGCCTCACCATCCTGACGGAGGTGCCGGACGACCTGCCGCTGGTGGAGGCGGACGACCTGCGCGTGGAGCAGGCCCTGATCCACCTGATCGGCAACGCCATCAAGTTTACCCCGGCTCGGGGCCAGGTGACGGTGCGCGCCTACGCGGGGGGCGATCGCCTCGTATGCGAGGTGGAGGACACCGGCGACGGCATCGCGCCCGACCTCCTGCCCAAGCTCTTCCAACGCTTCACCCAGCTGGATATGAGCACCACCCGCAAGGCCGGCGGCACCGGCCTGGGGCTCTCGATCGCCAAGGCGCTGGTGGAGGCCCACGGCGGCGCGATCGGCGTGCGCAGCCAGCCGGGCGTCGGCAGCGTCTTCTGGTTCACGTTGCCCTTCTCGGCCGTGCCGGTGAAGCCTACCTCCGCCTGACGGGTATGACATGGGACAAGGAGAGTGCCGATGTCCCCGAACCCCTACGTCCCGCCCGCGCCGCCCCCGCCGCCGCCGCCCAAGCCGCCGAAGCCCAAGCCCGCGCCGAAGCCGCCCGCGCAGAACGAAGACCACGTCGCGGAGCGCCTGATCAAGGGCCTCGACAACTCCGAGAAGGGCGTGACGCACCATTGCTTCGCCTACGCCTGGGCCACCGTGGCTTCGGCCGGCGGCAAGGGCATCGGCAGCGCGCCCCAGGACAAGTCCGCGCGCGGCAAGTCCACCGCGGCGTTGGGCGAGATGGCGAAGAACGGCGAGCTCCATGTCGGCGACGTCATCTACGTGAACAAGAGCCCGGGCGCCGATCCCAGCTCCACCAACCTTGCTTACGGGCCGCACTGGTTCGTCTACATGGGCCAGGGCAAGTTCGCCGACCAGTACGGCATGAAGCAGAGCGCCGCGGAGATGGACCAGTTCGTCCCCGGCCGGAAGATCGACACCATCTACCACTGCTTCAACGGCAGCCCCGCCGATCCCCCGGCGGGCGCGCTCGACAACGTCGGCGGCGGCGGCAGCTCGTCCAGCATGGGGCTGAGCAACGGCGGCGGCGGTTCCTCCAACGGTGGGGGCGGCGTCTCCAACGGTGGCGGTGGCGCCTCCAACGGCGGCGGCGGTGCGTCGAACGGGGGTGGTGGCGCTTCCAACAGCGCCGGCGCCCCGCCCACCAGCGCCTCCCAGGTCGTCCCCAGCGGCAAGGCCGTCCCGGCCAACAACTTCGCCTCCTTGCTCACCAAGCTCGACGCCATGGGCCTGTCGCGCGCCTACCTCGAAGAGCTCTGCAAGAAGTACGGCATCTCGCTGGAGATGTTGCTGGGCGTGATCATGCAAGAGTCCAAGGGCGATCCCAACGCCGAGAGCGGCGCAGGCGCGCAGGGCCTGATGCAGCTCATGCCGGCCACGGCCAAGGGCCTGGGCGTCACCAACTCGTTCGACCCCAAGCAGAACGTGGAGGGCGGCGCCAAGTACCTCAAGCAGCTCATGGACCAGTTCGGCGGCGACACCAGCAAGGTGCTGGCGGGCTACAACGCCGGCGCCGGGAACGTGGAGAAGTACAACGGCGTGCCGCCCTTCGCGGAGACGCAGCAGTACGTCGCCAACATCACGGCCTCGTTGGACAACGCCAAGGCCGCCCTGGCTTAACCAATTCTTAACGGGTCAATAAACAAGGTTTAGCCGCTCCTTTGCGATATATCCACACCCGTGGAATTCGCGAAGGAGCGCCCCCCATGAAGCGTGCCGTCCTCACCGTCCTCACCACCCTGCTCGCCGGCTGCGGCGCGGTCGGCATGCCGCATGCAGCCCTCCAGGCCGGGGCGATGGAGGCGGCGGCCAAGAAGGGCGGCTACCAGCTCCTCGTGATGCCCGACATGGGCGTGGGGTCGGTCGTGGCGCAGCTCAAAGCCGCCAAGAAGGCCATCCACATGGAAATGTACATGATCACGCCCAAGAACGACAGCGGGCTGGTCCTGGATACCCTGTGCGAGCGGGCCAAGGCCGGCGTGGACGTCAGCGTGATCCTGGACGGCAGCGTCAACGACTTCCCCCAGCCGCCCTCGTGCGAGAAGCCGACCAACCCCCTGAAGCGCAACCAATTCGCCTTCGACGCCCTGAGCGCCGCCGGCGCCAAGGTGAAGTGGTCCAACCCGGCCTTCCGCTTCACACACCAGAAGTCGGTCTGGATCGACGGCCAAACGGCGTTGATCATGACCATGAACATGTCCACGTCCGCCTTTCGCTTCAACCGCGAGTACGTGATCGTGGACCGCGTGCCCGCGGAAGTGGCCGAAGTGGGCAAGATCTTCGACGCCGACTGGAACAACGCCGCCTACACCCCGTCGCGCCCCGACTTCGTGGTGAGCCCCGTGAACTCGCGGGCCCAGATCTTGAAGCTGATCGACTCGGCCAAGAAGACCCTGGTCTACCAGGTGGAGTTCCTGAGCGACAAGGAGATGGCGGAGCACCTGGCAGCCCGCGTGAAGGCCGGCGTCGAGGTCACGGCGATGATGAGCGCCCAGATGAAGGACCCCTGCTCGGGCAACGATTCCAACGCGCAGACCACGGCCTTGATGGCGAGCATCGGCATCACGAAGTTCGCGTTCACGCACAAGGTCACGATGCACGCCAAGGCGATCGTGGTGGACGACCAGCGCGCCTACATCGGCTCCGAGAACTTCACGGCCAACTCGCTCAACAACAACCGCGAGCTGGGCCTGGTCACGGATGACGCCACGCTGGTGAAGCCCCTGATCAAGGTCATGGCCCAGGACTGGGCCGAACGCGATCAGCCCGCGCCGCCGCACCTCGCGGTCGATTGAGGACAAACCGGACGCCATCGACCCAGGGTTTAGCAAGACTTGGCAGAGCGCTTCTCTGTGCGCCGGGGAACTGCGCTGCAGCGCTGGAACCTTGTAATCCGCTTGGTCGGCCGCTCTGCGTCCCCTCTATTACGTTTCACGTTAAACGCGAAACGTAATAGAGGGGTCTGAAACGCAGGCATTCACGGCGTTACCGGAGATTGACAACTTTTCGCGGGTCCTCGCCGCATAGAAGGCACCGCCATCCGTATGCCGGAGCCGCTCCAACTTGCCTTGGAAGCCGGCTTGGCGAGGGACCGTTGGGCGCCCCTAGCGGATCGGTTCCGACTTCACCATGTGCTCCGTGTAGGTCACCACGTCCGTCACGGTGCCCTTCACCGCGAAGTACTCGCGCTCGGCCCAACGGGTCGTCTGCGTGCGGGTGCACGTGAAGTCGTAGCCCCCGGCCTTGCGGGCCTTTAGCTCGATGTCCGTGACGCTCATGCGCACGCTCTCACCGGGCGGGATCAGCGTCGTGGTGATCAGGGCCTTCGCGGCCTTCTCGGCGTTCGCGGCGGCGGCGATGGCCGAGGGCGAGGCCACCTGCGCGACGGGCGCGGCGTGGCTGCATGCAGTGAGGGCCAGGGCGAGGCTGGCGATGAAGAAAGGCTTGAACATCTATCTACTCCACTCTTAAAGGGTTGGCTAAGTACTGGCGATGAAACAGTTATGAGCGGTTTAATAGATATCTGTCTTATGCCGGAATTAAGGACAAAATAAATGCCCGAGTTCACCTTCAGGCCCGTAGCACCAGCCGATTTCCCCCTGATCCACGACTGGTTGAACCGCCCGCACGTCGGCGAGTGGTGGGACGACCGCACGTCACTCGAGGAGGTGGCCGAGGATTTCGGGCCCCAGGAGGGCTTCGCGCCGCATATCGCGCTGGAAGACGGCGTGCCGGCCGGCTACATCCAGTGGTACCGCGTCATGGCGACCCAGGCGGACGGCTGGTGGCTGGACGAGACCGATCCGGACGCCTACGGCGTTGACCAGTTCCTGGCCGAAGGCCTGGGCCAGGGCCGCGGCACGGCCATGATCGGCGCCTTCGTGGACCAGATCTTCCGCGACCAGGGCGCGAGCAAAGTCCAGACGGATCCTGACCCTGCAAACGGCCGCGCGGTGCGCTGCTACGAGAAAGTGGGTTTCACCCCGACGGGCATCGTCACCACCCTGGATGGCGACGTGCTGCTGATGGTGGTCACCCGTACCGCCTGGTTCGACCGGGAGTCCTAGGGCGCGAGCCCTTCCGACTTCAGGAAGCGGTACAGGTGGTCGAGGTCCGGCAGGTCCTCGTCGGGGTCCAGCACGGAGCCGGAGCCGTAGACCTCGTACTCCGCGGCGTACTCCACGCGACGGAAGCCGTGGCGCAAGACCAGCAAGTTCGCGACCTCGTCATAGATCCACGCGAACGGGAAGTGGCTCTTGTTCTTGCGCTCGCGTCGGATCAGCTCGGCGGTGCAGGCGTACACCAGCTTCTGGAACGCTTCCGTTTCGATCTTTTCCTGGTGGGCTAGCTCCACGCCGGCCGCGCCGTCGTAGGTCCAATAGCCGAGCTTGTAAAAGTACACGCGAATCCTTCGAAGAAGAACCCGCCTGGTTCAGGCGGGTTGTGGTGTCTTGCGCTTGTTTTTGCTCTTCTTCTTGATGACCCGGATGGCTTCCGGGTTCTTGTAGACCGTGAGGATGGTTCCGTCCTTCGAAACCAGCATGGTCGAGCCGGCGAGGTACCCGTGCGAGCGCTGGTAGCGTTCCGGGATGTCCCGCTCGCCCAGGAAGATGAAGCGAATGCCCGTCCGGAAGATCTTGCGGCCGAAGTGGAACACGAAGTCGATTTCGTCTTGGGCTAGACCGCGTTGGCTTGCGCGTTGACGGGCATGAAAAGAGAGCTGTGCCATGTGGCTGTCCTCCCTTCAGCGATGTCGAACCAACCAAACTATACCCCAAAGACGTTATGTCCAACTTGCTCATAGGTTAAGTTTGGTCGTCCGTCTCTAAACCGCCCCGCAAGCCCTTCTTAGCATGCAAGCGAGTAAGCCCGAACCCCCGGTTGCCGCTAGGCCGAGCGGCCACCAAGCGGCATGATCGGGTTGGGTGCGAGGAGGGCGAGCGATGCGCAGGCGTTGGATCGGGAACGTGGGGCTGGGCTTGGTTCTGGCGGCATGCGGGCGCACCCCTTCGGTCGACGCCTCCGCCGCGCCCGAGCCGTTGCCGGCGCGCGTGTTGGAGAGCGGGGCCATGAGCGCGCTGGACACCAACCCCGGCGCCACCCACGAGTACGTCGTCGACGACGCGGACCAGTGGCAGCGGCTCTATGCCAGCCACAAGCCGGACGGCGTGGCGCCCGCAGTGGACTTCGCGCACGAGCGCGTGGTGGGCGTGGAATTGGCGCGGCCCACGGGTGGGTTCGTGGTGCGCCTGGTCGAGGTGACCGCCAGCTCGCCCGGCGGCACCCAGGTCACCTACGAGGAAGCCACCCCCGGCCCGGACGCCGTCACGATCCAGGTCCTGGTCCAGCCCCACTTCTTCGCCGCCATCCCAATCCGGCCCGGCCCGGTGACCTTCAGGCACCTCACCACCATCCGCAACTGAAGCTGGTAAACTGGTCGCGCCCCCAACCTTGCCGACCGGAGAACCGCTCATGGGCCTGATGCGTAAGACCTTCCTCTCGCTGGCGGACAACAACAGCGTATACAAGTTCGTGGTGGGGAACGAGATCACCCGCCAGATGACCCGGCGCTTCGTCGCGGGCGAGCGCCTGTCCGAGGCCCTCGAGGCCATGAAGGTGCTGAACGAGAAGGGCATCAAGGGCTCGCTCGACCTGCTGGGCGAGAACGTCCACTCCCAGGACGAGGCCCGCAAGGCCGGCGCGGAGTACGAGGAGATCCTGGACCGCATCAAGGAAGCCGGCCTCGACACCAACGCCTCGCTGAAGCTGACGCAAATGGGCCTGGACTTGGGCGAGGACCTCTGCTACGAGGTGACGGCCGGCGTGCTGCGCAAGGCGCGGGAGTATGGCAACTTCGTGCGCCTCGATATGGAGGGCAGCACCTACACCCAGCGCACGCTCGACATGTTCAAGCGGCTGCATGCCGAGTTCGGCAACACCGTCGGCATCGTGCTCCAGGCCTACCTCTACCGCACGGAGCAGGACGTGGAGGACATGATCAAGCTGGGCGCGCGCGTGCGCCTGTGCAAGGGCGCCTACCTCGAACCGGCGGGCGTGGCCTACCCGGAGAAGAAGGACGTGGACGGCAACTACGTGAAGTGCATGGAGCGGCTCTTGAAGGACGGCTACTACCCCGGCCTGGCCACCCACGACGAGGCCATCATCGACCACGCCAAGGCGTACGTGGCAAAGGAAGGCATCGGCCGCGAGCGCTTCGAGTTCCAGATGCTCTACGGCATCCGCAACGACCTCCAGCGCAAGCTGGTGGAAGACGGCTACAACATGCGCTGCTACGTGCCCTTCGGCACGCAGTGGTACCCCTACTTCATGCGCCGCCTCGCGGAGCGCCCGGCGAACGTGTGGTTCATCCTCCACAACTCGCTGAAGAAGTAAGAAAAGGGGCCCCTCGAGCGAGGGGCCCCTTTCCGATGGGTAGGTTACTTGCCGGCCTTGGCGGCGGGCTTCTTGGCGGGGGCAGCGGCGGGCGCCTTCTTGACGGCCGCGGCGGCGGGCGCCGGAGCGGAGCTCGCGGGGATGATGCCCAGGTCGCGCTGACGCTTGTACTCCTGCGGGTTCAGGTTCTCCGTGACGCCCTTGCCCTCCTGGCCGGCCTTCCACGCCTTGTACTCTTCGCGCTTCACGCCCGCGGGCCAGCCGATGTTCGGGTTGGCCGGACGGCGGCGGCGCTTCTTCGCGGGCGGCTCTGCCGGGGGGGCGAACTGGGTGTTGTACACGCCCATGATCTCGCTCCAGATGCGGGGGATGTCTTCGGCCTTCGACTCGGGCTTCTTGATCAACTCCGCGAGAATCTCGAGGGCTTTATCTTCGGCAATGGGCATCATATTCTCCTTCGACTCGCGTCTTACTATCCAATTTTCGTATTATGCCATGTCCGATCTAAAGTGCAAATGTTTTTTTTAGTATTGCTATGGAATTAGTTCACAAAAACAGTATTAACGTAAAAGGGCCGCCTCCCGCAGGAGACGGCCACAGACGGCTTCCAGGCTAAAGCGCCGTTCTCGCGCGCCGGTAGGCGGTTAAAGCGAGAAGGGCCTGACAGAAGCGCCATTCCAGCTACGGATGCAAACCGCGGCAACGGACCCGCGCGCTAGATGTTCGGGACTTCGTCTTCGAAGAGCCCTGCAAACAGCGCCGTCGACAAGTAACGCTCGCCGAAGGACGGGAACATCACCACGATGGTCTTGCCCTTGTTCTCCGGCCGACCGGCCAATTCGATGGCGGCGTGGCAGGCCGCGCCGGACGAGATGCCGACCAGCAGGCCTTCCTCGCGCGCCAACCGCCGGGCCATGGTGAAGGCCTCGTCGGAGCTGACGCTCACGGTGCCGTCCAGCACCTCCTTGTGGAGGTTATCCGGGATGAAGCCCGCGCCGATGCCCTGGATCTTGTGAGGACCAGGGTTGCCGCCGGCGATGACGGGGCTCTCCGTGGGCTCCACCGCGAAGACCTGCAGGCCGGGCTTGCGCGGCTTGAGCACCTCGCCGATGGCCGTGACGGTGCCACCGGTGCCCACGCCGCCGACGAAGATGTCGACGGTGCCGTCGGTGTCGCGCCAGACCTCCTCCGCGGTGGTCTGCTTGTGGATTTCCACGTTGGAAGGGTTCTTGAATTGCTGCAGCATGTAGGCGCCGGGGGTGGTGGCGAGGATCTCCTCGGCCTTGGCGATCGCCCCCCGCATGCCCTGGGGGCCCGGGGTCAGCACCAGCTCGGCGCCGTAGATCCGCAGCACCTTGCGGCGCTCCAGGCTCATGGTCTCCGGCATGGTCAGAATCAAGCGGTAGCCGCGCGCCGCGGCCACCATCGCCAGGGAGATGCCGGTGTTGCCGCTGGTGGGCTCGACCAGCACGGTCTCGCCGGGCTTGATCAGGCCGGCCTTCTCCGCGTCCAGGATCATGGCGGAGCCAATGCGATCCTTCACGCTGCAGGCGGGGTTGAAGTAGTCGAGCTTGGCCAACACGGTGGCGTCACAGCCCTTGGTCACGCGGTTGAGCTGGACCAGCGGCGTATTGCCGACCAGCTCCGTCACGTCATGGGCGATCTTCTTGCGGGTAGGGCTGCCGAGGGTCATGGGGCCTCCTCTTGGCTGATGCGTCGCCAAGGGATGTACCACCATAACCCGGGAGGGTCAACGCTCCCGCATGCGTTCCAACCATGCTTCCGCCGCGTCCCGCCCGGGTACTTGCTCGGGCAGTTTGGCGGGGTTGCCGCGCCGCGCCAACTGCTCGCCCAGGGCCTGCAGCTCGCGCAAGTAGGGCGCGGCGTCGGCCACGTCGGGGCGCTGGTCCAGCTCGTCCAGCAGCCGGAGCACGGCCACGCGCTCGTGGAAGCGCGCCAGTAGGGGCAAATCCGCGAGCAGCTCCCCGCGCTCCGCCAGGTGCAGCCCGGTCAAGGCCATGCGGCAGAGGTAGAGCAGGTGGCGCCCGGGCAGCTCGCGCTGGCCCAGGAAGGCCGCCAGTTGGCGGCGGAACGAGGCGTGATAATGCACCACCAATTGCTGCGAGACCATCCCCTGCGCCAGCTCGCGCAGCTCCGCGAGCGCGGGCGTCTCGTACACCGCATAGGGCGAGAAGAGCTGCTCGTAGGCGCTGCCGTTGTTCACTTGCAGCAAGCGCACGAACTTCCCGACCTCGTGGCTGGTCCACTCGACCTGCCACTCCGCCTGGGTCTCGCGCCACTCGCGCGTGCTGGCGGCGGGGTCGGCATGCACGCCGCGCAGCTCCACATAGCGGCCCTGGCGGGGGAAGCCATACAGCAGCGCGCCACACGCGGTGGCGAAGAGGATCTGTTCGGGCTTGCGCGTCACGCAGTCGCGCAGGCCAGCCGTCATGGTCGCGAATGCAGGCATGGAGCAGCACCTCTCTTCCTGCAGCCTAACAAGGCGAAAGGGCGAAATCAAGAATCAGGGAGTTAATTTTCATTGCCGATAACAAGCATCCCACCTAGGTTTGCAGATCGAAGGTAGATCTTATGTTATGCAAACAAGTAATCGTTCGGGCGTTACTGGCACTGAAGTAGACAAGCAGTGTGACGCATGTTACAGTGATGCGCGACGTTGGACTGGTATAGTCTTCACGGCTCAAAGCCAGTACCAATCGGGAATTTGGTCGCATCTTCTAGTATTCGTAGCTTATTCGTTGCCTTCTTTTTTCTAATCATCCTAGCCATCACTGCCGCGACCACTTTTGGGGCTCTCCTTCGGGAGGGCCCCTCCCGCTTTTTCACAAACCTGTAACAATTGAAGCCAGCAAGCAGGGTACAAAAACCGAAGCACGGAAGCTCGGTAAGCAAGGGAGGGATGCCCCATGTCGATGACCATCGGCTCTACCACGGACGCGCTCGCGAACATCTCGAGCCCCGCCAACCAAATCTCGATCGCCACGCTCAAGATGGGCATGAACGCCCAGGCTTCGACCGCGATGCAGCTGCTCCAGCAGATGCCCCCGGCGCCCTCGCCGATGCACCTGGGCCAGAGCGTCAACACGCTCGCCTGAAATCCGCTTGGTCGCTTGCGGCGTATGACCTTTCACATGGGAGGTGCGTATGCGCGTTGGTGGCTGAACGGACCTGAATGGAAGCGCCGGCGGCGCTTCAGCTATCCAGAAGGCATCCGGTGCAACCGAGGCCCCCTCGGCCGAGCAGCGGATGATGGCCTACCTCATGGGGCAGGCCTACCAGCCCCCTGCAGCGCCCGCCCCGGAGCATGTGGGCGGCCACATCGATATGCGCATCTAGCCATGAAGCTGCTGGCTTGCTCGGTCGCCTTCCTGGTCCTGCTGGCAGCGCCGGCGCAAGGCGCTACCTTGGCCCAGCGGGCGGACGCGGGCGACGGCCGGGCGTCGTTGGAACTGGCTAACGCGGCGCGGGAAGCGCACCAAGAGGCCAGCGCCCTGCGCTGGTATCGGCGCGCCGGCTTCCTGGGCAACGCGGACGGCGCTTACGGCAAGGCCTACATGGTGCAGTATGGCGAGGGCACGAAGCCAGATCCCGCCTACGCGCGCGAGCTATACGCACGGGCCGCGAACCTGGGCTCCGCCCATGCCGCTTACCAGCTGGGCTATATGGCGCAAATGGGCGTCGGCGGCCCCCGCGATCGGGCGGAAGCGCGGGTCCAATACGAGCGCGCCGTCGGCCGGGGGGATGCGCAGGCCATGTTCGGTCTGGGCACGCTGCTCTGGCTGGACACGTCGGACCATGCCGAGGGCCTGAAATGGTTCCGGCGAGCGGACGCCGCCGCCACGCCGGTCGAGCGGTTGTACATCAAGGAGGCCTATATCTACCTGGGCCGGGCAACCACCTCGACGAGCCAGGCCGCGGCCTACTTCCGCAAGGGCACGGATCTCGGGGAGCCGTTGTGTTGCCTGGAGCTGGCCGATGCCACCCTGAAGGGGCGGGGCGTACCGCGGGACGAAGACGCCGCCGAAGCCCTCTACATCAAGGCGGAGGGCCTGGTGCCCGTCGACGAGACGGACCGCCTCGCGCCAGCTTCGGCCTGGCTTGGGCAGCGGGCCCTCGGGCGCGGAGATGGTGAAATGGCCAGGCACTGGTTGGAACTTGGTGCCGACGCGGGCGTGTTGCCGGCCCAGCGGGCGCTGGTGGACCTCTACGCGCCCGGCAAGCCGCTTGCCAACAACGCCAAGGCCTACATGTGGGCCTCCATCGCGGCGGACGCAGGCGATCCGATGGCGTGGGTGGTCAGGTGGGGCATGGACCGCTCGTTCCCGGAGGGCGATCGCACGGAAGGCGCAGCGTTGGCGAAGTCCTGGCACGTGGCCCATCCGCGGGCAATTCCTTCACCCGGCCATAAGACACCCTGACGCCGGAAAGGCGATATCTTCGGCGGGAGGGCAGCGCCATGGAGATTACGTCCGTCCGGCCGGTCATCGCCGGTCAGGTGCCGCAGGCACGCGCCGTCGCTCGGACCGCCGCGCCCGGCGATCGCTTCACGGGGAGCCCCGAGGCGCTGGCCGCCTCCGTCGTCGCCTCCTGGCGCTCGCTGAAGGCCGCCACGGCCACCAGCGAGGTGCTGGCCTACAAAGACGGGCAACTCGTACGCTCGCAGACTATCGACGCCACCTACGAGGCGCCAGGCTGTTGCACGGTCGCCATCAAGGCCGGCCACGGCAAGGGCGCGAAGCTGGAGTGGGACGGCGGCGAGACCGTCACCGTGCACAAGGGACCGCTGACCTTCCATTGGCCGCTGACCAACGACAAGTTGGTCAACCCGCATGGTTGGACGCTGCACGACACCGGCCCCGGAATGGTGATTCGGATGCTCGCGGCACCCGGTACCAAGGTCAAGACTGCCGGCAGCGAAGGCGGGCTGCCGGTCCTGGACGTCGTCTCCCCGGCCAGCCCGGCCGGCGTGACGCGCGAGCAACTCGTGATCGATCCGGCGCGTCGCCTCGTGACGGAGCGCCGGCTCTACGCCGGGGACGCGCTGTTGGGGTCGATGAGCATCAAGGCGTTTGCAGCCACAGGATCTTGAAGTCCGCATACGTCGCGAGCTCCGCCCGCCGGCCTTCCCACGAGGCCTTTGGGTTGGCGGGGATGTAGCCCAGCGGCATCAGCACGCCGGCCTCGCCAACGTACGTGACGCCGGTAACGCCCTCCGGCGGCCCATCGGAGCCGAAGATCCACAGCGGCGAGCCCAGCGTCGCGCGGACGCCGCCGCCTTCCGGCCGCACGTCCGCAAGCTTGCCCTTCACCCGCGGCGCGGTCTCCTTGCCCACGCGCGGATCGCCGCCGAGGTAGGGGCGGCCCTTGCCGGGTCGCAGCCAGCGGGCCGAATACCAAAACCCTTCGTGCGAGCTGGCGCCCCGCTCGGCGTCGAAGCTAAAGAGCAGCGGCCGGGCCAGCCAGGGCGTGGTGGGGCGGAGGCGATCGCCGTCATACGCGAACCAGCCCCCCACGAAGTGGAGCGACTCCTTGGGCTTACCGAACGTCGGCCAGGCCCAGTCCCCGACCAGCACCTCGATCCGCCCGTTGCGCTCGTTCACGCCGTCGGGCCCCCAGTCCGAGGACTCCACCTGCACGGGTGGGCCACCAGCAAGGTGGAACAACGTCAGCACCCAGGTGTCCACGCCCATCCCCATCGAGCTGCTCACGCGGTCGGCCAGCAGCACGTCGCCCTTGGCGCTGCGGTAGAACCGCTGCGTGCCGCTGACGTCGGAGGTCGGGGTGCCGAAGCGCACCACCACCTTGCCCTGGGGGCCTTTGACCTCCCAGACCAGGGTCTCGTTCTCGTCCTGGGCGACCTGCTTGATGGACCGGTGTTCGACGTGATAGCCGTTGCCCAGGTTGCCGTCCGGCGGTAAGGGGGCCGCGATCACGGCTTCAGCGGCCGCGTCAGCCGTTCCCGCGTCGGCGCGCCCATGTACCGCAGATCGAGCTTGCCAGGAATCCGCCGCACGATGCCCAGGGACTCGACGCGCGCGGCCACGTGCCAGGGATCCAGGTTGGGCGTGGGCAGCTCCACCACCTCGTCGGCCAGCAACTGCCCCACCGCGGCCATGATCGCGGCCACTTCCTCGGCGGTGGCGGGCCGATCCAGCCGCATCACAGCGGGATGTTCCCGTGCTTGCGCGCCGGGCGCTCCACGCGCTTCCCGCGCAGCGTCTTCAACGACCGGATCAAGTACATGCGGGTGTCGCGCGGATCGATCACGTCGTCGATGAAGCCGCGCTCCGCCGCGACGAACGGGTTGGCGAAGCGCTCGCGGTACTCCGCGATCAGGGCGTCCCGCCGCGACGGGTCCGCGGCCAGCTCCTTGCGGTACAGGATGTTCACCGCGCCCTCGGCGCCCATGACCGCGATTTCCGCGGTGGGCCAGGCCAGGTTCACGTCCGCGCGCACGTGCTTCGAGCCCAGCACGTCGTACGCACCGCCGTACGCCTTGCGGGTGATCACCGTCAGCTTGGGCACCGTGGCCTCGCAGTAGGCGTACAGCAGCTTGGCGCCGTGCCGGATGATGCCGCCGTGCTCCTGCGCCTTGCCCGGCAGGTACCCGGGCACGTCTTCGAAGGTGATGATCGGGATGTTGAAGGCGTCGCAGAACCGCACGAAGCGGGCGGCCTTCACGCTGGCGTTGATGTCCATCGTGCCGGCCAGCACCTTGGGCTGGTTGGCCACGATGCCCACCGTCGCGCCATCCAACCGGGCGAAGGCCGTGATCATGTTCATGGCGAAGAGCGGCTGCACCTCTAGCATCTCGCCGTCGTCCACCACCATCGCGAGCAGCTCCTTCATGTCGTACGGCTTGCTCGACACGTCCGGGATGATCGACATCAGGCCCTCGTCCCGGCGATCGGCGGGGTCGGTGCATGGGTAGACCGGGGGGTCTTCCAGGTTGTTGGCGGGCAGGAAGGACAGGAGGTAGCGCAAATCGGCCAGCGCCTCTTCCTCGCTCTCGGCCATGAAGTGCGCCACGCCGGAAATCTGGTTGTGGGTGGTCGCGCCGCCCAGCTCCTCGAAGGTCACTTCCTCGCCCAGCACGGTCTTCACGACCTCCGGGCCGGTGATGAACATGAAGCTGGAGTCCTTCACCATCACGGTGAAGTCGGTCATGACCGGCGAGTACACCGCGCCGCCGGCGCAGGGGCCCATGATCGCCGAGAGTTGCGGGATCACGCCGGAGCTCTGGACGTTGCGCCAGAAGATTTCCGCGTAGCCGCCCAGGCTCTCGACGCCTTCCTGGATGCGCGCGCCGCCGGAGTCGTTCAGGCCGATGCAGGGGCAGCCGTTGCGCAGCGCCAGGTCCATCACCTTGCAGATCTTCTCCGCGAAGACCTCGCCCAGCGAGCCGCCGAAGACCGTGAAGTCCTGCGCAAAGACGTACACGGTGCGGCCGTTCACCTGGCCATAGCCCGTCACCACGCCGTCGCCGGGGATGCGCTTATTCTCCATGCCGAAGTTGTAGCAGCGGTGCACGCGGTAGCGGTCCAGCTCCACGAAGCTGCCCGGGTCCAACAACAGCTCCAGGCGCTCGCGCGCCGTCAGCTTGCCGCGCTCGTGCTGCTTGGCCACGGCTTCGGGGCCGCCGCCCACCAGGGACGCGGCCTGGCGCTTCGCCAGCTCGTCCATGCGGGCCGCCATGCCCGTGCGCTCGGCCTGCTGGGTGGTCATGCGTTCGCTCCTTTGATGCCCCAATGGGGATCGGGTTGGTACTCCGCGCGCAGCATCGACAGGACGTGCTCATCCCAGTACTTGCCCTCGCGGAAGACGCTCTGGCGCAGCGTGCCGTCGAGCTTGAAGCCCACGCGCTCGTAGAGCCGCCGCGCGTCCGGGTTGAACTCCATCACGTAGAGCTGGATGCGGTTGAGGTTCAGCTCCAGGAAGCCGAACTCGAGCAGGAGGTCGAGGGTCTCGGAGCCATAGCCGTGCCCGCGCGCGGCAGGATCGGCGATCGAGATGCCCAGCGTGGCCGTGCGGTTCTTGCCGTTCACCTGCATCAGCGAGGTGGTGCCGACCAGCTCCCCGCCGGCGTGGATCGCGAACAGGTATTGGTTCGTGTCCTTCATCATGGCGTCGAACCAGGCCTCTTCGGCCTCGAGGTTCACCAAGCGGATGGCGGCGGGGTTCAGCACGCGCATCAGCTCGTACTGCGAGAACCACGTCTGGAGCTTGGGGATCTGGGACCGTTCGACGGGCCGGAGGCTGACGCGGGGGCCGCGTAACATAGTGCGCATCGCGTCATCATAGCGGCATCCGCGCCCCATGGCCAACGGTGGGCCGGCGCCGGTTCGGGGTACATGGAACCAGGGCCCTCGGGCCCCCTTGCAGAGGTTTCTATGCGCGTCCATCGCCCGTCCTTCGCCCTTGCCGCCTGCCTCTTGTTCCTGGCCGGCTGCCCGAACTTGCCTACGGGCTCGGTCACGCCCGGCGCCTCGACCGGCCCGGGTGGCACGGTGACGACCGCGGCCTCGGCGGCGCCGGTGGCCTTCGGCTCCGCCGCCTTCCCCAAGCCCAAGCCGATCGTGCCCATCATCACCGGCCCGGATACCACCGCCACCGGCGCGGCCTCGCCCACGCCCGCCCCTTCCGCCACGCCCACGCCGGTGGGCGCCACGCTGCTGATCACGCCGCCCAAGCCGCTCGTGGCGCTCTCGTACTTCGAGAAGCCCACCCTCGGCGAGATGGTCACGACTTACCAGAAGGACGGCGGCAGCGACCAGTTCGGCAAGGTCATCACCTACCGCGACCTCACGGCCGTGGCGGTGGACGACAAGGGCAACCGCTTCTTCACGGACACCGGCAACAACGCCGTGCGCGTGCTGGTCGAGCAGGTCGATCCGGTGGCCGGCATCATCAAGTCCCTCCTGACCGTCGCCACCCAGCTCTCCGAGAAGGGCTCCGACGGCCAGCCGATCAAGCTGCTGCAGCCCCGCGGCATCGCGCTCAAGGCCACGGGCGACATGGTGATCGTCGACGCCGGCAACCAGGCGATCCGGATCGGCATCGCCGGCGACAACAACACGATGATCTTCACCACGCTGGCCGGCGGCGGCGCGGCAGGCTACGCCGACTTCGTGGGCAAGGACGCGCAGTTCAACGACCCCTACGGCGTGACGGTGGACGCGGGCGGCAACGCCTACGTGACGGACACCAACAACCACTGCATCCGCAAGATCACCCCCGCCCAGGTCGTCACCACCGTGGCCGGCAACGGCGCGGCGGGCAGCCAGGACGGCGCCGGCAAGGGCGCGAGCTTCCGCTCGCCCAAGGGCATCGCGGCAGACCCCAAGGGCACGATGTTCGTGGCCGATTACGGCAACAACTTGATCCGCAAGGTCACCTCCGACGGCGTGGTGTCGGTGTTCGCGGGCAGCGGCACGGCCGGCCACGTCAACGGCCTGGGCAAGGCCGCGCAGTTCAACAAGCCCGTGGGCATTACGGTGGATGCCACCGGCGTGGTCTACGTCAGCGAGGAAGGCAGCCAGGAGCTGCGCAAGATCACGCTGGAAGGCGCCGTCACCACGCTCGCCGGCACCGGTGATCTTCAGCCCGGCCTGGTGGACGGCCCCGGCATCACCGCGCGCTTCAGCGATCCGCGCGGCCTGTCCGTCGACAAGGACGGCATCGTCTACGCCATCGACGCGGGCAACAACGCCATCCGCCAGATCCAGCCCGTCCACGTCGTCACCACGCTGGCCGGCAAGGGGCGTCCGGTGGCGGGCTTGAGCTCCGTCAACAACAACCCCACGCTCTTCCCCCAGGGCGGCTCATGCTGCTCCGGGCCCACCACGCAAGGCTTCACGGACGGCAACGGCACGACCGCGCAGTTCGGCGAGCCCTGGGCCGTCGTGGCCGACGACGCCTTCAACGTGTACGTGGCGGACAGCGCCAACAACGCCATCCGCAAGGTCGCGCCGGACGGCACGGTGACCACCCTGGCCGGCAGCGGCAAGGCCGCCTTCGCGGACGGCAAGGGCACCAGCGCCAGCTTCAACACGCCGCGCGCCCTGGTGCTGGACGGCGCCGGCAACCTGATCGTGGCAGACCAGCTCAACAACTGCATCCGCAAGGTCACGCCGGCGGGCGTCGTCACCACGATCGCGGGCGACGTCGACCCCAACCATGCCGCGGGCTTCAAGAACGGCGGCACGGACGTGGCCTCGTTCAATGCGCCCTCGGGCGTGGTGTTGGATGCGGCGGGCAACCTTTACGTCGCGGACCGCGGCAACCATGTGATCCGCAAGATCAACGGAGCGGGCCAGGTCACGACCTTCGCCGGCGACGGCACCGCGGGCTACAAGGACGACAAGAACCTCGTGGCACGCTTCGCCTCGCCGTCGGGCCTGGCCATCGACGGCAAGGGCAACCTGTACGTGGCGGACTACGGCAACGACGTGATCCGCGTGGCGTCGCCGGATGGCGCCGTTGGGACGCTCGCGGGCAGTGGCACGCCGGGCTGGGCGGATGCGGCGGCGAAGGCCGCGGCGTTCAACGA
>JAQBPE010000108.1 GCA_028287685.1 Cyanobacteria bacterium RYN_339 | reverse complement strand
TGAGGGCCACAACGTTCATGAATTGAAAAGCGCCTGTCTTGCGCTGCAGTTTGCCGCCGAAACATTTCGAACCAGCAAAGGCCGGGTCAGGCCGCCGGCCCAATGTTAGCGTGGTCGGTAGCATGTCTGTTGCCGCGCGCCAACTCGCGCCCTTCGGGTCCAACTGTGGTCCTTACGGCAGTGCCCCCCTCTCAGCTGGATCACGGCCTCAGCTGGCGCAAAGCTAAGGGCTGTATGCAGCCAGGCATTTTGCCCGCGAAACTCAGCGACAATAGGTCTAATGGCGACCTTTGTCGCGTTGAGAACCGGAAAGAAAACGCGAAAACCCGTTCTAATGTCAGCCGCGACCCCCGCGTTATGAACTTGGAAATCCCTCGCATGCCATGGGCGTCACGTTGCGGACCCGACGCGCATCACATTCCGGGGGTATAATGCAGCCGATGAACGCCGCCATTGCCAGCTTCCTGGCCCATGCCAAGATCGAGGTCCCGCTTGTCTGCGGCGCCATGTACCCCTGCTCCAACCCGGAGCTGGTGGCCGCCGTGTCCGAAGCGGGCGGCATCGGCATCATCCAGCCGATCGCGCTGACCTTCGTGCACAAGCACGACTTCCGCGAAGGCCTGCGCCTGATCAAGCGGCTCACCAGCAAGCCCGTGGGCATCAACGTGATCGTGGAGAAGAGCGCCAAGGTCTACGAGGACCGCATGAAGGCCTGGGTGGACGTGGCCCTGGAGGAAGGCGTGCGCTTCTTCGTCACCTCGCTGGGCGACCCGAAGTGGGTGGTCGAGAAGGCCCACGCGGTCGGCGGCGTGGTCTATCACGACGTCACGGAGCGCAAGTGGGCCGAGAAGGCCCTGGCCTCCGGCGTGGACGGCCTGATCGCCGTCAACAACCGCGCCGGCGGCCATGCCGGCACACGCAGCCCCGAAGACCTGCTTGTTCAGCTGGGCGACCTGGGCGTGCCCTTGCTGGCCGCGGGCGGCGTGGGCAACGAGGCGGACTTCAAGGCCTTGCTCGACATGGGCTACGCGGGGGTTCAGCTGGGCACCCGCTTCATCGCCACGCCGGAGTGCCGCGCCCATGCTGATTACAAGAACGCCATCGTCGGCGCCCGCGACACCGACATCGTGCTCACGGACAAGATCTCCGGCGTCCCGGTGGCCGTGATCGCCACCCCCTACATCCTCAAGACCGGCACCAAGGCCGGCCCGCTGGCGCGCCTGCTGCTGCGCGGCCGCAAGACCAAGCACTACATGCGGATGTTCTATTCGGTGCGGGCCATCTTCCAGCTGCGCGACGCGAGTTTGCATGGGGTGACTTATAAGGACTACTTCCAGGCCGGCAAGAGCGTGGAAGGCATCGAGGCCGTGGAGCCGGCCGGCGACATCGTGCGCCGTTTCGCGGCTGCCGCCGGCTTCCAACAGGAGGTCGTCTCATGAGATTTGCGCTCGCCCTGGTCCTGACGGCCGCCTGCCTGGCGCTGCCCGCCCGCGCGGACGGCCCGCTCGGCAAGACGGACGTGTTCGCCGGCAAGGGGAACTTCTCGCACGCCTTGCGCGACGGCACGCGCTGGGATGACCGCCTGCGCGGCTTCCGCCTGGCGGACGGTGGCGAAGGCTACGTGAAGAAGGGCAGCTTCACGCTCGAAGACCTGCATTACGGCTTTGGCTACGACCGCGTCGTGCCCTCCTGGAACGCCGACTGCCCGGCCGGGACCGCCGTGATGGTAGAGCTGCAGGCCAGCGCCGACAGCGGCAAGACCCACGGCGGCTGGTACGAGGTGGCCCGCTGGGGCGATCCCGCCCTCACCGGCGGCAAGGATACGCGCGCCAAGAAGGACGACCTGGGCCGCATCAACGAAGATACGCTGGAGCTGAAGGCCAAGGCCGACCGCCTCAGCGCGCGCGTCACCCTGCTCTCCACCCGCCTCGACGCCACGCCGCTGGTCAGCTTGCTGGCCCTGGCCGTCACGGACCACACCCAGACCGTGAAGCCCGACGACAGCCGCGGCCCGGCCTGGGGCCGAGAGGTTCCCGCGGACTTCCGGTCGCAAGGCTGGGAGAATGCGGACCTTTCCTACCGCATCTGCGGCCCCACCTCGACCGGCATGATGCTGACGTCCCATGGCGTGCACCTGCCCACCACCAAGGTCGCCGAGGCCTGCTGGGACGACCTCAACGGCATCTACGGCAACTGGCCCTTCATCGCCGCCGGCGCCAGCCAGCTGATGCGCCGCTACGCCGATGCCATCCCGCCCAAGCCCGGCCACGCCAAGGCCTTCCGCTCGTACGTGACCTTCGCGCCCGACTGGAAGCTGGTGGAGCAAGAGGTGCTCGACGGCAACCCGGTCGTCTGCTCGATCCATTTCGGCACGAACGAGCTCAAGGGCTCGCCCACCAACGGCTCCGACGGCCACCTGATCCTCGTGCGCGGCTTCACCAAGGCCGGCGACGTGGTGGTGAACGACCCCGCCGGCCGCACCCCGGGCACGGGCCGCGTGGTCTACAACCGGCGCCAGTTGCATGCGGCCCGGCACGGCGGCCCCGTCATCGTCTTCCATCCTTACGACTAGCGCCTGGTGCGCCTGTTCGCCGCCCTCCTGATGGCCCTCGCCCATGCCAGCCCGGACGCCTTCCTGGCGTCGCTCTACGTGCCCGGGCCCGGGCCCGCGACGCTGTTGGCGCGGACGGCACCGGAACAGCCCTCCTGCGCGATCTACGACGTGGCCCTGGCTAGCTTGCGCGAGCTGGAACAGGGCCACCAGGAGCAGGCCGGCCAGTTGCTGGCGGGGATGGTCGCCGTGCAGCGCGCGGACGGCTCGCTGCCCTTCTCGTTCCGCCTGCCCAAGCCCGACGACGGGCCGCCGTACCTGCGCGCGGGCGCCATGGCCTGGGTGGGGTATGCCGCTGCACGGTACTTGAACGATGGCCCCGGCGGCCCGGCCCGCAACGAGATCGCGGCCATGGCCCACAAGTTGGCCGCCCACCTGCTGGCCACGCGCGTCCAGAAGGCGGGTGACGGGCGCGATGGCCTGGTGCTGGGCGGCAGCGGCGGATACCGCTACGAGCTCGCACCCAACGGCGAGGTCAAGGAGCGCTTCGTGCCCGGCGAGGTCGTCTGGGTCTCCACCGAGCACAACGTCGACGTCTACTTCTTCCTGGACGCCCTGGGCCACGCCACCGGCACCCCACGCTACCTCGAGGAGGCCCGCGAGATCGCTCGCGCGCTGCAGGCCCGCCTGTGGAGCGACGAGGCCGGCCAGTTCTGGCAGGGAGCCACCGCGAGCGGGCCGGACAAGAGCTACGCGCTGGACTGCGCCTCCTGGGGCGCGCTGTTCCTGCTGGCCGCCGGCCAGCGCGAGCGGGCCCAGAAGGCCTACATCACGGCCGAGGCGCGCTACGGCACCGCCGACCCCAGCGCCTTCGTGCTGGGCCACAAGCCCTACGTCCACCGGCCGGTGATCGAGAACCGGGCGCTGGCGGAGCACTACAAGGCCGAGGTCCCCACGGCCGCCTGGGACGATCTGCCTGCCGTCTGGCCCGAGGGCAGCGCCGGCGTGGCGCTGGCGGCGTTGCGGTTGGGCTACAAGGAGCGCGCGCGCAGCATCCTGGAGGAGCTGGATCGCCTGCGCGAAACGAACGGCGGGCTACCCGGCCTGACGCGCGCGATCCCGCTGGAGTTTGAGAAGGCCCCGGCGCTGGCCGGCACGGCGTGGGCGGCGATGGTGCAGCAGGAGCTGGACGCGAAGCCGGGCTACGTGGGGTTGTGGGCTCGTTAGCTTAGCGCGTGCAGCGGTAGACGTTCACGCCGCCCACGCCGGTCGCCACGAAGAGGTGGCCGGCGCGGTAGCGCACCATATTCGCGGAGTAGGTCTGGCCCTGGTAGGCGGCGCCGGCCAGCTCGTGGCGGCCCACCACGTGAGCGAAGGCGTCGCCCGTGGCGGTGCGGTCCAGCACTTGCAGCACGCGGAAGCCGTAGCCGCCGTTGGCCGTGAAGACCAGGTCGTTGTCCATCGTGGCGCCGTTGGTGGCTTCCTTCTCGGAATCAGACGGGTTGTCGAGCGCGAACTTGAGCGCGCCCGTGCCGCTGTCGCGCAGCTCCAGGCCCTTCTTCGAGAGGGCCAGGGCGGCCAGGCCGTCGGCGTTCACCTCGATGGTGGCCTTGGCGTAAGCGGAGGCGAAGTCGCCCAGGTTGATGCCCGCGTCGCCCGCGCCCAACAGCTTGAGACGGCCTTCGGTGGCGGTGCCGTCGGTGGTGCCGGCGAGCGCGAAGGTGCCGGCCGCGCCCACGGCCAGGCCGCGCACGTCGTCGAGGGCGGTGAAACCGGTGCCGGCCATGGTGCTGGCGTCCAGCTTCTCCACGCCGCCGTCGCGGGCGCCGACGCCCACGTACAACGAGCCCTTGCTCAGGCTCAGGGAGGTGGCCGCGTGGCTGCGCAAGCCGCGCAGGCTGTCGCCAATCTGGCCGGACGTGGGGTTGGTGATGTCGAACTTGCCGACGTAGCTCTTGAAGTACCAGCGGTCCGGGTCGGCGGCGCCGGCGAAGTACAGCGTGGTGCCTTGCAGCGCCAGCGCGTTCACGTCCATCGAGGGGAACTTGATTTGCTGGATCACGCGCGGGGCGGTGGGGTCGTGGATGTCCAAGACTTGGATACCACCGGCCCACTTGTCGCCGGCCAGGTTGTGCGCGATCACGGCGGTGTTGCCGTCGTCGGAGATGACGATGTCGGAGGCCTGCACGGTCTCGCCGCCCACGGTGACGGGGGGGACCTGGGCCACGTTCGTGAGGGTGTAGGGGAACTCCGCGGTCGCGGCCACGTGGCGCGCCTTGCCGTCGTTCTGCAGCTGGATTTGGGCGGTACGTAGGTTGACCTTGCCGCCCATTTCGACGGCGATCGCCGGCCGCGCCTTGTGGGTCGCGGCCATCGGCTGCGTCGCGCATCCGCTCAGGACCGCCGCCGCCAGGGCCAGGGTCGCCAAACGCTTCAACTGCATCGATCCAACTTCCATCATAGGAAAGGTATCGGACCGCTACGTCGAAAATGACGTAAAGCTTGCGTTAACCGACGGGTGCACGCTTGGTTGCGTCGGCGCTAGACCAGGAGCCACTCCGCTCCATCGGCCCCCACTCCGCTTTTCCACCTAACAGCATCTTAACGAGGGCCACCGTGCGCCAGTAAGAAATCAGCTGGCGGTAGCCGAAGTTCTCCAAAATCACGGCCAGGAACATCATGGCCAGATCGCTGAAGCGCGAGTAGAGGTGGAAGCTCATCTCCTCCAGCACCAGCGCCATCATCGACAGCACCACGCCCATGCCGACGGAGGCCAGCAGGAACAGCTTGAAGGCGTCCGTGGAAATCAGGCCCAGCAGCCAGCAGGCCAGCATGAAGAAGTAGCCCGCCACCTCGACCACCGGGCCCAGCCACTCGAAGATGACCATGAACGGGAAGGCCAGCCAGCCCACGGCGCCGGACTTGCGGTCGAACATCAGCGAGATGTTGAGCGCCAGGCTCTGGCCCAGGCCGCGCTGCCAGCGCACGCGCTGGCTCTTGAGCGTCTTGAGGTCCTCCGGGACCTCCGTCCAGCAGATCGGATCGGGCACGAAGGTGATGCGGTAGGGCTTGCCGGCCTCGCGCAGCAGGCGGTGCAGACGCACCACCAGCTCCATGTCCTCGCCGACCGTGCCCGGCCGGTAGCCGCCGGCCTCGATCACGCGCTCCTTGTTGAACACGCCGAAGGCGCCCGAGATGATCAGCAGCGCGTTGAGCGGCGACCAGCCCAGGCGGCCGAACAGGAACGCCCGCAG
This sequence comes from Cyanobacteria bacterium RYN_339, assembly GCA_028287685.1. Lineage (GTDB taxonomy): Bacteria > Cyanobacteriota > Sericytochromatia > S15B-MN24 > JAQBPE01 > JAQBPE01. The sequence continues at coordinate 5,064 of JAQBPE010000108.1, read as the reverse complement.
GTACTCCGCGATTTGGAACAGCGCCAGCGGCTTCCAGGGCAGGCCCACATGGGTCATGAACCCATCCACCACGCGGCAGCCGTTGGCCACGCGGATGCAGCCGCCACTCGCCACGGTCGTCGGATCTTCCAAGAACGGCTGGACCACCCGTTCCAGGCTCTCGCGCTGCAAGATCGAGTCCGCGTCCACGGCGCAATACAAGGGGTAGCGGGCGCAGTTGATGCCGGCGTTCAACGCATCCGCCTTGCCGCCGTTGAGCTTGTCCAACACGCGCAGGTTCGGGTGCTGCACGGAGTGGTAGATGGTGCGCACGTCCTGCGTTTCCAGGCGCTTGCGGTAGGCCTCCGGGAAGGGCTCCAGCTCGAAGGCGTCGATCAGGATCTGCAAGGTGCGGTCCGTCGAGCCGTCATTGATGACCAGGATCTCGTAATCGGAGTACTTCAGCTGCAGCAACGAGCTCACGGACGCCACGATCGTGCGCTCTTCGTTGTGCGCGGGCGCGAGCACGCTGACGGGCGGCTCCAGGCCCAGGTAGACGGGCGGCAGCGCGTCCATGTCCTGGCGCTGCATGTACTTGGTCATGTCGATGATGCTGAGCAAGTTCAGCATCAAATACGTCCCGTTGAGCCCCACAAAGTACGCCAGGAAGACCAGCTGACCGACAAAGACGAAGTTTTCAACGGTCAACGGAAGGGTCCTTCGGCATATGCCTGGTTCAGCATGTCCTTGGCGAAGCCCTCCTGCCGCTCGCGGATGCGCGCCAGGTCTTCGTCGGAGAGGAACGCCATGTTGGCGAGCGCGCGGGCGGCGCGATAGCGCACCCACCACTCGCGGTCGTTCAAGAGCAGCAGCAAGTAGTCTTCGTCGCCGGGCACGCCCAGCTTCCCGAGCATGGTGGCGGCCTGCACGCGCACGTACCAGACGGGGTGGCGCACGTAGTTCCGGATCGTCGCAAGGTCTTCGAAGCCGCGGAGCATGGGCAGGCAAGCAGCGATGAGCGCATCGTGCTTCGTGACCTCCAGGATCTCCCGGATGATCGGCACGGCGCTGACGGCGTCCATGGCGGCCAGGTACTTCACCAGGCGCGTGCCTTCGCGCGGATCCATCTTCAGGGCAGCGCGCGCCAGCGGCACGGCCACGATGTCCGTGCCGGCCGACTCCAGGAAGCTGGCCACGCGCACGGGGGACCAGTCTTCGCGCGTGGCGATCGCCGGGATCACGATCGGCATGGCGCGCCGCGCGTCCGTCAGCAGCAAGCCGCGCAGGGCGGCCAGGCTGAGCATCGAGCTTTCATCCTCCAGCAACTCCTTGAAGTTGTTCCAGGAGGCCGCGTGCTTCAAGTTGCCCAGCGCGATCAGGCCGATCAGGCGCTTGCGCACGCTGGTGGACTCCAGGAAGCTGCGGGCCACCTTGTCCATGCCGTTCTCGCGGGCGAAGTCGTTGAGCTTCCGGCGCGCCTCGCCGCGGAACGACTCGTGCAGGTGGTTCCACAGGCTGAAGAGCATCAGCCACTCCGTGGGGTGCACGGGCGGGTAGTGGACGTCGTAGTCGAGGATGCCCTTCATCAAGAGCGGCCGCCAGAGGGCGTTGAAGCGCCGCGCACGGGCCTCGATGATCGACAGGCGGAAGCGCATCACCAGAATCAGGATCACGAGGATGCCCGTCAAGATCAAGAGCCCCCATCCCAGCCAGGCCACGACCTGTAACTGAACGTTGGGGGCGTGGCGCACCAGCGAGGCAAGCGGCGCGGCAAAAATGGGGACGGTGGCCAGGGGCATATGACGCTCCAACCACTACTTACCCGGGAGCGGCCTAGAGCTCCCCTTCCGGCACATAATGCCGCACTCGGGCGATCAACTCGAGCGTCAGGAAGGGCTTCACCATGTACTCGTTGGCCCCCGCCGAGAGCGCCCGGTTGATCACGCGCTCCTCCGAGACTGAGGTGAGCAGGATGATCGGCACCAGGGCCCACTTGGGGCGGGCGCGCACGTGCTGGACCAGGCGGGCGCCGTCGATGAACGGCAGCTTGATGTCCATCAGGATCAGCTTGGGCGGCCGGAAGCGCTCGATCACGTCCAGGGCGGCGCGGCCGTCCGGCACCATGACCGGGTTGAGCCCCTCGCGCTGAAGCATGTACTTGAGGTAGAACGCGATGTTCTCGTCATCTTCGACGACGAGGACGGTGGACTTCTTGGTCTTCTTCTTCGGCTTCAACATGCTTGTGATAGACTGGCGCATATGGCCTCCCGCGTCAATTGGCGACCGATCGCCATCGGTCTATGCCTGGCTGCTCTGATCTGCGCCCCCAAGATCATCTGGGAGACGCGCACCAAGCACCCCCTGTCCGTCCTGATCGTGGACAAGACCGTGGCGGAGCCCAGTTACCGCGAGCACAAGGGCCTGGTCTGGGGCATCAACCACAAGAAGGTGGTCAGGCCTGCGGACGGCAAGCCGTATGACTGGGAGCACGACTACTTCGGCTACTTCCCGCTGCCCGGCCCACCCGGCACCCACAAGGAAGTGCCGATCCCCAGCAAGCCGGGCGGTTACGACATGGTTTACGTGGCGGACTCCTACGGCGTCTACACCAACGACGTCTACCGCCACGGGCTCGGCGGCCTGCACTCGCGCCCGATCTACGGCGGGCTCGACAGCAAGGAAGTGGCCACGCTGATCGCCAACGTGAAGCCGCGCGGCACGTTCGTGGGCGAGTTCAACAGCTTCGCCAGCCCCACCAACGGTGCGCCGCGCCAGGCCTTGTGCGACTACCTGGGCCTGCGCTGGGACGGCTGGGCCGGGCGCTACTTCAACGAGCTGGCCCCCGACGTGGAAGTGCCGGTTTGGCTGGTGAAGGGCTACGAGCAACAGTACCGCAAGAACTACGCCTTCAAGGGCCCCGGCGTGGCCTACGTCAACGAAGACGGCCGCGTGGCCGTGCTGGCGGGCCGCGGGGTGGACGTCGGCAGCAACTACGTGCGCTGCTTCACCGGGCCGTACATGCGCAAGAAGCTCGACGCGGGCAACGAGGTGCCGTATGGCTACTGGTTCGACATCGTCACGCCGCGCGCCGGGGTGGAGGTGCTGGCCACCTACAACGTGGATGCCACGCCGCAAGGGAAGACGTTGTTGGCGAGCCTGGGGCTGCCGTTGAACTGGCCGGCGGTGATGCGGCGCGCCGTGCCCGGTGGCACCACGCGCTGGTACTTTGCCGGGGACTTCGCCGACATGATCGAGCTGCCGACGCGCTACGACCTCTGGGGCATCGAGTACCTGCGCCGCCTCGTATCGGGAACGGCCGACCCCGAGGGGCCGGCCTTCTATTGGAATGTCTATTTCCCGTTGCTAGGGGGCCTGGTCTCCGACCTGACGCACTAGGGTGAGCTGGCCGCAGGCGCTAGTTCGTCGGCTTGCCCGGCGCCAGCACGCTGCCGTCGTAGTCCTTCGGGGTGAACGTCTCACCAGCCGGGAAGAAGTTCTCGTCCTTGGTGGCAACCCAGTTGTTCAAGAACGCGTCCAGGTTGGCGGCCTTGGTGCCGTCGCGCAGCATCAGCGCCATCTCCGGCGTGCCGTTGTTGAAAGTCCCCAGCTCGCCCGTGACTTCGTACACGACGCGGTCATGGCCGATCGAGCCTTCGATGTTTATGTAGGCGCCGGCGTCGAAGACGCGGACCTCGTCGCCCTGCGGGGTGGTGATGCGGAAGACCGTGCCGCTGTCCAAGCTGGACACGCGGGTGACGGACAGGCCGCCGGGGGTCTTGAGCGACTCGCCCTGCGAGATCTTGACCGCCTTGCCGTTCAGGCGCGCACGGTGGCCGTACAGGTAGTAAGCGAACACGTCGCCGCCGCTCTTGACCGACACGGCGTTGTTCACGGTGGTGCCCTTCCAGCGGCCCAGCGGGTCCCTGTCCTGGTTCTTGAGCAACACGAAGTCATGCGTCAGCGTCTGCATCGCCAGGAACGTGCCGGACAGCTGGTTCTCGAACTTCAGCTGGTTGGCGCCTTCCTCGTGCGGATCGCCGGTGGAGTGGAACTCCACGAACTTGATGGGGTTGGGCACGAAGCCGGTCGGGATCGGGGTGGGCACGGGGCCGCAACCCTCGTTCCAGCAATCCATCTCGAGGCGGACGTGGCCCACGCCGGGCGCGGTGGGGACCAGGCACTTCAGCTTCACGAGCGTCAGCTCGCCGACCTTGATGTCGCCTTCGCCGGTGGCGGTGACGAGCTGCTTGCCGGCGGCGTCCTTCGCGGAGGCGTTGACCGTCAGGTGGCCCGCGGGCAGGTTGTTGAACTGGACCACGGCCTTGCCGTTCAGGAACTGGGCCTTGGAAACGGTGTAGGTCAGGGGCTTGTTGCCGCCCTCGTAGCCAACGACGAAGTCGACGTGGTCGATCTGCTGGGCGAAGGTGGCCGGGGCGACCGCGGCGGCGGGGGCGGCGGCGACTTCGATGTCGTTGACGGCCTGCAGGGAGCGGACGCTGCCGTCGGCTTCCAGGCTGAACTCGAGGTTCACGGTGGCGGAGTCGGCGGGGACGGCCACGTGGCCTTCGCCGGTGATGACGTTGACCGCGGGGGTCTTGGCCTTGGCGCTAACAACCTTCGAGAGGTTGGCCTTGGCCGTCGGCAAGTTCGCCTGGGTGCCGCAACCGGCAAGCGCAATCAGCGCGGTCGTGATCGCCAGGGAACGGGCAACGCGGTTGTTGAACATTGGAATCTCCACCCTCTCGGTCCACTCTGTACAGGGACTGTTATGAGAGACATAGGGAGGCGCCTGACGTTAAGGTTGCCCGGATTTCAATTAAAGACGGTTAAGTCTTTCTTATCGCAGTCTTCTCAAGGCGTGGAGCCAGTTGCAGCCGGATCGGCCGAGGGCGCGGTGCTGGCAAGCGTGGGAGGGGTCGCGGAGGCACCCGGGCTAGCGCTGGGCGCAGGTTGCGAGCTCGGAGCAAGCGAGGGTACCGGCGATGGTGCGGGCGAGGGAGCCAGGGTGGGTGCCGGGGTGGCTTCGGCCGAGCGCGTCACCGTGTACACGTTCACCCCACCGGCGCCGACCGCCGCGAACAGGAA
>JAQBPE010000086.1 GCA_028287685.1 Cyanobacteria bacterium RYN_339 | reverse complement strand
GCTCGTCGTGGGTGTCGAACAGCCAGCCGTCCTCCGGGTGCAGGGCGTCGAGGCTGGTCATGTCGAGGAAGCCGCGCGCCACGCCCGTGTGGTGGAAGAAGTGCTCGTACGAGCCCGCCCGCGCCGGCGGCACGCGCTTGAACTCCGCGGGCCCGTCCCAGGCGGAGGCGGCCGTGACCGTGCCGTGGTGCGTGCCGAAGCCCACCGCCACGCAGGCCGAGCCGTAGCGCTCGCGCACGAGTTGCCCCACGTTGAGGTAGCCGCCGTGGCCCTCGTAGGTGGCGCGGAAGTCGCCGATGTGCGAGTTGTGCTCCCACAGGATCGCCCGCGCGTTGGGCCCGCGGTGGGCCAGCACGCGCTCCAGCACGCTGACCATGTGGCGGTCGCGCATGTTCCAGGTGACGTGGCCGCCCTCCACCATGCGCCGGTAGTAGCGCTCCGCGTTGGCGGCCGCGAGGGCGTTGATCTCCGCGTCGAAGAAGGCCTCCGCGCCGCCGCGCTGGGTGTAGCGCACGCGCTGCGCCTGCAGCTCCGTCAGCTCGCGGATGACCTCGTCCTCGCAGGTCTTGTCGAGGTAGTGGGCCTGCCGTGCGTAGAGCTGGGTGTCTTCGCGGAAGGGGTCCAGGCAGGCGTAGTGCGCCCGGGCGCGCGTGGCCGCATGCGGGTCCACGCGCTCGAGGTAGCCCAAGACCGCCGCCATCGAGGCGTGCAGGCTGTAGACGTCCAGCCCGTAGAAGCCCACCTTGCGGCCGTGGCCGTCGTTGTGCCGGCGCAGCCAGTCCACGAACTCCAAGACCACGTTGTTGCGCCACATCCAGGTGGGGAAGCGCTTGAAGCCGGCCAGCGCCGTCAGGGCGTCGCCGGGGCCGCCGTGGACGAAGCGGTTGACCTCGTAGGCGTCCGGCCAGTCGCCCTCGATGGCCACAGTGTCGAAGCCGCGCTCCGCGATCAGCCGGCGCGTGAGGTGGGCCCGGGCCGCGTAGAACTCCGCCGTCCCGTGGCTGGCCTCGCCCAGCATGACCACGCGGGCGTCGCCGATCAGCTCGATCAGCGCGTCCCAGTCGCCTGGGACCCCCGTGAAGGGCTGGAGGTGCCGCGTCAGCCAGGCGGACGGGTCGGGCAGCCGGCGCTCCACGAGCGGGCGGTAGGGGGCCATGGGCACCTCCTCGTGACGAATTCTTTCTCCTTCCAGCCTAGAACGGGTCCGAAGCGCTGTAAACACCTGCTCGAATGGAACATCGAGGCGCGCGGGCAAGCGTTGCTGGCCAGCAAGCGACGGCTTAGAATGGTCCGCATCCCTGGTTAGCCCTGGGAAGGACTTTTCATGGCCATCCCCAGCCCCACGCCGCGGCACCGGCGCCAAAGCAGCTCCACCCCGGTCGGGCCGATTGGCGCGGCTCTCGCGGTGTTGGCGGCCTGCGGTCTGGTCTTCGGCTGTCCCGCGCAGCCGGTCGGCGGCGGGGGGGGCGGCGGCGGCCCGGCGGGGCACACCGCGCCCTTCTCGACGGGCCTCGGCCAGGCCTACGTCCAGGCGGCCTCCGTGCACGAGGCGCTGGTGCAGGGGAACTACGACGGCGCGCGCAAGCTGCTGGACCCGTTGATGCGGCAGCTGGCCGCGACGCGGGCGCGGGCGCGCGTGGACGAGCAACGTCAGATCCTGCGCATCGAGGACCGCGGCCTGCAACTCGCCGGCATGATCGACCAGAAGGCCGTGGGCGCGACCAAGGCTTCCCAGGAGCTGATGGAGGCCGTGGTGGCGCACCAGACGGCCGCGTTGAAGCCACGCACGGCGCCGGGCCCACAGGCCGCGGTCAAGGCGCCCGGCGTGGCCAAGGCGAAGGTGGCGGCGGCGAAGAAGGTTACGGCGGCCAAGAAGCCGGTCGTGGCCGGCAAGGCGACCCCCCTGACGGCGCGCCGGGCCGCCTCCGTGCGGTCGGCCGCGGCCTGGCCGGTCAAGCCCCAGCCCGCGCGCAAGGGCGGCAAGGCGCCAGACCCCAACCTGGCCCGCGTGGGACTGGCGCGCGCCGTGGTGGGCGCGATCCATGCGGAGCAGGCGCTGTTGCACGGGCGCATGGACGTGGCGCTCGGCCACGTGAAGGGCCTGCGCGGGGCGCTGCGCCAGGCCCAGACCAAGGGCACGCCCTGGCAGAAGAAGGCGTTGACCCGGCTGGACAAGCAGGCCAACCAGCTGCAGTTCCAGCTGACGCACCACAACGCCTCCGCCTTCGGCGCCGCCAGCCAGCTGGTGGATGCCAGCCTGAAGGTGCAGCAGAGCTTCAAGCTGGCGTCCGCCAAGCCCGGTGGCGGCGGCGGCACCCCGCGCGCGGGCGCCAAGCCGGCCGCGAAGCCCGTGGGCAAGCCGAAGGCCGGCAAGCCCAAGCCGGGCAAGCCGTCGAAGGCCAAGCCGGGCAAGCCGTCGAAGGCCAAGCCCAAACCCAAGCCGCAGGCCAAGCCCGGCCCCAAGCCCACGCCGTTTATGCAGGACGTGCCCAACAGGCCGGTCGATCCGACCATGGACGAAGATCACCCCGGGGCGCTGCCGAAACCCTAGGTTGACAATTGTTAATGAAGATTCTACACTCACGCCCCGACCTGATGGTTGGGGTGAAAATTGTCATATGGGGGATCGTGCCATGGTGAAGTCATGACGGCCGAGTTGACGCGGGACGTGGTGCAGCGGTTCGTCGACGCGGCGATCAACCGGGGCAACCACCGGGTGGCCCGGGAGCTCCTGGGGCCGGGGTTCATCGACCACCACGGCTTCCTGGGCTGCCGCGGGCCGGGCGGGTTCCACGAGACGCTGCGGATCCTGCGCGACGGGTTCCCGGATGCGTACTACGTGCTGGAAGACCTGTTCGTGGACCAACAGAAGGCCGTGGCGCGCGTGACCTTCCAGGGCACGCACGACGGGCCCTTCCGCGGCAGCCCGCCCACGCACCGCAAGGTCACGGTGGCGGGCGTACACGTCTTCGCGGTGGCAGGCGCCCAGATCGCGGAGCACTGGGCCTACGAGAACCTGTGGTCGCTGCCCAGCGGTCCAGCGATCACGCGGCCGCTGGTCGGGGCGATCTGGTAGCTCCCCTCATCCCCCTGCCGGGACCTTCTCCCGCGCCGGGGAGAAGGGGGCTAGTTTTCGGTGTGCACGCCGTGGGTGGCGTGAGGGGTGGGGGATAGGTAGGCGCGGCGCCAGAGCTCGATCGTCGCTAGCGCGCACAACGGCGCCGCGGCGTTCACGTGGCCGTCCTGGTGGGCGCGCCAGAGGCGTGCCACGCCCGGCCCGTTGAACAGCCCGTTGCCCAGCGTGCCCGGATCCAGCAAGACCTGCTCGAAGTAGGCACGCGAGGCCTGGCGGAGGTTGTCCTGCGGGTCGGCGAAGGACTGCCGGCGCCCGGGCGCCAGCCGCGCCTGGGCCTGCTTGCGCATGTAGGCCACCACGCGGCCGGCCGTGCCCGCGTCGATCGGCGCGCCGGTGCC
>JAQBPE010000062.1 GCA_028287685.1 Cyanobacteria bacterium RYN_339 | reverse complement strand
ACGGCCTCGGCCGCGCCGCGCGCCTTGCCGTCGGCGCCCACGTTCAGCCGCCAGAGCCGGGCGTCGCGCGCGCCGCCCACGGCCGCCACCAGCATGTAGAGCCGGCCCGCGGGGTCGAAGGCCAGCGCCGTGACCTCGGACGGGGCTTCGAAGACGACGGCCGGCTCGACGGCAGGGGCTGCCGGCAGGCCCGCCACCAGGCGCACCTGGTTGCCGTCGCCCACCCAGGCCAGGCTGCCCAGGGCGTTGATGGCCAGCGGGCCCAGCTTGAAGGGCGTGAAGCCGGCCAAAGTGGTCAGGCGCCCGCCATGCTCGATGCGCCGCAGCCGCCCGGTGGTGCGGTCCGTGAAGTAGAGGTTCTCCTGGTTGTCGCCCGCCAACCCCCAGGGCTGGCCCAGCGCGGCGTTGGTCGCCTGGGCCACGGTGGCGCCGCCGTCGCCGCCGCCGCCCGCGATGGCATGGATGCCGCCGCCGATCGCGAACTTGCGGATGCGCCCGCTGCCGCTGTCGGCCACCGCCAGGGAGTCCGTGCGCGGATCGTAGAGCACGCCCACGGGATCTTGCAGGCCGGTCTGGGTGGCGAGCGGGCCGTCGACGGGCTGGCTGGCGGCGAGCCCCGCCACCACCACGGCGCCGGTCGGGCCCAGCGCGCGAATCTGCTGGTTGCCGGCGTCTACCACGAACAGCCGGCCGTCGGGCGCGAGCGCCATGCCGTTCACCTGCTTCAGCTGCAGCGTGGTGGGCCCGCTGCCCAGGCCGCTGCCGCCCTGGTTGTCGCCGAAGGCGCGCAGGGCGGCGAGCCCGCGCGCGAAGGTCAGGTTGGCGTCGATGCCCGCCAGCGCGGGGGTGGGGCTGGCGCCGGGGCCCGGGGTGGACGTGGTGGCCCCGACGCCGGGCGTGGGCGTGGCGGCCGGCGGGATCAGCGCGGTGACGGTGCCGGCGGCGGTCGCCAGGCGACCGGCGAGCGTGGGGGAGGCGGCGCTCATGGCGCTCACCATGTCCATCGCCTGGGCGTCCGGCACCACGGCGGCGCCCACCGCGGCGCGCGCACTCATGAAGGGCGCGAGCGTGGAGGCCAGCTTGCCGGCCAAGGCCGGGCTGGCGTCGGCGGCCGCGATCTTGCCGCTCGCCACGCCCGCGGCGAGCTGCTTGGCGGCGAGCGTCGAGGCCGGGTCCACCGCCAGGTCGCTGGCGCCCGAGCCCGGCACGAGCGCGGCCAGCGTGAGCGCACGGCCATCCGCGGCGTAGGTGGCCCGTAAGAGCACGCCCGCGGGCGCGTCCTTGGGCACGCCAAGGCTGAAGCGGCCGTCCGCGCCGGTGGTGACGGCCACGCCAAGCGCCTGGCCGCTCAAATCCGTGAGCGCCACGCTGGCACCGGAGACGAGCGTGACGTCGGTGTCGGAATAGGCCAAGCGGTAGCCGCCCCCGTTGTTGGCGAGCAGGGAAGCGGCGTTGCCGCTCAGGATGGCGCCGCCATTGTTCGCGAGCACACCCGCGCTGGGCCCCTTGACCTGGCCCGTCAGGTTGCCGCTGTTGTTCGCCACGATCTGGTGGCCGTTGTTGGCGACCACGCCCGCGCCGTCCGTGCCGACGAGCGCACCGCCGCCGTTGGAGACGACGGAACCCCCGCCGTTCGAGACCACCTGGGCCGGGTTGAGGGGCAGCTTGCCGACCTTGACGGGCGTGTTCGGCTGGCAGGCCCACAGGCCCGCGACCGCCATCCACAACGCCGCGCGTCCGCCTCGCACGATCCCTCCCCTGCTTGCTGATACATACCCGGGGCGGAGGCGCTTGATGTCATCGCAACGTCAGCTCGTGGGTGGCCAGCGCCGCGACGAAGGCCTGGTCGTGCGAGACGAACACGATCGTGCCCGGGAAGCCCGCCACCCACGCCAGGGGCGACACCCTAGAAACGCCGCTGCTTCCCGGCTTCGCGCTGACCCTCGTCGACCTCTTCGCCGGCGTCGAGGACTTCGAATAGCCGCCCAACGCTTCCGCGTGTACCATGGCGGACAGCCGACCCCGCCCACGAGGAAGCCCCGATGAGCCAGACCACCCCCGCCCTGGAAGACGCCCTCGCCGCCTGGATGGCCAAGACCTACGGGCCCGCGGTGGCCAAGTCGCCGGAGCGGCCGGAGGCGGAGGCCACCCTGTCCGGGCTGCCCACCAAGGCCGTCTACACGCCGGCGGACGTGCCCGGCGGCTATGCGGAGTCGCTGGGCTTCCCCGGCGCCTTCCCCTACACGCGCGGCATCCAGCCCACCATGTACCGCGGCCGGCTCTGGACCATGCGCCAGTACGCCGGCTTCGGCGCGGCCGAAGAGACCAACGCGCGCTTCCGCTACCTGCTGGAGCAGGGCCAGACCGGCCTCTCCACGGCCTTCGACCTGCCCACCCAGATGGGCTACGACTCCGATGACGAGATGGCGCTGGGCGAGGTGGGCAAGACCGGCGTGGCCATCGACAGCCTGGAGGACATGGAGGCCCTGTTCGCGGGCATCCCGCTCGACAAGGTCACGACCTCGATGACGATCAACGCGCCCGCCAGCGTGCTGCTCGCGATGTACCAGGTGGTGGCCGAGAAGCAGGGGGCCGACCCGCGCCAGATTTCGGGCACGATCCAGAACGACATCCTCAAGGAGTACATCGCCCGCAACACCTACATCTTCCCGCCCACGCCCAGCCTGCGCCTGATCACGGACATCTTCGGCTACTGCGCGGCCAACCTCCCCAAGTGGAACACCATCTCGATCTCCGGCTACCACATGCGCGAGGCCGGCTGCACCGCGGTGCAGGAGGTGGCCTTCACGCTCGCGAACGGCCTGACCTACGTCGAAGCGGCGGTGAAGACCGGGTTGGCCGTGGACGACTTCGCGCCGCAGCTGGCCTTCTTCTTCTGCTCGCAGCTCGACATGTTCGAGGAAGTGGCGAAGTTCCGCGCCGCACGCCGCCTGTGGGCCAAGCTGATGAAGGAGCGCTTCAACGCCGCGAACCCCAAGAGCCTGCAATTGCGCTTCCACACCCAGACCTCCGGCGCCAGCCTGACGGCGCAGCAGCCGGACAACAACGTGGTGCGCACGGCGATCGAGGCGATCGCCGCCGTCCTGGGCGGCACCCAGAGCCTGCACACCAACGCCAAGGACGAGGCGCTGTCCCTGCCCACGGAGGCCTCCGCCCTGCTGGCCCTGCGCACGCAGCAAGTCATCGCCTACGAGTCGGGCGCCACCAACACGGTGGACCCGCTGGCGGGCTCGTACTACGTGGAGGCGCTGACGGACAAGATCGAGGCCGAAGCGCTGGCCTACATGGCCCGCATCGACGCGTTGGGCGGCGTGCTGCCGGCGATCGAGCAGGGCTACATCCAGGGCGAGATCGCGGAGGCCGCCTACCGCTACCAGCAAGAGGTGGACCACAAGATCCGCACGGTGGTCGGCGTGAACCGCTTCACGGGCGGCGAGGACGCCAAGGGCGAGCTGTATCGCCACGACGCGACCCGCGAGACGCGCCAGGTGGAGAAGCTCAAGGCGCTGAAGGCGCGGCGGGACCAGGCCGCGGTGGACGCGGCGATCGCGCGCATCGTCGAAACCGCCCGCGGCCCAGAGAACCTCATGCCGGCGATCGTCGAGGCCGTACGGGTCTACGCCACGGTGGGCGAGATCTGCCATGGCCTGCGGGGCGTGTTCGGCCAGTACCGCGGAGTGGTGCGGTTCTAGGGTACATAGGGCGTATGCGTACGACCACCGCCTGCCTGCTAACCTGCCTGCTCCTCGCGGGGTGCACCCCCACGCCCACGGGCGCCGGTGCCACCGGCGGCAGCAGCGTGAAGAACACCGCCCCGGTCAGCACCAAGCAGGCCATCGTCTGCGCCATGCGCGGCTTCACCGGCACGACGCCGCGTTTCGCCGCCACCGACGCGGCCAAGATCCAGATCCAGTTGCAAGACGAGCTGGGCAAGGCCGTCCCCACCCTCAAGACCGTCCAGCCCGACACCCACGGCTCGTTCACGATCTCGGAGGTGCCCGCCGGCTCCTACTTCGCGAGCGCCAGCTTGCCGGACAAGACCACCTGGATCGCGCTGGTGCGCACGGACCACCCCAACGACAACTTCCTGAGCAGCGGCAGCACGCTCGCCACGGCCTGGGCCAAGCAACAGCTCGGCAGCAAGCTGATCTTCGTAGAGGACCTGCCCTACCCCGATCTGCTGCTCGCCGCGATCCGGCTGGACGCCGCGCTGACCACCAAGGATCAGACGCTGCGCGACGGCGACGACGCCCGCACCGCGCAGATGACGGAGCTGGTAGCCGCCGACGCCAACCTCAAGGATCAGCTGGCCGCGATCGAGAAGACCCTGGTCACGCGGGCGGCCACCAACCTCGAAGCCCCGCCCCCGTACGCCAGCGAGGCGGAGTACGCGGCCAAGAAACAGAAAGTCCAGAAGTAGAACTTCACGGAACTTTACGTGCGGTTAAGGCAAGCTTAACGGGTCAATTACCTATAGATAAACTGTGACCCACGCACCGAGAGGAGCTTGCATGACCGCCGTGCTGACCCCCGCCACCGCCCGACGTGGAACCAACCCGTTGGCCCTGGACCGTGTGCTGATGGGCGCCCTGGACCTGGCGATGGAGACGCACCGCTCGCTGGCCGCCAACCCGCATGACTTCGACCGCGGCGTGCACCAGCTCGAGACGGCCGTGGCGCGCTTCCGCTCCGCCTGCCTCGCCACCCCGCGCCGCGAGGCCGACGCCGCCCTGGCCTACCATGACCGCGCCAACGAAGAGCTGGACGCCGACTTCAGCCCGCTCTACTACCGCCGCGGCGTGTTGGAGAACGTGTTGACGCGCTACGAGCGCGCCGCGTCGGAGCTGCTGCGCGCCCTGGCCTAAGCGCCAGGCCAGATTCACCGAGCCGGTGCCCGTAAAGCGGGCGCCGGCTTAATACGTGCGGGCGATCGCCTCGCCCCACAGCCGCTGGATCGAGACCTGCCCCGCCACGGTGGGGTGCACGGTGTCCGGGCCGATCTCGCCCTTGTGGTCCTTGAACCAGCCGTAGAGGTCCGGGCCGGGCGGCAGCCGGTTGGCGGCCGTCAGGTCGTCGATCGCCTTCACGAACTGCGGCAGCGTGCCGTTGAGGTCGTACGGGGTGCGCGCCAACACGGGCCGGCGTCCCGAGGCCGTGATCTGGTCGATCATGGCCTGCATGGTGGCCTTGAACGTGGCGATCGGCACGCCCTGGGTGGCGTCGTTGGTGCCGAAGGCCAACCCGACGGCGGCGCCGGGCGGCAGCAGCGGCAGCGCCAGGGCGAGCTTCTGCTGGCCCAGCGCCGCGGTGTCGCCGCCCGTGCCGCCCGCTTGCACCAGCGGCAGGTGGCCCGGCGCGCGCGCGGCCACGGTGGTGGCGCAGAGCGACGGGCGCGAGGGGTCGAAGGCCATCGCCGTGATGCTGTCGCCCAGGATCAGCCAGGCGTCGGCGGGGCCGGGCGGCAGCTCGTACACGGCCAGGTTGCGCAGCGCCGGCCCGCCGGTCCAGCTGGACTCCACGCGCAGGCGCAGCCAGGTGGCGCCGGGCGCGTCGAAGGCGTCCTGGCGCGAGCGCAAGGGGTTGTCCACGCCGCGGAAGACCTGGGCCCAGTTGCCCGTGCGGCCGTCGGACGACCCGGTGGACGCCTCGATCGCGTAGGTACGCGGCGCCGCTTGGGTGTTGAGCAAGTGGTAGCCCGAGCCGTCCCAGGCCACCAGCACGCGGCCGGTGGCGGGGGCGCTCAGCCGCACGGAGAGCCAGCTGCCGGCCCCGGGCCCGATCCACTGGCTGGTGGGGTCCGCGTCCA
>JAQBPE010000026.1 GCA_028287685.1 Cyanobacteria bacterium RYN_339 | reverse complement strand
GTGGACGATGACCCCGACGCCCGGGCCCTATACCGCCGCTTCCTCTCCGACGAAGGCATGCGCGTCGTCGAGGCGGAGGATGGCGCCATGGCCGTTGCCGCGATCGAGAAAGAGCTGCCGGCGTTCGTGTTGCTGGACCTCATGATGCCAAAGATGGACGGCTTCGAGGTGGTGGCCTGGATCCGCAACCATGCGACCATGGCGAACTTGCCGGTCGTCGTCGTGACCGCCAAGGCGCTGACAGGCGACGAGCTCCGCCAGTTGGCGCAGGTGCGGCGCATCATCCTCAAGGGCGAGGTGTCGGACGAGATTATGGTGGCGGACCTGCGCGCGCACCTGGACCGCTACCGGCTGCGCCAGTTGGAGGAGGGTGTATGACGAGCCGCAAGGTCTTGCTGTTGGTGGAAGACAACGAAGACAACCGACGGCTGATCCGCGGCATCGCCGAAGAGGTAGACGCCACCGTGATCGAGGCCGACAACGGCGCGGACGGCGTGCGCATGGCCCGCAGCGCCAGCCCGGACTTGATCCTGATGGACCTCAGCCTGCCGGTCATGGATGGCTGGGAGGCCACCGCCAGGCTGAAGCGCGACCCTCTCACCCAGGGGATCCCGGTCATCGCCATCACCGCCCACGCCATGGACGGCGACCGGGAGAAGGCCCTGGCGGCTGGGTGCGACGAGTTCGTCACCAAGCCCATCCAGGTCGGGGCGTTCGTGCAACTGCTCGAACGCTTCCTCGAGGTCTAGCGGTGGGGGAACCCATGGGTCACGTGCTCGTCGTGGATGACACGCAAGACAACCGGGCGCTGCTGGTCAGGCTGCTGGAAGACGATTACAGGATCACGCAGGCGGCGAACGGGCAGGAGGCGCTGGCGGCCATCGCGGCGGACCGACCCGACCTGGTCATGTTGGACCTCGCCATGCCCGTCTTGGACGGCTTCAAGGTGCTCGAACGCCTGAAGGCGGAGCGCGGCCCCTTCTTGCCCGTCATCGTGATCACCGCGGCCGCGGAGCGCGCCGACCGCTTACGCGCCCTCGCGCTGGACGCCTGCGAGTTCCTCACCAAGCCAATCGACGCGGAAGAGGTCTTGGCCCGCACGCGGAACTTGATCGAGCTCAAGGTGGTCAAGGACGTGCTGGTACGGCAAAACGAACAATTGGAGAGCCAGGTTGCCGCCCGGACGGCCGAACTGAGCCTGGCCCTGGCCGATGCGCGGGCGCAGGCCGTTGCGCTGCGCGCATCGCAGTCGCATCTGGCCCTGCGGGCCCGCCACGTGATGTTGCGCGCGGAGGTCGGCGAGGCGCTCGGCGGCCTGCAGGCCGTGAACGAGCTCTTGCAGACCGTCTGCGAGACGATCGTCCGGCACCTGGATGCGAGCCTGGTGCAGGTCTGGCTGGGTGCCGAGGCAGGACAGGTGCTGGCGTTGCGCGCGAGCGCCGGTCCCGCTCGGGCGCCCGAAGAGCTGGGCGCGCGGGTTGCCGTGGTTGCCGGGGAAGGAGGCCTGCTCGCGTGCAGCGGCCTTGCGGACCCCGACCCCATCGGAGACGCAGCCTGGCGGCGCGAGGAAGGGCTCGTGGACTTCGCTGGCTATCCGCTCGTGGTAGAAGGGCGAGGCGTCGGGGTGATGCGGATGTGGTCCCGGTCCCCGCTGTCGGCGGAAGTTCGGGCCGCGTTCGCGGCGATCGCCGACGCGGTCGCGCTCGGCGTCGACCACAAGCAGGTCACGGAGGCCCTGCGGAACGCAGACATCTACAAGGACGAGTTCCTCGCGGTGATCTCCCATGAACTGCGCACGCCGCTGAACTTCATCACGGGCTTTGCCTCCGTCATGGAAGACGAGGTCTCCGGCCCGCTCAACCCGGTTCAACGTGTGCAGATCGGCAAGATCTTGCAGGGCGCCGATCGCATGCTGTTGTTGGTGGAAGACCTCCTCGATATCGCGAGCATCCAGGCCGGCAAGACGGAGCTGCAACGCGAGCTGACGCCCTACGGACCGCTGGTTTCCGAAACGATGGCGGCGCTGAGCCGCATGGCCGAGGCCCGCGGCGTAACGCTGGAGACAGCCGTCGACGTGGCGCACCCCATCCCGCTGGATGGGCCGCGCGTGGTCCAGATCATCACGAACCTGGTGGGCAATGCGCTGAAGTTCACCCCCGCGGGGGGCAAGGTGTGCGTGCGGGCCTTCGTTGCCGGCAGCGAGCTGGTGACGGAGGTCGAAGACACCGGGTGCGGCATCCCGGGCGCCGATTTGGAGCGCGTGTTCCAGAAGTTCCAGCAAGTCGACATGAGCTCGACCCGGATCGTCGGTGGCACCGGGCTGGGGCTCGCCATCTCCAAGGCGTTGGTGGAAGCCCACGGCGGCCGGATCGACGTGACGAGCGAATTGGGCGCGGGAACCACCTTCCGCTTCCTGCTGCCCCTGACCTAGCACGGTCGCTTCATCGGTCTTCCCCCGGGTCTCCGCGACGAGATCCGGGGCTTCGTTTGCTTGGCTGGTTGAAAGCTTCCACGTGCCAACTGCAAGTGCATGTTGGCCAAAAAATATTCGAGAAATATATTTTTTATAGTGGCTGGTGCCAGTCGTTTGGAGGTCCTCACGGGGACTGCATTTACAACATCCAAGCACAAGTAATGTTAAGCTAGCTTCATTAAGAAATGTAACAGACCCCACCGGGTAGACCTGACGGTGCTACCACGAGACGAACCCAAGGGCTCTTCCTCGGACCAAACCAGAAATGACGTAAATCGTGGCTAAATTATCCCTCACCTTGAGCCTGGCCCTCGGCGCCGTGCTATGCACCACCCAAGCGGCGTTGGCCGTGACTTACGGCGAGGCCGTCCTGAAGCCCGCCAGCGATGTCCGCGTCGCCGACTTGCCGGCCGGCCACTGGGCCACCAACGCGACCCAGGTCGTCCTGGCGAACGACATCCTCACCCTGGATGACGGCACCTTCCAGGGCGATCGCCTCCTGACCGCCGCCGAGCTGGAGCACGCGATGGGCACGCTGGCCTCGACCGCCGAAGCCATCGCCGCCAAGGGGTCCAACGCGAAGCTGCGCGCCGCCATCGGCAACGTGGCGACCGGTGACGGTCCCATCACCCGCCTCAAGCTGGCCCAGACGCTGGCGAGCTTCCTGGACGCCTGCGCCTCGCAGGAGTTGGTTGCCATCGCGGCTGCCAGCCAGGACGCGTCGCGCTTCAAGGACGTCGGCGCTTCCGTGCCGCCGGCCGTCACCACCGTGGTCGACAAGTACAAGGTGATGACGGGTTACCCGGACAACACCTTCCGCCCCGATGGCGACGTCAGCCGTTACCAGCTGGCGGCGATCGCCTTCAACGTTCTCAACACGATGCGGATGGCCCCGCTGGCCCAGCGCCCGGTCGTGGCCCAGACCAACGGCGGGACCACCACCATCATCGTCCAGCAGCCGACCCCCGAGTCCCAGGCGGTCCTGCCCGTCGAGCCCGTGGCGACCGGCCGCCTCAACTTCCGCGAGCGCGCGCCCTTGCACCTCTCGTGGCAGGCCGTGAACACCAGCAACGTATCAAGCGGCACGCCGTTCGCCGCCGTCCCGATCGAAGGCATGGTGACCATCTACAACGGTCCCTTGATGCTCCAGAACGTGACGGACGCCCGCGTGAACGTGGCGACCAGCAACTCGGTGGATTCGGAGTTCCGCATGGGTTACGCCGGCCTCAAGTCCGGCATGGTCCAGCTGATTCCTTACGTCGGCGCGCACGTGGGCCTGGGGACGTCGGCCCAGACCATCGGCATCCAGTACGACAGCTACGTCGGCGCCAGCTACGGCGCGATCTTCAGCGTCACGCCGAACGACGTGCTGGAGTTCCACGCCACCCTCGGCCAGACCCAGCTGATGTCGGCGGGTCGCTTCAACTCGGCGTTCCAGCCGCAGGCCTACCCGAACGCGCTCGGCAGCGCGTTGACCAACTACGGTCTGGGTGCCGACTTCTACATCGCCCGCAACATCTGCCTCACCTTGGGCGCGAACACTTGGCAGAATCCGGCCAGCTTGGCTACGGGTAACCAGACCAACGCTTTGGGCGTCATCGACACGATGGGCCTGAATCTCGGCGTTGGTTCCAGGTTCTAATCCGCACCGTCCTGCTGGTCCCCTACTTTTGCAAAGCGAGTTTTCGAAAATGACCCCAATCAAGTACAAACACCGTAACCTCTTGGCGACGCTCGTCGCCTGCTCGATGGTCAGCCTGCTGGCCGCTTGCCCGGTGCTGGGCCCTGGCCAGGGCAGCCCCATGGCGCCGGGCGTCCTGGGCCCGGCGGGCCCGACCGGTCAGACCGGCGCCACGGGCGCCACGGGAGCCACGGGAGCCAGGGGTACCGCGGGTGCCACCGGCGACACGGGTGCCACCGGTACCACCGGTGACTCCGGCCAAAACGGTTCGGGCGGCGGGCAGGGCGACACGGGCGCCGTGGGCGCCGTGGGCGCTGCCGCTCCCGCCGTCGCGCCTGCGACGCCTCCGGTGGTGACCACCACCAGCCCCCTGAACTTGGCCACGGGCGTGCCCATCAACAAGGCCGTAACGGTCACCTTCAGCAAGTCGATGAATCCAGCCACCCTCGTCGGCACCCTCAACTTCACGCTGGTCGATCCTCTCGGCGTCAACGTGGGCGGCACCATCACCTACGACTCCGTGACGAACAAGGCCACCTTCACCCCCGGCGCCAACCTCGCCATCAGCACCCAGTTCACCGCCACGGTCAAGACCGGGGCCAAGGACACCAATGGCAACGCCTTGGTCGCCGACTCGGTGTGGAAATTCACCACAGGCACCACCACGGCGCAGAACCCGGTGGTCATGTCCGCGACGCTCAAGCGGTACCTGGCGCTGGCTGGTTTCGAGGTCAACAACGCCGGCCCGACCATCGTCAACGGCGACGTAGGCGTCTCCGCCGGTACCGCCATCACCGGGTTCCCGGCAGGCGCGGTTACAGGCGCCACCCACCGCAATGACGCGGACTCGCAGACGGCCAAGGTCGACCTGCAGGCGGCCCTCGACGACGCTCTCGCCCATAACAACGGCCCGGTCACCCCGAACCCTGACCTCAGTGGCCTGACGCTGGCGCCTGGCCTGTACATCTCCGGCGCCGCCTTGAATGTCACCTCTGCCGACCTGACGCTCGACGCCCAGGGCGATCCGAACGCCGTGTGGGTGTTCAAGGCGGGCTCGGCCCTGACGGTCAACGCCCTCCGCAAGGTGGTGATTATCAACGGGGGCAAGGCCGACAACGTCTTCTGGCGAGCTGGTTCCTCCGCGACGCTGGGCGCCGGTTCGTCGATGGTGGGCAACGTCTTCGCCCAGGCCTCGGTGACCCTGGTCGCCGGTGCCAAGCTCGAAGGCCGTGCCTTGTGCTTCACCGGCACCGTGACGCTGGACACCAACACCCTCACCAAGCCGACCCCGTAAGGTCGTGGGGCGTGGCTCCAAGTGCCGCGTCCCTATCTTTCCTACGTAGCCACGTAGTCAAGCGAGATGCCCACCACCTTCGGGTGGTGGGTTTTTCGTGTGCGCCGTTCCTCTTCCGGAAGGATCGGTACGGCCGCGTCGATGTCGTTCCTGTGTCTATTGCTTGGCTGGCCGAAGTGCTTTGACCACCTGCGTTTTGTCCAAAATGACCAAATTTTCGCGGAAAAATATTACGAAATAATAATTTTATAGCGGCTGGTACCAGTAGTTTCAAGGTCCTCACGGGGACTGCATTTACAACATCCAAGCATAAGTTGTGTTAAGCTAGCTTCATTAAGAAATGTAACCAAACCCCCACCGGTGGACCTGACGGTTCTGCCACCTGGAACGGCCAAAGGCTTTTCCTCGGACCACCCCAAAGAAACGACGTAAATCGTGGCTAAGATCTCCTTCACCTTGAGCCTGGCCCTCGCCGCCGTGCTCGGTACGTCACAGGCCGCCATGGCCATGACCTACGGCGAAACCGTTCTCAAGCCCGCCAGCGACGTCCGCGTCGCCGACCTGCCGGCCGGCCACTGGGCCACCAACGCGACCCAGGTCGTGTTGGCGAACGACATTCTCGCCTTGGACAACGGCACCTTCCAGGGCGACCGGGTCCTGAGCCCCGCGGAACTGGAGTACGCGATGAGCCGCCTGGCCACCACGGCCGAAGAGATCGCCGCCAAGGGCGTGAACACCGAGCTGCGCGCCGCCATCGGCAACGCGCCGACCGGCGACGGCCCCGTCACCCGCCTCAAGTTGGCCCAGACGCTGGCGAGCTTCCTGGACGCCTGCGCCTCGCAGGAATTGGTTGCCATCGCGGCCGCCAGCCAGGACGCCTCCCGCTTCACGGACGTCGGTGCGGGCGTGCCGAAGGCCGTCGATAAGGTGGTCGACAAGTACAAGGTCATGACGGGCTACCCCGACAACACCTTCCGCCCGGCCGTCGAGGTCACCCGCTACCAGATGGCGGCGATCGCCTACAACGTGCTCAACTCGATGCGGATGGCTCCCCTGGCCCTGCGCCCGGTCGTCACCGTGACCAACGAGCCGAGCGGCACCACCATCATCGTCCAGCGCCCGGGCACCGAGACCCAGGCGACCCTGCCCGTCGAGGTCGTGACGCCCGGCCGCCTCAACTTCCGCGAGCGCGCGCCGTTGCACCTCTCGTACCAGGCCGTGAACACCAACAACGTCTCGAACGGCACGCCGTTCGCCGCCGTCCCGGTCGAAGGCATGCTGACGATCTACAACGGTCCCTTGATGCTTCAGAACGTCACGGACTTGCGGGTGAACGTCACGACCAGCACCGCCGTTGACTCGGAGTTCCGCATGGGTTACGCCAACCTCAAGTCCGGGATGTTCCAGCTGATCCCGTACGTCGGCGCGCACCTGGGCCTGGGCACCACCGCGCCCGCGGGCGGCATCCAGTACGACAGCTATGTCGGCGGCAGCTACGGCGCGATCTTCAGCGTCACGCCCAACAGCGTGCTGGAGTTCCATGCCTCGCTCGGCCAGACGCAGCTGCTGGGGGCCGGCCGCTTCAACTCGACCTTCCAGCCGCTGGCCTACCCGAACGCGTTGGGCAGCGCGCTGACCAACTACGGCCTGGGCGCCGACTTCTACGTCGCACCCAACATCTGCCTGACGTTGGGCGCGAACAACTGGCAGAACCCGACCAGCCTGGCCAGTGGCAACGTCACCAACGCCCTCGGCGTCGTCGACACGATGGGCCTCAACCTGGGCATCGGTTCCAGGTTCTAACCTCTCCCGGCGGTACCCCCCGGAGGCGCCCTTGGGGCGCCTCCACCCCCCAGAAAAGACGTAAATCGTGGCTAAGCTCCCTACCATTTTGACCGTGGCGATCGGCGCCATCCTGGCAACCTCCCAGATGGTCCTGGCCGAGACGTACGCCGAGTCCGTCATCAAGCCGGCCGCCGACTCCCGCATCGCCGACCTGCCGGCCGGCCACTGGGCCACCAACGCGACCCAGGTCGTGCTGGCCAACGAGATCCTCACGCTGGACGGCGGCGCCTTCAACGGTGATCGCCTCCTGACCGCCACGGAGCTGCAGCAGGCCGTGTCCAGCCTGGCTTCCACCGCGGAAGCCATCGCCGCCAAGGGCGCCAACACCAAGCTGCGCTCGGCCATCGGCACCACGGCGCAGGGCGACGGCGCCATCACCCGCCTGCAGGTCGCCCAGACGCTGGCGCGCTTCCTGGATGCCTGCGCCTCGCAGCAGTTGGTTGCCATCGCGGCCGCCAACCACGATGCGTCGCGCTTCAAGGACGTCGGCGCCTCCGTGCCGCCGGCCGTCAACACCGTGGTCGACAAGTTCAAGGTGATGACGGGCTACCCGGACAACACCTTCCGCCCCGAGGGCCAGGTCACCCGCTACCAGATGGCGGCGATCGCCT
>JAQBPE010000500.1 GCA_028287685.1 Cyanobacteria bacterium RYN_339 | reverse complement strand
ACGGATTCAAGGGGGGTGTGGGCAGCACCCGACGGGCCGCAAGGTCTGCCAGGCCGAATCGACGGCCGGACCGGAATTCAAGCAGCAACCCCCGCGAAGCGAAAGCTCCGCGGGGATTGGTGTTTTTGGGGCTTAGGTAAACCTCGGCCGGAGCAGCAACGCGGCCGCGAGCTGTTCCAGATAAGCGTCCCGTCGAATCAACACCTGGCCGAACCGCATCAGGTGCTCGGTCGGGAACTGGCTGTCCAACAGCGTGAACCCCCGTTCCCGCATCCGCTCGACCAAGAAAACCAAACAGACCTTGGACGCATCCGGGCGCCGGCTGAACATCGACTCGCCCATGAACGCCCCGCCCAGGGCCACCCCATACAGCCCGCCCACCAACGCGCCATCCTGCCAGGCCTCCACGCTGTGGGCCAGCCCCAGCTTGTGCAGCCCCGTGTAGCTGTCATGGATCTCGCGGGTAATCCAGGTATCGTCCCGTCCCGCACAGCCCCGCAGGACCTCCTCGAAGGCCGTATCGACGCGCACGTCGAACTTCCCCTGCCGGATCGTCTTGGCCAGCGTCTTCGGCACGTGGAACGCGTCCAACGGAAAGACGGCGCGCGGATCCGGGCTGTACCACTTGATGCCCTGATCATCGCCCATCGGGAAGATGCCCTGGCCGTAGGCGGCCACGATCAGGGCGGGCGAGAGCCGCTCGCTCAGGGCCCTTCCTCCGTCGTCGTGACGCGCTCCGGCGGCAGCAGCCCGGCGCGCCACAGGCACATCGCCAGGCAAGGCAGGACCACCAAGGCCAGCGTCAACACGAACTTCCCACCCATCTGCAAGTGGAAGCTGGCCATGAGGTACTCGTCGATCAAGATCAACAAAAGGGTCACTTGCCCAATCCAAGTGACACGGATCTTGCGTACCTTTCTTCGACGCCAACGGGTGGTGCGCTGGATCATAGGGAGGACGCTCCAATGTCGAACCGGGTATACCAGTCTACAGCACGACCGAAGAGGATGGACAGCATGAACCGGTGGTTAGGCGCGCCCCTGATGGCGTTGTTAGTAGGTGCATGTGCCCCCGTAGACACGGGCAGTGCGATCACGATCAAGGGTGGCGCCGCCACCACGTTGAAGGCGCGATCGGTCGACTTCATGGTCTGGGCCCCATCGAGCCTCGCGGACGCCTCGGGCAAGATCGTCAACGCGGACGTCAGCGGCATCGTGGCCCAGGGCGCCGGCAACATCGTGGCGCAGGGCGCGGGCAACATCGTGGCCCAGGGCGCCGGCAACTTCCGGGCCCCCACCTTCTCGCTCCAGGCCACCCAGACCAACTTCCTGCCGGTCGAAGGCGCCGCCGTGCAGCTCTTCGACCTCGACGACAAGCCCGTGGGCAAGCTGACCGTCATCTCGCGCGCTGACGGCTCGCTCTCCATCAAGGGGGTGCCGGACGGCAAGCCGCTGGTGGCCGTGGCGCGCTGGAAGCAAGGCAAGCAAATCCGTCGCACCTCGGCGGTGATCGGCCTGGGCGAGGCCGCCATGGTGGCCCTCGACCCGATCAACCACTTCGTGGAGGCCCGCGTGCGGGACGTGCTGGCCAAGAGCGGCAAGCTCGGCAAGGTCCAGCCCTCCCAGCTGAAGGCCGTGTGGAACGCCTTCAACCGAGCCGACATCCCGCTGGACGAGAAGCTGCTGGCCGACGATGCGACCGCCAGCGACCTGATCGCCTTCTACAAGGAGCAGGTCGCCAAGCTGCCCTGTGACGACCAGAAGCTGGTCAAGGACTACATGGTGGAGCTGGGCGCGGACGCCACCCCGGTCACCTGTAACTAACCGTAAAGGTACCGCAGCGCCATCGGCAACCGCCTACGCCAATTGCGCTCGCTGTGGTCGCCCCGCGGGTCCGGCCGCCACATGAAGTGGTAGCCGGGCACGAAGCCCTTGCGCTCCAGCATGTCGGCCATCCACTGCCCATGCTCCAGCACGATGCCTTCGGCCTCCAGCGCGCCCATGTCCAGGTAGATGCGGGGATCGCCGCCGCAGTGGGCCTTCGCGACGTGTTGGAAGATCTGGCCTTCCTGGACCCACAGGCTGGGGGACATGCACAGGGCCTTGCCGAACACGTCGTTGTGCCGGAAGAAGCCATACAGGGCCAGGTTCCCGCCGAGCGACGAGCCCCCGATCAGGGTGTGCTGCGTCCCGGTCAGGGTGCGTAAATCTTCCCCCACCATCTTGGCGAGCGGCCCGACCACCCAGTCGAGCAGGTGATCGCCCAGGGCGGGCTTGCCCTCTTCGACCGGCCAGGGCGACAGCTCCGCGCCACGGTCGGGCCCGTGGTGGATGCCCACCACGACCGGCACTTGCTGGCCCAGGGTCGCGCGCACGTCCAGGGCACGGTGGAGCCGCCAACCGCCGGCGAAGGAGCCCTTGTCGTCGTAGAGGTTCTGGCCGTCGAAGACGTAGGCCACCGGGTAGCGCCGGGTCTCCGTGTCGTAGCCGGGGGGCAGGTAAATCGTGCACGGCAGGGGGCGCGGCAACCCGGGGACGGCGAAGTCCTTGGTGCGGTGCAGGCGTCCGTGGCGCAGCTTGCTCATCGGCCCCATGATACCAACGCGGAGGCCCTCCCGGGTGGAAGGGCCTCCGCGCGATGTTGAGGAAAGAGGAGAAGGGATTGAGCTAGAAAGTTAAGAAGCGTGGGCTCGGCGGGCGATTTCGAGGCCGAAGGCCCAGGCCAGGTCCTCGCCGGAGAGGTCCAGGTGGCGCTCCGGGAGGGGCTTGCGCAGCATCGCAGCTCGGCGGACGGGGGCGAACTGGGAGACTTCCATCACGTCGGTGGCCTCTTCCAGCGGCAGCAGCGCGCCGGTGGAGCGGTCCAGGACCATGGCCTCGTCCATCAGAAGGGCGATCAAGCCGTCATCACGCTGGCCGCCGCGGGACACATAGGCTTGCATCTCCGTCACCACCGTCGGGTTGATCACCACCAGGTGGGTATCGTTCTGGTTCTCGACCAGCGCGTACTTGTGGACCGCGCCATCGTTATGGTGGATGTTGACTTGGTATTCAAGGGGAAACATTCGCGACTCACCTCTCCGTTCACCGGGCTCTCGACTGACCTTATCGTAGCAGTGTAAAGATATTTAGTCGCTCATATATGTTTACAATCGGGCAACGAAATGTAAATGCAGGCCGCCCCCATCGCCGGATGGGCGACGGGGGCGGCTTAGCGGGAAAACCTAGAGCGCGCGCAAGGCGGTGGAGTTGAAGGTCGAGCTACCGTAGCGCGTCTTCTCATCGGACGGGTCGGTGGCCTCCTCGGCCGCGGTGTCGGTCGAGACCGTGGCGGTGCCCCCGTCCTCCTTGGTGACGGTGGCGGACTCCGCGTCGTTGGGCAGGGTGACGGTGGCCTTGGAGCCGTCGGCGGTGGCCTTCGGCTCGTCTTCCGCGCCGCTTAGCGTGATCGACTTGGTCTTCTGGACCTGGCCGTCCTTGCCGGTCCAGGTGATCGTGCCGGTGCCCGTGACCGCGCCATCGGCGTCGATGGTCTTGGACCAGTCGGCCACGCGCTTCGCACCATCCGCGAGGGTCAGCTCGGAGTGGAAGGTCACCAGGTAGCTGCCGTCCTCCTGCAGCACCTTATCCCGCGTCGAAGTGCGCGTCAGGCCGCCGAACAGGGTCTGGGTGAACTCCGCGTGCCAGCTCACGAGCTGCTTGGTATCGGTCTGCACGGTCTTCTTGATCGTGCACTTGCGGCTGGCGGTCTTGCCATTCAGCGTGCGCGCGTCGTCGAAGCTGATGGTCTTGGTGCTGGTGCCGTCGCCGTTGTCGACGAACTGGGCGGCCTTCAACTTGCCGCGCATGGTCTCGCGCTGGTTCTTCAGCTTGTCGAGCCGCTTCGCGATCTTCTCGTTGCGGGCCTTGATCCGCGCCTGCACCTTGGCCTTCACGTCCACGCTGATCTTGACCTTGGCGGCGCCCTTCACGGCCGCGCGCTTCTCGTCGTCGCTCAGCTTGCCGCCGGCCTTGACCTTGGCGGCGATGGCCTTGAGGTCGGCGCCCGCGGTGGGGGAAGCGGCTCCCGTGGCGGGCTTGTCGCCCGCGGCAAGCACGTAGAAGGCCGGGCTGGTGTCTTCTTGCTGCGCGACGTTGGTGTGGTCGTCCATGTCGCGCTCTTCGGCCATCGCGGCCGCGGCCGCGGTGCCGGTGTCGGAGGTGGCGCTCGCGCCGGTGCCGCCGTTGGCGCCGGTCTGGGTGTTGCCCGCGGCCGTCGACCCGGACGGGCCCGTGCTGGCGTTGGGGGCGGGGCATCCTGCCAGCGTCGACAACGCCAGGCTCGAGGCGATCATGATGCCATAGATGTTCTTGTTCAAAGGTTTCTCCTCAATCGTGCGCCTCGACCTAACCCCCCAGGTGGGCGCGGGTTCCGTACAGCCGATGTACCCAACTATCGCTTGCCTGATATCAACGAAAAAACCCTCCCGCCGAGAGGCGAGAGGGGCCGGCTGCTGACGCTAGGAGCGGACCAGCGGCTTGTACTTGATGCGGTGGGGGGCCGCCGCATCGGCGCCGAGGCGGCGCTTCTTGTCTTCCTCGTACTCGTGGTAGTTGCCCGGGAACGAGACCACCTGGCTGTCGCCCTCGAACGAGATGATGTGGGTGGCGACGCGGTCCAGGAACCAGCGGTCGTGGCTGACCACGACGACGCAGCCGACGAAGTGCAGCAGCGCCTCTTCGAGCGCCCGCAGCGTCTCGACGTCCAGGTCGTTCGTCGGTTCGTCCAGCAGCAGCACGTTGCCCGCGGAGAGCAGGGTCAGCGCCAGGTGCACGCGGTTGCGCTCACCACCGGAGAGCTTGCCCACCATCTTTTGCTGGTCGGCGCCCTTGAAGTTGAAGCTCGCCACGTAGGCGCGCGAGGCAATCTCGCGCTTGCCCACCGTCAGCTTCTCCTGGTTGTTGCTGATCTGCTGCCACACGTTCTTCTCGGGGTCGAGCGTGTCGCGGCTCTGGTCGACGTAGGCCAACTTGACCGTCTCGCCGATCTTCAGCGTGCCGGAGTCCGGCTGCTCCTGGCCCACGATCATGCGCATCAGGGTGGACTTGCCGGCGCCGTTGGGGCCGATCACGCCCACGATGCCGCCGGGCGGCAGGTCGAAGTTGAAGTTCTCGAACAGCAGCTTGTCGCCGTAGCCCTTGGTGAGGTTGGTGGCCTGGACCACGACCGTGCCCAGGCGCGGGCCGACGGGCACGAAGATTTCGAGCTCTTCCTGGCGCTCCAGGCTCGCTTCGGCGACCATCGCCTCGTAGTTGGCGATACGCGCCTTGCTCTTGGTGCCGCGGCCCTTGGGGTTCTTGCGGATCCACTCGAGTTCTTCCGAGAGGGACTTCTGGCGGGCCGAGGCATGCTTCTCTTCGAGCGCCATGCGGCGGGTCTTCTGCTCCAGCCAGTTGGTGTAGTTGCCCTCGAAGGGGATGCCGCGGCCGTAGTCCAGCTCCAGGATCCAGCCGGCGACGTTGTCGAGGAAGTAGCGATCGTGGGTCACGGCCACGACGGCGCCCTTGTACTTGGCGAGGTGCTGCTCCAGCCACTCGACGGACTCCGCGTCCAGGTGGTTGGTTGGCTCGTCCAGCAGGAGCAGGTCGGGCGCGGACAACAGCAGGCGGCAGAGCGCAACGCGGCGCTTCTCACCACCGGAAAGGTTGGTGATGGGCAGGTCTCCGGGCGGAACGCGCAGGGCGTCCATGGCGATTTCGACGGTGGTGTCGATGTTCCAGCCGTCCAGGACCTCGATCTCGTCTTGCAGGCGCGCGAACTCGTCGGCGGTCTCGTCGCTGTAGTTCTCGCTGAGCTCCTGGAAGCGGTTCAGCACGGCGCGGATGTGCGACAGGCCTTCCTCGACGTTCTCCTTGACCGTCTTGGTGGCGTCGAGCTGGGGCTCCTGTTCCAGGTAGCCGACGGTGGCGCCGTCCGCCAGGCGCGCCTCGCCGTTGAAGGCGGTGTCGCGGCCGGCCATGATCTTGAGCAGCGTCGACTTACCGGCGCCGTTCGAGCCCAACACGCCGATCTTGGCGCCCGGGAGGAACTGCAAGTTGATATCCTTCAACAGCTCGCGCTTGGGGGGCACCACCTTGGTGAGGCGGTGCATCGTGAAGATATACTGGTACGCCGGCATAGAGTCCTCTCTGGAATTTGGCGGAAGCGTGTGGGAATCGAACCCACCTGGGCACGCATGACGTACCCTACCTGGTTTTGAAGACCAGTGGACCCACCAGGGCCCCTTCGCCTCCCGGACAGTCGCAGGCTTGTGGCGAACGACGCTCCATTTTAGCATGGGGCGACGACGGTGCA
>JAQBPE010000494.1 GCA_028287685.1 Cyanobacteria bacterium RYN_339 | reverse complement strand
CAGCTCGTCGAGGGTGCGGGTCTTGCCCAGGCCGGGCTGCGCGGCCAGGTAGAGGCCGGCCGGGCCCGGGGCGGCCAGGGCGTCGGCCCAGGCCGCGCGGGCCTCGTCGCGGCCGACGAAGGCCTGGTGGTCCAGCGACCGGGCGGGCGCGCTCAGAGCGTCGGCGGGGACGGGGCGGCCGAGGGCGGCGAGCACGTGGTAGGCGCTGGCGGGGCGGTCGGCGGGGTCCTTGGCGAGCAGGGCTAGCACGAGGCGGGAGATCGCTTCGGTCTCCGCCAGGGCAGGGGCCAACGTCAGGTGCGCACGAACCAGCTCGGCGGGGCTTCCCGTGAACGGCGGACGCCCCGTCAGCAGCTCGTAGCCCAGGCAACCCAACGCATAGAGGTCCGCGGCCGGCACGACCGGCGCCTTGCGGAAGACCTCGGGCGCCAGGTACTCCAGCGTGCCCGCCACGGCCTCGCGCGCCTGGCCGATCGGTGCGGCCAGGCCCACGTCCAGCACCCGCACGTGTGGCCCGACGCGCAGGTTCTCCGGCTTGAGGTCGCCATGCACCAGCCCCAGCCCGTGCATGTGCGCGAGCGCCTCCGCCACCTCCGCCAGGATCGCGCCGACCTCCGCCGCGGGCAGCGGGCCCACCGGCGCCAGGCCTTCGACCAGCTCCATGGCATAGAACGGGGCCCCGCCGGGCGTCTGGCCAAGCTCGACGGCGGCCGGGAAGGCCGGGTGCGCCAGCCGTGCCAGCGTGCGGTACTCCGCGCCGAACTGCCAGGCCAGCTCCGGCCGCTCGGCCTTGGCCAGCACCTTGACCGCGACCGCGCGGGTGGCCAGCACCGCGGCGTAGACCATGCCGAAGGCGCCCTCGCCGAGGGGCTGGACGGCCTCGTAACGCTCCGGCAGCATGGGGGTCTCCGTGGTAGACTGGGCGGCCTAGCATACCCCTGGCTGCCGGGAGGGTCAAACGGTGACAGCGCAAGTGGACGTGCACCATGCCCAGCGCGTGCTGCTCTTCGCGCGGGAGCTGGCCACGGCCACCCGCCGCGAGCGCCTGCTGGCCGCCCGCACCGCCCAGGCCACGCGCGGCACCAGCGGCCTGAGCCTGGGCGCCGACCCGCTGGTCACGGCGGCGGACGCCTTGCTGGCGAAGGTGGCGGAGGGCGAGGCGCTGCTCAAGGGGTTGCAGGGCGAGGCGCTGGCACGCGCGCTGGCCGGCTTCGACATCGGGTTGGTGGCGGCGGCGGCCAAGCAGCTGGAGGCGCGGGTCGCGGCCCGGCGGCAGGGCACGCAGCCGTTGGGTGGGGCGCCGCGGACGGGGGTGTTGCCGGGCGTTATCCCCCTCCGCCCTACCGGGTACCTCCCCCGCGAGGGGGGAGGGGTCCCTGTCGCCGCGTTACCGCAAGTTCCCTCCCCCCCTGCGGCCGAACCAGGGGGCAGCCCGGCCCCGAAAGGCCTCTTCGACCGCCTCAAGGCCTGGGCCGACCCCGTCACCGCCCCGACCGCCACCCCGCCACCCGCGCCCGACCCCGCGCGCCAGGCCTTCGACGCCGCCACCACCTTCGTCAAGGAGGTTCTCGCCTACGTCTCCCCGCGCCTCTTCCTCGTGAAGACCGCTTACGGCACCACCGGCCTGCCGGCCAGGCCCAAGCCCTGGGCGGTGGTGGGCCGCGCCGTGCCGCCGGCCATCCAGGCGGCCGGCATTGGCCAGGCCGAGGCGCCCTGGGTGGGCCACCTGGCCAAGGCGTTCCTGGACGACCAGCGCGCCTCGCGCGAGGCCCAAATCGCCCTGGTGCGCTGGGAGAACGCCCGCGCGGTCGACGATCGCGCCGGCAAGGTGGGCGAGGCGCTGGCCCAGTCGCCGCCGGACCGCGTGAAGCCCCTGCTCGCGGCCTTCGACCTGGCGGCCTACCGGGCGGCGATCTTCCCCTTGAGCCACCTGCATGTCACCTTCCAGGGCATCCCGCGCCTGCACGAGCTTTTCCCCAAGCCGCCGGACGCCGGCGTGACGACAGGCGGTCGCGCGGGAATATGATACGGACGCGCATGGCTCGGCCATGGTGCATCCCCGGCATTAGAAAGGCAGGCCTCCCGTGGCAACCCTGACGCGCACCGAGCCGGGGGAAGACCTGGCATTCACGATCGCGTTCGACGCGGGCGCCCTCGGTCAGGGCACGCTGATGCTGCGCACGACGGGCGCGGCGCAGGCCCCGGCCGGGCTGGAGCTGCACCTGCGGCCCACCGCCCGGGCCTTCACGCTGGGGCTGCCCAAGCTGCTACGCGAGACGGGCTTCCCCGGTGACGTCTTCGCGCTGGGCGGGGCGGCCAGGACGGCCCAGCCCGTGCTGGTTTACCGCGCCCGGCCCGCCACGCTGGCGCGCGTGCCGGCCGGCCTCGGCTCGCTCGCGGCGCTGGAGACCTTCTTGGGCCAGGGGCCGCAGCTGTTCGCGCTCGCGGGCTACGAGCTGGTGTCGATCGCCTTCGAGCAGGGCGCCGTGCCCGTGTTGGCGTAAGGGGAGAGCTGGACGATGACGATCGAGAACAAGGGCCCCGGCGGCTCGTCGAGCTTCGGCGGCAACATCAACAAGAGGCTGGACGAAGTGCGGCAGCAGGCGGCCGCGCGGCAGGCGGCGCAGCTGGAAGCGTTCGAGAAGAAGGCGCACGCCGAGGCCCAGGCCAAGCTCGAGCCGGCGGGCGACAAGGCTGCCGTCACCGGCGACGCGGCCAACCCGGAAACGTCGACCATCACGGGCCCCAAGGGTGACCAGGCCATCACGCCGGCCCCGTCGGACGTGCCGTTCGTGCTCGATAACAACCATGCCGCGCTGGCGGGGCAGCCCGAGGACGTGCGCAACGCCGTCGCCACCCTGACGGCCCTGTCCGATCGGCTGGCCGGCTCGCCGGCCGAACGCACGGCGGCAATCGCCGAGGCCCTCACCAGCGATCCGCCGCTCCAGCAACAACTCGCGGCCCTCCAGAAGTTGCCGCCCGAGTTCAAGCAGCTCGCCGACGAGGAGCTCGCCGCGTTGAACCAGGCCGCTACGCCGCAGGCGCTCGCCTCCATGTTGAAGTCCCAGGTCGACTTCAAGGATTTGGACGGCGACACGGTCGGCACGCTTGCAAAGCTCGCGGGCACCACCCAGGATCCCGCGCTGCGCGGTGAGCTGGGCTCGCTGGCCACGGAAGCGATGAACGCCGGCGCGATCACGGCGGACAAGCTCCAGGCCCGCCCGGAGCTCGGGCAGTTCCTGTTGATCACCAAGGACGCCCCGGATCCCGCCGTCCGCGGCCAGGTCCAGGACACCCTGCGATCGGTCGTCAACCAGGTCATGGACCGGCAGATCGGGGCGGGCGAGAAGTTCAACTTCGATTCGATCGGCAAGCTGCAGGACGCTGCCAAGGACCTCGACGCGATTGCCGGCGCGGCGGGCCTGAAGGACGCCATCGGTCCGGCCGCCAAGGAGGTGGGCCAGGCACGCTTCCCGCACGACGACGGCGGCTTCAGCGTTGGCGACTTCGCCAGCGACATCGGCGGCGCCGTCGGCGACGTCTCGGGCACGGCATTGCAAGTGGCGGCGAGCGGCGTCGACGGCGCCGGCCAGCTCGCGGGGGGCGCCGTGGAGGGTGCGACGAACGTGGCCGCCGATGGCCTGGAAGTCGTGCACCTGGACGGCGAGGCGGACGCGCTGCGCGAGAAGGGCAAGGACGCCGCCGCGTCGATCACCGACGCGACGGACAAGGCCTCGGAGGTGCTCGACGTGGCCGGCACCTTCGCCAAGGATGGCCTCAGCGGCGGCGCGGAGCGCCTCGCCGACGACCTGATCGGGCCCCAAATCCCCGCGTTCAAGGACCAGGTCGACGGCTTCACGGGCATGCTCACCAACCGGCTCGACCGCGGCGACAGCGTCTTCATCAACGCGACGGTCTCCGCGGAGGTGTCCGAGGGTGCGGAGATCGGCTTCGAGGTCAACGGCAAGGGCGCCAAGGCGGAGGCCGGCGAGAAGGCGACCGCCTCGCTGACGGGCGGCGCCACGCTGGGCCGCAACCCGGACGGCACGATCTCGCTCACGCTCGAGCTGGGCGGCAAGGCCGGCGTCGAGGAGACGGCGGGCGTGAAGGCCGATCTGGGGGCGGCCAAGGCTTCCGTGGAAGCCGAGGCCGGCATCTCGGCCGAGGGCAAGGGCAAGGTCACCTTCAAGTTCGACCCCACCAAGCCCGAGGACGTGGCGCGCCTCAAGCAGTTCACGGAGCCGCAGAACGTCCTGGCCGGCTCCAACCCGGTGGGCGCGGTCCTGATCACCGGCCCGGCCGTCCAGGACGCCATGAAGAACAACCTCGAGTCCACGGAGTTCGGCGGCCAGGTGGGCGCGAACGTGGGCGTGAAGGCCCAGGTGGACGTCGGCAGCATCACGGCCAAGGCCGGCATCGAGGCGAACGCGGCCTTGGGCGAGAAGGTCAAGAACAACCGCGACGGCTCGCAGGAGGTGACGGTCTTCGTGCGCGGCGGCGTCAGCGCGAGCGCCTCCGTCGGCGAGAAGCACACGGGCCTGGAAGCAGGCGCCACCGTCGGGGCCAACGGCGCGCTGGGTTTGACGGTCAAGACCGACCCCAACGGCCAGATCGTCGGCATCTCCGGCGAGGCGGACGGTGACGTCGGCGCGGGCGTCGGCTCGCACGACACCACCACCGTCACGCACACGCTCACGCCGGCCGGCCTGGCGGAGGCGAACAAGCGCATCGCGGCGGGCGCGAGCCCGTTGACGGCCTTCCTCGACTTGCAGAACCAACCCGGCATGTCCAGTGCCTCGAAGCGTTCCACCCACACCGACGACGCCTCGCTGGACTTCTCGGCCGGTGCCGACCTCTTCGTGGGCGTGGACGTGGGCATCGACATCACGGTGGGCCACTCCAAGTCCAAGGTCGAGCAGCTCGATCCAGCCGCGAGCTCGCTCACGCAGGACGTGGTGCAATCGGGTCAGGGCGCGCGCATCGGCGTCAGCTAAGGAGCAACCATGGGAATCGAGAACAAAGCGGCAGGGAAGCCAACCGGACCCTCGGCCCTGCCAGCGCACGGGCTGGAGGAGCTCCGGCGCCAGGCCGCCATCGAGCAAGCCGCCCAGCTCGAGGCGTTCGCGCAGAAGGCGCACGCCGAGGCCCAGGCCAAGGCGGCCGGCGATCGGGCAACCGTGGGTGGCGAGGCCGCGAGCCCCGAGCAGTCCGCGATCACGGGCCCCACGGGCGACCAGGCCATCACGCCGGCTCCGGCCGACCTGCCCCCGGTGCTCGATGCCGGCCACGCCTCGCTGGCCGATCAGCCCCAGGAGGTCAAGAACGCCATCGGACGGCTCACGAGCCTGACGGACGGGCTGGCCGGCACGCCCGCCGAGCGGGTAAAGGCCATCTCCCTCGCGTTGGTCAGCGACCCGCCCATCCAGCAGCAGCTGGAGGTCTTGAAGAGCTTGCCGCCGGAGTTTCGGCAGCTGGCCGACGAGGAAATCGCCGCCCTGAACCAGGCCGCCACGCCGCAGGAGCTGGCCAAGGTGCTCGAGAAGCAGGCGGACTTCAAGGACCTGGACCCGCTCACCGTGTTCCGGCTCGCCACCATGGTGCCGACGACCCAAGATCCCGCGCTGCGCCATGAGCTGGGCGCGCTGGGGGCCGAGGCCATGACGGCCGGCTTCATCACCGCCGCCAACATCGAGGCCAACCCGGAGCTCGGCCAATTCTTGCTGCTCAACAAGGACTCGTCGGACGACCAGCAGCGCGGCCTGGTCCAGGAAACGTTCCGGGCGATCACCAACCAACTGGTCGACCGGCAGATCGGGGCCGGCAACAAGTTCTCCCTCGACAACCAGCTCCCGGAGGAGAACGTCCTCCAGGATCGCGAGACGATCTTGGCCCGCGCCGGCATCGACGACGCGATCTTGCCCGCCTTCGAGGACGTGCTCGAGCAGCGTTCCATGCCAACCTCGGACATCAACGCCTTCGACATCGCCGACGAAGGGGCCAACGTCACGGGCGACATCACGGGCACGCTGGCGCAAGGGGCCGCCGTGGTCGTCGATGTCGGCAGCAACGCGGTCGCCGACGGGACCGAGGCAGCCGCCCACACCACGGCCGACCTGCTCGAGGACGTGGGCCAAGAGGGCCTGGCGGCAGACGTGCGGGAGAAGGCCGACGGGTTCACGGACACGGTCCGGGATACCGCGAGCAAAGTCGTATCCGGTCTCGAAGTCGGCGGCGCCTTCTTGAAGGACGGCGTCAGCGGGGGCATGGAAGAGCTCGCCAACAAGCTGTTGGGCGATGAGTCGAAGGAGTTCGGGGGCCAGGTCGATGGCTTCACGGGCTTGATTACCAACCGGCTCGACCGGGGCGAAAGCGTGTTCATGAACGCGACGATCACCGCGGAGGTGTCCGAGGGCGCGGAGATCGGCTTCGAGGTCAACGGCAAGGGCGGCAAGGCGGAGGCCGGCGAGAAGGCCAAGGTGTCGCTGACGGGTGGCGCCACGTTGGGCCGCAACCCCGACGGCACCCTCTCGCTGGTCCTGGAAGTGGGCGGGAAGGCCGGCGTCGAAGAGACGGCGGGCGCCCAGGTGGATCTGGGCGCGGCCAAGGCCTCCGTGGAGGCCGAGGCCGGGCTCTCGGCGGAAGGCAAAGGCAAGATGACCTTCACCTTCGACCCCACCAAGCTCGAGGACGTGGCGCTGCTTAAACAGTTCACGGAGCCGCAGAACATCCTCACCAGCGGAGACCCGGTCGGCGCGTTGGTGATCACCGGGCAGGCCATCCAGGACGCGATGGCGACCCACCTCACGTCCACGGAGTTCGGCGGCCAGATGGGCGCGGACGTGGGCGTGAAGGCCAAGGTGTCCGTCGGCAGCATCACGGCCAAGGCCGGCATCGAGGCGAACGCGGCCTTGGGCGAGAAGATCAAGAACAACCGCGACGGCTCGCAAGAGATCACGGTCTTCGTGCGCGGCGGCGTCAGCGCGAGCGCCTCCGTCGGCGAGAAGCACACGGGCCTGGAAGCAGGCGCCACCGTCGGGGCCAACGGCGCCCTG
>JAQBPE010000493.1 GCA_028287685.1 Cyanobacteria bacterium RYN_339 | reverse complement strand
ACGTGTCAGGACTCCGGTAGCGCCCCCATGGCTTGCCGCAACCGCAGCCGCCCTAGCCCGAAGCACTTGCGGGCCGCCGCCCGGTCTTCGCCCAGCTCCGTGAACCCGTCCGCCAGGCACCGCAGGGCGTCGCCCACCAACCCCCGCGCCCGCGCCAGCTCGTCCGGCCAGGCCGCCCGCGCCAGCCGGCTGCCGGCCATGCCCACCGCCAGCTCCGTCTGCACCGCAACCTCTACCACCGACCGGGTCGTGGCGAGCGCCAACTCCAGCCGCTCCAACGCCAACACCAGCAACCGCTCCTGCGGCCGGATGACGTCCTGCGCAAAATCGCGCGCGGCGTCGGTCCAGGCCCTCGTGGCGCGTGGGCGCCGCGGCTCGCGTCGTGGCGCCCGGACCACATGCCGGGTGGTGCGGGAAACGAAGGCATAGGCCTCGGCCAGGCGCGCCATCGCGGCGTCATTTCCGCCCGCGTCCGGGTGGAGGCGCTTGGCCTGCCGGCGGTACGCCTGCCGTGCGGTTACAGGTGAGGCGTCGGACGGGATGCCCAGGCGCTCGTAGGGGTCTTTGGCCATATCCCTAGCTTACACAGCCAAGCGTGTTCGCGCCAGGGAAGGTTGCTTGCTAGTAACGATGCGGGCCTTCAGAACAAAACCGTGATACCATGGCGTGATGGAATACCGTCCGGGAGATCCCATCTTCTCCGTCAACCACATCCGCCACCGCTATGCCGCCCGCGAAATCCTCGCGGACGTCACGCTCACCGTCCATCATGGCGATCGCCTCGGCCTCTTGGGCGTCAACGGCGCCGGCAAGACCACGCTGTTGAAGGTGATGGCCGGCGTGCTGAAGCCCGACGGCGGTGAAGTGGTCGCCTCGCGCGGCCTGCAGGTGGCCTACCTGCCCCAGGAGTTCCAGCTGGAACCCGGCAAGACGGTCAAGGAGAGCGTGCTCGCGGGCGTCGCGGACATCGTGAAGCGCCTGGAAGACTACAACGCGATCGGCGTGAAGCTCGAATCCGCCGCCGAAGACCAGTTCGAGCCCCTCTTGGAGGCCCAGGCCGCGCTCTACGAAGAGCTGGACCACGCCGGCGCCTGGGACCTGGAGCGCACGGTCGAAACCGTCATGACCCGCCTGCGCGTCCCCGCCGACGACCGCCTGGTCGAAACCCTCTCCGGCGGCGAGTCGCGCCGCGTCTCCCTGGCCCGCACGCTGGTGGCGCGCCAGGAGCTGCTGATCCTGGACGAGCCCACCAACCACCTCGACGCGGACAGCATCCTCTGGCTGGAAGGGTTCCTTTCGAACTACCGCGGCAGCGTGCTGCTGGTGACCCACGACCGCTACTTCCTGGACCGCGTGGTCAACCGCATGGTCGAGCTGGACGCCGGCACGGCCACCACCTACAGCGGCAACTACTCCGACTACCTGGAGGCCAAGGCCGCCAAGATGGAGAGCGAAGCCGTCACGGAGGGCGTGCGCCAGAACACCCTGAAGCGCGAGCTGGCCTGGGTGCGCAAGCAACCCCGTGCCCGCCAGGCCAAGAGCAAGGCCCGCGAGCAGGCCTACCACGAGCTGGCCGACCAGGCGCCGCCGCCGCTGGCCGACGAAATTGCCTTGAAGATCCCCACCGGCGACATCCGGCTGGGCAAGAAGATCGTCGAGATCAACCGGGTGAAGAAGACCTTCCACGGCAAGGTGCTGTTCCACGACCTAAATTTGGAACTTTTGGCGGGCGATCGCATCGGCGTGGTCGGCGCGAACGGGCTGGGCAAGACCACCCTGATGCGCATGATCCAGGGCCTGGAGCCCGCGGACGAAGGCACGATCGAGGTGGGTCCCAACACCCGCTTCGTGTACGCCGACCAGGGCCGCTCGAAGATCGAGCTCGACAAGACCCTGTACCAGGACGTGGGCCACGGCGGCGACCACCTGGTCTTCGAAGACCGCACCATGCGCGTGCGCAGCTACCTGACCCGCTTCCTGTTCACCAGCGAGCAGCAGAACACGGTGCTGTCCAAGTTCTCCGGCGGCGAGCAGAACCGCGCCCAGCTGGCGAAGTTGCTGGCCAAGGGCGGCAACGTCCTGATCCTGGACGAGCCGACCAACGACCTGGACCTGCCCACGCTGCGTGCGCTGGAAGAGGCCCTGTTGGAGTTCCCGGGCTGCGCCTTCGTCGTCAGCCACGACCGCTACTTCCTCGATCGGGTCGCCACGGCCATCCTCGCCTTTGAAGGCGACGGCCAGGTGACCTACCACCTGGGCGGCTACGCCAGCTACCTGGAATGGAAGGCGCAGGGCGCCCCGACCGCGGCCCGCTAGCGGCCCGGGCCCACCGAAATCATGGTGTGGCCGAAATGGTTCCAAATGGAGCTCATCAGCACGCTGGTGGAGACCACCCGCGGGCCGCTCGGGATCGCGGGGTCGTTCAAGTACGCCTTGTTGCCCTCGATCTTCGTGACCACGTAGAAGTGCCCGCCACCCTGCGTCAGGTTGGCCCGGATGTAGTTCCCGTTGATGATCGGCAGGCGGCCCTTGGCCAGCTCGCGCTTGATGTCGTCCAGGTGGATGTTGGACATCACCTTGGCATCGAGCCCGTAAGCGCGCGCGCCACGGGCGATCCCTTCGCACGACGTCCCGTGACGCTGGTCGTTGCCGTCGCCCATCAGCTTGCGTGACTTCTCGATCGCCGCGTCCGCCTGGCCGGCCGACGGGTTGATCTTGCCGAACGCCGTCGCCACCATCGTCAACGAGGTGGGGCCGCAGTTCGCATTGTCGATGCCCGGCACGTCCTCCCGTGAGTTGAACTTGCTGGAGTAGTACTGCGAGATGTACCAGCTCTGCCGGCTGGCGAAGAGTTGCTGCGACGTCGGGCCCGCGGGCTGCGCCGGCGGCTTGGGCTTGGGCTTGTGGTGGTGGTGCGGCTTCGACGGAGCAGGCGCGGGCGCCGGAACGACCGGCCCTGGAACGGCGGGCGCCGACGGCGTCATCAACGC
>JAQBPE010000439.1 GCA_028287685.1 Cyanobacteria bacterium RYN_339 | reverse complement strand
GCTTCACTTGGTTCGACCGCGAACTTCACCTGCTTCTCACCTCGCGGTGAAGAGTGGATTCATCCCCCGCCCGGTCTCCCGGGCGGCCCGGCTCTCCAGAACCGGTCGATGAAGTAACTATACCAAGCCTCTTCGAATTGCGCAAGCCTATTCTTAAAAAAACCAAAAACTGATCTTAATACAGCCGATCGAGGGTAAACAATGATCAGATGAAGCCGGCCAAGCGTTCTCCGAAATCCAGCTGGCGCGTGCCTGGGATGGCGATCGCCGCGATCGTGGTGGTGCTCTTCGCGGTTCGTGCCACCCGCACCGTCCCGCATGACGCCGCCAGGGCCGCCGCGCGGCCGGTCCCGGTCCCCGAGATCGCCACCCGATCGCTGTCGATCGTGGTTCGCGGCCACCCGCTCGAGTCCGGGCCGCCCCCCTCGGAGTTCATCGGGCCATACATGGACATGCTCCGGTGGGAGCTGGCGCGCTATCCGGCCGGCGCCCTGGGCACCTTACAGCTGCAGCAGATCGTCGTTTGCGACAAGCTGACCTCCGGCGGCGTGTCGTTCGACGCGATGGCGGACTGGGACGCGCACATCCTGTACCTGACGGCGCTCGACCTGGCCCACGAAGACAACCATGCGCGGGTGGTCGTGCACCACGAGGCTTTCCACCTGCTGGACCAGGCCCAGACGGGCAACCTCGCGGATGACGCCGCCTGGACCGCGTTGAACGAGGCCGGTTTCAACTACGGGAGCGGAGGCGACAGCATGCGGCAGCTGGGCGCGGGCGATGTGGGGTCTTCCGGCCGGGCCGGCTTCGTGTCGGCTTATGCGACCACGGGCGTTGACGAGGACAAGGCCGAGACCTACGGCCACTTGATGATCGATCGCACGTGGGTGCTGCGGCAGGCGGCCCGCGATCCTGCCCTGGCTCGCAAGCTGGGCGTCTTGAAACAGCGGCTAAACGGCTACGTGCGGGGCTGGGGCGACAAGTTGGGCGTCTAGCGGGGGTCGGCGCTTGGAAGCGCCGCGCGTGAATGCCGCGAGGATCACTCAGGCCTTGGCAGGCACGCCCTCGGCCAGCCAGGCCCTGGCCTTGTTGCGGGCCGCATAGTCGAAGTAGCGGAGCTCGCCACCGAACAACGGGCTGCCCAGCTTCACAAGCCAACCTTCCCAGTCATGGTTGCCGACCACGGCGACACGTCGGACGTCCCCGTGGTGGTGGAGGGCGAAGGCGAGCTTGTCCCACACCGCCTCCAAGGTCATGCCTTTGTATTCAACGCAATCGACCAGCACGCGGAGGGACCCTGCCGCCGCGAAGAGCTGCTCCATCCGAGGCACGATCACGTCATAGTCGGCCCCCGTCACGGTCCCGCTGGCCTTCAGCTCGACCATTCCGGGTCCGATCTCCTGCATCGAAATTGCCATGGTGCTGTTCCTCCGAGCATGCGAAGCGGGCAACGCTGCCGCAGCGTTCGGCATGCTCGCCACCCAGTATCACGTCTGGAGGCAGGCCTGACGTCGGTAGAAATCGCGTACGTCCGCCCGGCGGTGCGACGGCGTTATCTGCGACAGAAGACTTTTCAATTCGACGACGCTTCCTGGGGCTGCCGTCGCGACCAGACAACCTTGGAGAGCCCGCCGAAGTCGGACCCGGGCTCGTCAAATCCGTCGCCCGCCATGAGCTCCGGAATGGGGTGGCGGACGTAGTTCTGGTAGAACGGCTCGTGGTAGTTGGCGGAGAAGTTCGCGAGCAGGGGATCGAGGTCCGGACGATCGCCTTTCTGCATCGAGTCCACCATCGCCAGGATCCCGCCGGGCTTGATCACGCGGCGCGACTCGGACATCACCGCTTGGCGCACGGGCAGCGGCATCTCGTGGAACATGAACACGGAGTAGACGGCGTCGAAGAGGCCATCCTGGAATGGCAAGTTGGCGCCGTCTCCCTGGAGGAAGTCGGTCCTGGAAAAACCCGACATGCGTTTGCGGGCGACTTGCAGGTAGGGGGCACTCAAGTCGAGCGCCACCACCCTCGCCTTGGGGAAGGCCAACTTGACGAAGCGCGTCGAGCGCCCGGTGCCGGCTCCCAGCTCGAGGAACACCAGGCCCTCGCCGTCGGAGCCTGCGAACGCTTGCTTCAACGGTGAAATGACGAGGCGCCGCATGGCATCGGCCATGCCACCGAAGAGCATCTCGACTTGGTGTTCGTACAGCTCCGCCGATGTTTCGGACAAGTAGCCGTTCGTCTGGAAATGGAAGTTGCGCTGGTAGTAGAAGGGCACGTCGGCCTTGAAGCCCGCTGCTTGCTCGTCGAATACCTCCGTCTGGCCCTGCGCTCGGCGGATCGACATGCCCAGGCCGTCCGCCAAGATGGCGGGGAAGCGCCACCAGTGCGCGACGGGGTTCTCGGGCGCCAGGACCTCCACCGGGTAGACGCCGCGTACGATGTTGCGCACGTCGCGCTCGAAGAGCCGTTCCTTCTCGCGCCTGGCCAGGGCGAAGAGCTCCGGCGCATCGGGCTTGACGCCGTTCGCGTGCACGAGGTTCAGCAACATCAGCAACTGGTATTGCGACGTGAAATGCAGGCTGCGGGCATTCGCGTAGGCCAGCAGGGGCAGTTCCATCAGGCTCTCGTCCATGGGCACCTCCGGCTGGAATGGAGACGTAGACAAGGCTCATCATACCCGTGGCGGATGGCACCGATTTGGAAGTGGCTCCCCCAGGGAGTTTGGTGAGCCCTAGTAATAGCGGCCCAGGCTTTCGCGGGTGAAGCTCTGAAGCTCGTCATGCCGCCCGTCCTTCACCTTGCGCAGCCACTCCGGATCCTCGAGCAAGGCGCGGCCCACCGCTACCAAGTCGAAGTCGCCGCGCTCGAAACGGCGCACCAGCTCGCCCAGGTTGGCTTCAGGCTTGGAGAGGTCGTCGCTGGCAAAGGTCGTCAGGAAGTCGTTGGAAATCCCCACGGAGCCGACCGTGATGGTGGGCTTGCCCGTGAGCTTCTTGGCCCAGCCCGCCGCGTTGAGGTCGGAGCCCTCGAATTCCGGCTCCCAGAAGCGGCGCTGCGACATGTGGAAGATGTCCGTGCCGGCGTCGGACAGGGGGCCTAGCCAGGCCTCCAGCTCCCGGGGCGTGGTGGCGTTGCGGGCGGCGTAGTCGTCGGCCTTCCACTGCGACAGGCGCAATATGACCACCATTTCGGGGCCCACCGCCTGGCGCACGGCCTTTATGACTTCCACGCCGAAGCGGGTGCGCTCGCCATGCGAAGCGCCGCCGTAGGCATCGGTGCGCTGGTTCGTCTTGCCGTAGAAGAACTGGTCGATGAGGTAGCCATGCGCGCCATGAATCTCGAGGGCGTCGACGCCCATACGCTTGGCCTCGGCGGCCGCCCGGCCGTAGGCTGCGATGGTGTCCTCGACGTCCGCGAGCGTCATGCTGGCCGGACCCTCGGTTTCGACCGGCGACTTCGGGTCGGTGGGCTGGCTGCCCACGTGCCAGAGCTGCGGGGCGATCGCCCCCCCACGGGCATGCACCTCCGCCACGACCCCGCCCCAGCCGGCCAGGGCTTCCGCGCCGTGGAAGCGAGGTACGCCCGGCGTGTGCAGGTAGCCCGGCCGGTCGATGAAGGTGCCCTCCGTGAGCAAGAGCCCCACCTCGGCTTCGGCGCGGCGGCCGTAATAGCCCTGGTTGGCCTCGTTGGGCACGCCACCCGGCGACTGCTGCCGGGTCATGGGGGCCATCACGAAGCGGTTGCGGAGCGCGAGGCCCCGCAGCTGGAAGGGCTGGAAGAGGGCGTCTAGCCCGGGGGTGACGGTGCTCGTGGACATGGATTTGGCTTTCTAACAGGTGATGGCGGGCGCGCCGCGGAGACTAACTTATAGTAAGTTATTTTGCGTGGCGGATCAAGTGAGTTCGGAGAATCAGGCGCCGGACCTCCAAGCTGGGGGCTAAGTCGTGGCCACGCGGACCAGCAGCGAGCCCGCGAGCGTCAGCATCGTGACGCCTACGAAGGCGTCCAGGATGCGCCAGGCCGCCGGCCGCGAGAACAAAGGGACCAGCAGGCGGGCTCCATAGCCCAAGGCCGTGAACCAGGCGAAGCTGGCGCTCACGGCGCCCAGGACGAAGGTCGGACGCAAATCAACGGGCTGCGACGAACCAGCCGCGCCCATCAGCAAGACCGTGTCGAGGTAGACGTGGGGGTTGAGAAAGGTGAACGCGGCCGCGGCGGCGATCGCCCGGCCAAGGGTCACGCCCGCGCCCTCCGACACCGTCATCGCGCCTGGCGACATCATCCTCAGCAAGGCACTGACGCCATACCAACCGAGAAATGCAGAGCCCCCTAGCGCGAGGAAGAGGGTGAGCCCTGGCAGCGCAGCGAGGAACGCGCCGACGCCAACGATGCCCGCCACGATGAGCACCGCGTCGGCGCACCCGCAGAAGAAGACGATCGGCCCCACGTGTTCCCGGCGCAGGCCCTGGCGCAGCACGAAGAGGTTCTGGGCGCCGATCGCCATGATAAGGGCCGCCGAAAGGCCGAAACCCGTGAAGAACGTGGTGATGTTGGCTGTCATGATCCGAATATCGCACCGCGACAGGCTTTAGTCCAGCTTGTTTTTCTTATGCGAATTAAGCTACGCTTCATCGATGCTCGACTACCCAGCTCTGGCCGCCTTGGCGGCCGTGGTCCGCGAAGGAAGCTTCGAACGCGCCGCAGACAAGCTCCACATCACGCCCTCCGCCGTTTCCCAACGCGTCAGAGGGTTTGAAGAGCGGCTCGGCACGGTCCTCGTGGTCAGGGGGCAGCCCTGCACGCCCACCGAGCTCGGTCGAAGCCTGTGCGCCCACTACGATCGCGTGCAGTTGCTCGAGGCCGAGTTGGAGCCCGCGCTGCAACTCCAGGCCGCGCCGATCACGCTGAAGCTTGCCGTGAACGCTGACAGCCTGGCGACCTGGTTCCCCGCTGCCGGCGCCGCCTTCGCGGCGCGTTCCGGCATCTGCTTGGACCTCGTGCTGGATGACGAGGCCCACACGGCGGAACGCCTACGCTCCGGCGAAGTGCTGGCGGCCGTGACGTCCGACGCCGAGCCCGTTCAGGGCTGCAAGACCCTGCGCCTGGGCGGAATGACCTACCTCGCCTGTGGCAGCCCGGCGTACGTTCAACGGCACTTCG
Organism: Cyanobacteria bacterium RYN_339; assembly: GCA_028287685.1. Classification (GTDB taxonomy): domain Bacteria; phylum Cyanobacteriota; class Sericytochromatia; order S15B-MN24; family JAQBPE01; genus JAQBPE01. The sequence goes on along the minus strand of JAQBPE010000439.1, from coordinate 4,981 downwards.
CAGACGGCGTGAGCGCCGACGCCCTGGCGCACGCGCCCTACCTGCGCTTCGATCGACGCGATCGCCTACAGGCCAGGTGGGCCCGAGAGGCGCATGGGATTGACTTGAATGGCCCGGTCCACTGGGTGCCCTCGGCCATGGGCTTCCTGGACATGGCGCTGGCGGGGCTCGCCTGGGGCTTGCAGCCCCGCTCGCTGGTCCGGCCTCACCTCGCCGGCGGGCGCTTGATCGAGCTGGCGCCGGCCCACCCGGTCGAGGTCCAGCTGTATTGGACCGTGGCGCGCATCCATGCCACGTCGTTGCAGGCCTTGACGGATGCCGTCCTGGAGGCCGCCAAAGCGGGCCTCTAAGCAAGCAGAGGGTCACCGGCTTCGAACCGGTGACCCTCTGCTTGCGTTACGCTTGGACCGCGGCCAGGCGCTCTTCCAGGCGGTCCCAGGTCTGGGTGATGCCCTCGAGCATGCCCATCTTCATGACGGTCTCCAGCGCCTCGGCCGATACGTATTCGCCGCGGCTCACCAGCTTGGTCTTGCCACCTTGCTCGCTGAAGCTCAGCGTCACCTTGGTGGAGGGCATGTCCGGGTTCTCCTGGCCTTCGGCGTTGCAGAAGTAGTCCAGGCAGACGATCTTCTCCGGCTCCACGATTTCCTGGTAGATCGCCTTGCCCCAGGACTCCATGCCGTAGAAGTTGACCTGGTTCTTGTCCTCGCACTTCATGCAGTACAGCCAGGTCCCGCCCACCCGGAAGTCCACGGTGCAGTAGGGCAGCTCCCAGCCGCGGGGCCCCCACCAGCGCTTGAGGTGCTCCGCGTCCTTGAACATCGAGAAGACCAGGTTGCGCGGGGCGTCGAAGACGCGCTCCAGCACCAGGACGTTGTCGTTTTCCACGCGCGAAGCCATTGCAGCGTTAGCCATTTTCCGGTTCTCCTTTTCGGTCGGGGGGGGGCTTGGACTGGAGGTCCCGCAAGTAGGTGTCCAGGTTCTCGAGGCGATCGTCCAGCAGGCGCATGTACGGCCGTAGCCAGGCGTCCAGCGCGTTAAATGGTTCGGGCCGCAGCCGGTAGATCCGCCGGTTGGCGTCCGCCTTCACCTCCAGGAGCCCGCCCTCGCTCAGCACCTTCAGGTGCTTCGACGCCTGCGGTTGACGCAGCCCCAACCGGTCGGCGATCTCGCCAACGGTCATCGGGCCCTCGCGGAGCAACTCCGCGATCCTCATCCTGGTCGGTTCGGCCAACGCTGACAGCGTGGCTACGGCCATGCCGGGATCTCGCCTCGACATGTCGGTCTCCTCGTGAATTCCTCTTGCCGAGCTAAATATACCCCAAGGGGAATATTCTCGTCAAGGGATATTTAAAATTGCCGCGCACAACCGAAGTATTCATGTTACTATTCGGTGACATATTTGGAGCCCTCGACCGACGCAGGAGAACGACCTCATGACCCCGACCCAAACGCCTTCCCGCCGCCTCATGCAACACATCCGCCTGAAAGCCCCAGTTTCGCGCGTATACCACGCGCTGCTCGACGTGGACACGCTGGTGAAGTGGTTCCCCGACCGGGCAACCGTTGACGCGCGGCCGGGCGGCAACTGGGCGTTCGAGTTCGACACGGCCGGAGGCGGGGTTCACAAGGCCTCCGGCAAGTTTCTGGAGCTCGTGCCGAACCAACTGGTGCGTTACAGCTGGTCCGACGCGATGGATGACGACGACCGGACCTACTGCAACCTGACCGTCACCTTCCGCCTGGTGGCCGACGGCGATGAAACCGACCTGTACCTGGAGGAGTCCGGCTACGAGGAAGGCGCCCTCTACGACGAGCTGTTCGGCAACCGCACGGGCGGCTGGGGCAAGATGTTCGCCGGCCTGGCGGAAACGCTCGCGAGCTGATGCCGCAAGATCCCCAGGACGAGCCCGACGACGACGAACTGTCGCCGATCTGGAAGGCGCTGTCGGACCTCACCCGACGGCGCCTCCTGGATGCGCTGAGGGCCGGCCCCCAGACCACCGGGGCGCTTTGCGCGCGCTTCCCCAAGTTGGCGCGCGTCACCGTCATCAAGCACCTGGGCATCCTGGAGGCCGCCGACCTGATCGTCGTCCAGGCGAAAGGCCGCGAGCGCTGGAACTACCTCAATGCGGTGCCGATCCAACGCATCTACGAGCGCTGGATCGGCCCGTTCGAGGCCCATTGGGCCTCCGCGTTGCTGCGTTTCCAAGCGCATGTCGAAGGCGATCGCCCGCTTTAATCAAAAGACTAGCAAGTCTTAACACCTCATAACCTAATAATAACCCTATGTCCTCGTCGACCCGCGCCCTCCTGATCGCTGGTATCGCCCTGTCCGTCCTGGCAGGCTGCGGTCGCACGCCCGCGTCCGTGTCCACCTCCATCCCGAAGAGCGACTGGAGCGGGGTGGCCTCCTCGGCGTCGTGCTCGCCCAAGCGGGCGCCCTATCTTGGGGCCGGCAAGAACGCCCGGCCCGCGGATGCCGCCTGCAATGCCAAGGTCGAGGCCCGCAGCCCGCTCGGCTACGTGCTGACGCCCCAGGCCGCGGAATTCCGTCGGGCCGAGGAAATGCTCTGCGACACGCAGCGGCTGAAGTTGGCGCAAGCGCTGGTAAACACCCCCGGCCTGGTGAACACCTTCCGCGCCTGGGACCGGACGCCGGGAGCGACCAAGCTGGCCGTGTTGAAGTCGGTGGCCGCCCTGGAAGGCCGGGTCTTCGACTTCACCCCGCCGCCCATCACCGTCAAGTCCGGCGTGCCCGAAGACGGCACCCTGGCTTACTTCGACGGCTCCGACTGCGCGGGCAAGGTCGTGCTCTACCCCAGCGCCATCGAGCAGGGCGATCCCTGGATGGGCCTGGCGACCATCTTGCACGAGATGCGCCACGCCTACCAAGCCCAGCTCGCGCTCCGCGGCATGAAGCGCCTGTTGAAGTCGGGCTCGCCGGAGGAGTCGCTGGCCTACGGCTTCGCGCAATCCTACACGGCCGTCAACCAGGTGGGCGGCGAAGACAAGCTGTCCTATGGGGACTACTGCCACCTCTGCATCGAGTGGGACGCCTTCGCCACCGGCAATATGGTCACGTCGATCGTCTCCCAGGGCGAGATTGACACCGCCGGCATGGGCTTCGCCGATCTCCAGTTCGACGCGATGGGCGAGTCCCAGGCCCCGATTCGTGGCCTGGAGGCGCTGGTGGGGCCGGCAAAGCTCCTGGACGCGGTGAACCAGGCCCAGCTAGGTAGTCTCTAGCGGCAATCGGTTGAAGTTCTCGTTGCTCCTACGTGGATGCCACCAACGGGTCCTTGAAGCGGTCGAGTAAGGCCACGGCAGCCTTCACGCCGTTTTCCGCGCTCAAGGCGGCCGCGATGGGACGGATTCGCAGCGCGTACGCCGGTGTGTCTTCGATCTCGCGCACTGCACGGACCAGGGGTTCGACCTGGAGGTCCACCGGCGCGATCGGCTCGGGGCCGAGGCCGCGCTCCGCCAGGAGCCGTCCCCAGTATCGCTGGTCGTAGTTGAACGGAACGACCACCGACGGAAGGCCCGCGCGCAGGGCGGCCGCCGTGGTACCGGCCCCGCCATGGTGTACGGCGAGCTTCACCCGTGCGAAGAGCCAATCGTGGGGAACGGCGTCCACCACGTGAATATGGGGCGGGACGTCGCCCCGGCCGACTTCCAGGCCGCCCCAACCCCGGGCCAGGACGCCGCGCATCCCCAACTGCCGCAGCGCCTCGATCACGGTGACGGCCAGCGGGCTGCCCTGCTCGCTTGTCATACTCCCAAAGCCGACGTAGATGGGCACCGGCCCGTTCGCCAGGAATGCGGCGAGGGCAGGGTCAGGCTCATAGCCCGCGCGGGCGTCGTCGAGGAAGAAGTAACCTGTTAGGTGGACGCGCGGGTCCCAGTCCGCGGGCCGGGCCACTACCGCCTCGGAGACCCCCAGCAAGACGACGGTGCTTCGCTCCCACCGATGGGCGACCAGCCGCCGCCGCGGCACCGCGGGGAGGCGTAGCACTCGCTGGCGCCAGCGGTTGATGAGGTGCGCCGTGCTCTGCACCATCAGATTCTGTTCGATGTAGAACGTCGCCTGGTTGGTGATTCTGCCCCGGGAGAGCCGCCGGTCAGCGTAGAGGGGGTTCATGAACGCACCGGTGGCGGCGTTCGGCACGAACGCGAGGCTCGCGCAAGGGATCCCGAGCGCTTCCGCGACGTGGTAGGCGGGGAAGGCCAGGCCGGAATAGATAACGAGATCGGCACCCTCACATGCCGCCAGGAAGGAGGGCAGGTAGCTGGCCAACAGGCGCTGATACACCGCCCAGAACAAGGTGCGGCCCACAACCCCGTAAAAGGTCGCCCCGCGATGGTTCCGGAAACGATCGGGCAGATCGCCCAGGGAGGCGAACGCAAAGCCGTGCTCGAGCACGTCGGCTTGGAACGCTGTCAGCGTCGCGATGCTTACGCGCCAGCCGGCATCCCGCAGGCCTTTGCCCAAGGCCAAGCAAGGCTCGATGTCTCCCCGGGAGCCGATCGTGAGGATCGTGACTCGACTCAAGCCGGCCGCCGTTGCCGGCCAAGGAACTTACCCGCGAAGTTCACGAAGAACGTCGCGACGAGCTTGGGCCGCGTGTACGCATAGATGAAGTTCTGGCGCCCGTGGACAAGCGAAGGTCCGGCGTAGATCATAGCCGGCTGTGCGGCCTGGTACCGTTGGTTGAGCGGGTTGTCGTAGCTCGATCCCAGGATGTGCCGCCGACCGTTGGTCACGCAATCCAGGATGATGCGAGGCCAGACCACCAGGGCAAACGCCACGTCGCTGATGCCGCGGTTGCGCCAGATCATGCTCAGTTCGCAGGTGTCGCTTGCGGCGTTGACGGCGATCCAGGCGGCGCGGTCAGCTTCCGGCACGTTATCCAACAAGTAGAAACCGGGACCGTTGTGGATCACGTAGCCTGCGACCAGCTGCTCGCCGCGGAAGACGCCA
>JAQBPE010000430.1 GCA_028287685.1 Cyanobacteria bacterium RYN_339 | reverse complement strand
GTCGCCAGAGAAGCTCGACCAACTGATGCAAGTGGTCTCGCTCTCCGACTGGGTGCCGCTGGGTGCCCTCGGCGTCATGGTCGGCGCCGTGTTGATGTGGAGCATCGTGGGGCGCGTGCCCGTCAACGTGCAGGGCCGCGGGGCGTTCGTTGACCCCGCCAGCGCCCTCGGCGCGGAGGCCCAGGTGGTCGATTTCGAGGCGCCCGGGACGGGGCCGCTGCTGAGCCTCAAGGTCAGGCGCGGCGATCGCATCAAGAAGGGCGACGTGCTGGGCGTGATCGATCAGCCCGAGCTCGTGAAGATGATCGAAATCGAGAAGATCAAGCTGGGCGAGCTCCTGGAGCGCGAGCACCTGCTGGGCTCCGTCCGCGGCCAGAAGACCAACCTCGATCGCAGCTCGCTGTCGATCCAACGCAAGAGCTTGAACGCCCAGTTGGTGCATGCCCGCGAGCTGACGCCGCTGCTGAAGGCCAAGAACCAGGGCGCCACGGAACAAGCGCGGCGCGACTTGCGCCAGCGGCTGCGCAGCACCGAGTCGCAGATGCAGGAATTGAAGGTCGCGCTCGATGCCAAGGAAGAGCTGCGCAAGAAGGGCCTGATCCCCGAAGGCGCCTACATGGCCGCCAAGCATGAATACATGGGCGCCGACGACCAGGCCTCGAACATCAAGGTCCAGATGCGCGAGCTGGACACGCGCGAGGTGGAGAACCAACGCGCCTACGTGGGCAACCTGACCCAAATTGCCGAGCTCGAAGGCCAACTGCAGAGCCTCGACGTGCGCTCGCGCACGCTGGACCTGGACACCCTGAACACCAGCCAGGACAACCACGCCATCAAGTCCGACATCCAGAACCGCATCAACCAGCTGGAGACCCAGTTGAGAGGTCGCACCGAGATCCGCAGCGAGGTCTCGGGCCGCGTGGTCGAGGTGACGGGCATCATCGGCCAGATGGTCCAACGCGGCCAGCGCCTGGGCAACGTCACGGTCGAGGCGGCCGACGGCACGGGCGGCAAGGAGCTCAGCACCGTGGCCTACTTCACGATCGGCGACGGCAAGCGCATCACGCCCGGCATGAAGGTCCAGGTCACGCCGGACACCGTGAAGCGCGAGGAATATGGCGGCATCCTGGGCACCGTGACACGGGTGTCGGAGTTCCCGATCACGCGGGCGGGCGCCACCAACGTGATCAACAGCGACGAAGTGGCCGGCGAGTTGATCGCCAACGGGCACACGATCGAGGTCTTCACCAAGCTGGAGGCCGATCCCAACAACCCTAGCGGCTACAAGTGGTCCAGCTCCAAGGGCCCGCGCCTCAAGCTGACGCTCGGCACCACCGCCTCGGTGCGGGTCGCCGTCGAAGAGCGTCAGCCCATCAGCTACCTGTTACCGATCCTCCGGACGGCCACGGGGTCGCTGTAATGGCCACCACCACCAAGCGGCATCGCACCCCCACCGTGCTCCAGATGGAGGCCGTGGAGTGCGGCGCCGCCAGCCTGGCCATGATCCTGGGCGGCATGGGCCTGTTCCGCCCCCTGGCGGAGCTGCGCTACGAGTGCGGCGTCTCGCGCGACGGCTCCAAGGCCGCCAACGTGCTAAAGGCCGCCCGCCGCTACGGCGTCGAATCGAAGGGCTACAAGAAGGAGCTGGGCGAGCTCAGGGCCATGCCGCTGCCCTTCATCGCCTTCTGGAACTTCAACCACTTCCTGGTCGTGGAAGGCTGGGGCAGGGGCATCGTTTACCTGAACGACCCGGCCAGCGGCCCGCGCACCGTTACGGACGAGGAGTTCGACAGCGGCTACACCGGCGTCGTGCTCACCTTCGTGCCGGGCCCCGACTTCAAGCAGGGCGGCCGCAAGCCCAACGTGCTGCCGAACCTTCTGGCGCGCTTGAACACCTCGGTCCCTGCCGTCACCTATTGCTTCCTGGCGGCGCTGTTCATGGTGCTGCCTTCCCTCGCCGGCCCCATCTTCACCCAGGTCTTCGTCGACAGCGTGCTGGTGCAGGGGCTGGACGACTGGCTGCGGCCCTTGCTCGCCGGCATGGTGATCGCCTCCGTGCTGACGGCCGGGTTGTCGCTGTTGCGCTCGGCGATCCTGAACAAGCTCCACACCAAGCTCTCCGTCTCCTTCACGGGCGGTTTCCTCTGGCACGCCTTGCGCCTGCCCGTCGGCTTCTACGCCCAGCGCTTCGCGGGCGAGATCGCGGGCCGCGTGCCCGTGAACGAGGAGGTGTCCCATGCCATCTCCGGGCCGATCGCGGGCGCCTTCGTCAACGTGGTCATGGTCGTGCTCTACGCGGCGGTCATGATCAGCTTCGATCCCGTGCTGACCCTCATCGGCGTCAGCTTCGCGGCCTTCAACTTCGTGGTGGTCAAGGGCGTGAACCGCTGGCGCGAAGACGCCTACACGCGCCTGGGCATCGACTACGGCAAGGCCGGCGGCACCACGATTGCGGGCCTCCAAAGCATCGAGACCCTGAAGGCCTCGGGCCTGGAGTCCGACTTCTTCTCGCGCTGGGCGGGCTACTACGCCAAGGCGATGAACACCCAGGCGGAGATGGGCGCACGCGATGCCCTCATCAGCGCCGTGCCCACGCTCCTGCAAGGCCTCGCCGCGCTCGGCGTGCTGGTGGTGGGCGGCCTGCGCGTCATGGACGGGCACCTCAGCATCGGCATGCTGGTGGCCTTCCAAAGCCTGATGCACAGCTTCATGGAGCCGATGGGCAGCCTGGTGGAGCTGGGCAGCACCTTGACCAAGCTGACGGCCTCGATGACGCGCCTGGACGACGTGCTGGGCAACGCCATCGATCCGCAAACCGTGCCCAGCGCCGGCGCCATGCCCGGCGAGCACGATCCCGTGCGCCTCAGTGGCCAGGTCGAAATCAAGAACGTTTCCTTCGGCTACAGCCGGCTGGAGCCCCCGCTGATCGAAGGCTTCAGCCTGACGCTGACGCCCGGCCAGCGCGTGGCCTTCGTGGGCGGCAGCGGATCCGGCAAGAGCACCGTCGCCAAGCTGGTGACGGGCCTCTACGATCCCTGGGAAGGCGAAATCCTCTTCGACGGCCGCAAGCGCACGGAATGGGCCCGCGCCGTGCTGACGAACTCCATCGCGATGGTGGACCAGGACCTGTTCCTGATCTCCGGCACGGTGCGCGAAAACCTCACCCTCTGGGACGAGACCATCACCGACCGTGACCTGACGGAAGCCTGCACCGATGCGGACATCCTCGACGTGGTGGCCGCGATGCCCGGCGGTCTCGATGCCCTGTTGCTGGAAGGCGCCGTGAACCTGAGCGGTGGCCAACGCCAGCGCCTGGAAATCGCCCGTGCCCTGGCGCGCGACCCGGCCATCCTTGTCCTCGACGAGGCCACCAGCGCGCTCGATACCCAGAGCGAGAAGGTGGTCGACCGCAACCTCCGCAAGCGCGGTTGCACCTGCATCATCGTGGCGCACCGGTTGTCCACCGTGCGTGACTGCGACGAGATCATCGTCTTCGAGCGCGGCAAGGTGGTGCAGCGGGGCACCCATGACGCGCTGAAGAGCCAGCCCGGGCACTACGCCTCCCTGATCGAGGCGGAACACCGGCGCGCGGAGGCCAAGGTATGAGCACGACCACGATCCACGGCGAGGAGCTGATGCTGCGCGGCACCCAGCCGATGCGCCTCGACGAGCCCGGCCGGCTCTGGTGGGTGCGCGACGGCGGCCTGGTCGTCTTCGCGGCCGAGTTGGTCGGCGGAGAGCCCGTGGGCCGCCGCCACTTCATGTTCCACGCCGGCCCCGGCCAGGCCATCTTCGGGCTGGCCGGCACCGACCGTTTCGTCTTGATCGCCCAGGCCGTGGGCGAAGCCCGGCTCGTGGCCGGCCATTCGGCCGATTTGTCGTCGGCGTTCTTGCAAGGCGACGCGGAGGCCGTGGAGATGCTCGGGCGCTGGGCCTGCCTGCTGGCCACCCACTTCGCCGACCGGCCGGCGCCCGCGAACGCGGAGCTGGTGAGCGGCGAGGGCACGCTGGCCCTTTCGGCCGGCACCGCCATGCGCACCGCCGCCGGCAGCATCGCCTGGCTCGCCGTCAAGGAGGGCCGCCTGCGCGTGCGCGGCGACGAGGACGTGGTGGTGGACGCGGCCAGCGGCCTGATCCTGATGCCCGACGCGCTCTGGATGCAAGCCGAGGGCCCCTGCAAGGTCGAGCTGATCTCCGTCGCCCGGGCCGCGCAAGGCGGGCTGGACACCTGCCTGGCCCAATACCACAAGCTGGTGATGGTGAGCCTGCAAGATGCCGTGGGCGACCACCTGGCCGCCAACCGGCAGCGCTTCTTCGACCGCGCCGAGCGTGACGCCGCCGTCACGACCGGCGTGATCCAGGACCTCACTTCGCTGATCAAGGCCAACGTGCCGGAGACGCCGACCAGCAACGACCCGCTGATGGCCGCCCTGCATGTGCTCGGCGAGCGGCTCGGCATCGCGATGCAGCCGCCCTCCCCGTCGGAGGACATGGCCCGCGTGAAGGACCCGGTCGAGGCGATCGCCCGCGCGTCGCGCTTCCGCTACCGCCAGGTGCTGCTGGCGCCGCCCTGGTGGCAACGCGACAACGGCCCGCTGCTGGCGTACCTCGCCGACGGCCACCACCCGGTCGCGCTGCTGCCGAAGCCGGGCGCGAAGTACGAGCTCTACGATCCCCGCACCGGCAGCTATGCCCCGGTCGACGAGGCGCTGGCGGCCACGCTGGAGCCGTTCGCCCTGATGCTGTATCGGTCGCTGCCGGGCCGCGCGCTCAAGGCGTTCGACATCGTGCTCTTCGCCCTGCATGGGCGCGAGCGCGACCTGATCATGATGATGGTGATGGGCATCGTGGGCTCGCTGGTCGGGATGGTCTCGCCGCAAATCACGGGCATGCTGATCGACCAGGCCATCCCCGACAGCAACCGGACGTTGCTGCTCGAGATGGGCGCGGCGTTGGGCTTCTCCACGCTGGGCGGCATCACGTTCAGCATCTGCCAGGGCCTGCTGATGCAGCGCGTGGAGGCCCAGGCCGACGCCGCGACCCAGGCAGCCATTTGGGACCGCGTGCTCAACCTGGGCGCGCCGTTCTTCCGACGCTTCGACGTGGGCGACCTCAGCCAGCGCATCATGGCCATCAGCCAGATCCGCCAGCACCTGAGCGGCGCCGTGCTGCACTCGCTCCTGTCATCGCTGTTCGCGCTCCTGAACCTGGGCCTGATGATCAGCTACAGCCCCCAGCTCACCGGCGTGGCCGTCACGCTGACGGTGGTGATGATGGTCGTAACGGCCCTGCACACCAGCCAGAAGCAGAAGCGCTTCCCACGCATGCAGCAAATCGACGCCGACATGTTCGGCATGACCGTGCAGTTGCTCAACGGCGTCGCCAAGCTGCGCGTGACGGGCTCCGAAGGCCGGGCCTTCGCCAAGTGGGGCCGCAAGCTCCACGAGAGCGTGAAGCTGAAGCGCGAGATCCAGGGCATCGAGAACAGCTTGTCCGTGATTTCCACGATCGTGCCCACGCTGGGCACCGTGGCGCTGTTCTACGTGGCGGCCACCTCCGCGGGCCTGTCGATCCAGGGCCACAGCGGCAACCTTTCCACCGGCACCTTCCTGGCCTTCAACGCGGCCTTCGGCACCTTCATGGGCGGCATGCTCGGGCTGAGCGGCATGGCGCTGGGCCTGCTGGATCTGCGCACGCTCTGGAACCGCGCGCTGCCGATCATCCACGAGCCGCCCGAAACCCGCGAAGGATCTCTGGATCCGGGCCGCCTCAAGGGCCACCTCTCGCTCGAGAAGGTCACCTTCCGCTACGTCCAGGGCGGCAAGACGATCCTGGACGGCATCAGCCTGCACGCGGCGCCCGGCGAGCACATCGCCCTGGTCGGCTCGTCCGGCTGCGGCAAGAGCACGATCTTCCGGCTGCTGCTGGGTTTCGAGAAGGCGGAAGCCGGCATGGTCACTTTCGACGGGCAGGACCTGGCCAGCCTGGATATGCGCGCCGTGCGCCGCCAGATGGGCGTGGTCTTGCAGAACGGCAAGCTGCAGGCCGGCTCCGTGTTCGACGCGATCGCTTGCGGCGCCAACCTCTCGCACACCGACGCATGGGACGCGGCGCGCTGTGCCGGCTTCGACAAGGACATCGAGGCGATGCCGATGGGCATGCACACGGTGGTGGCGGAAGGCGGCGGCAACCTGTCCGGTGGGCAGCGCCAGCGCTTGATGATCGCCCGGGCCTTCGCGCTCAAGCCGCGCGTGATGCTGTTCGACGAGGCCACCAGCGCCTTGGACAACACGACGCAGGCGATCGTCAGCGAGAGCATGGCGCGCATGCAGGTCACCCGCATCGCGATCGCCCACCGGCTGAGCACGATCCAGGACGCGGATCGCATCTACGTCTTCGACCAGGGCCGCATCATCCAGGTGGGTACCTACGACGAGCTGTGCGCCCAGGACGGCATGTTCGCCGACATGGTCGGACGCCAGGTGCTCTAACGCCAGGCCAGCACGCTCGGCAACGCCGGGTCGGCCAGGCGCAGCAGCGTGTATCCGACCCCGGTGCAGCCTCGCAGGAAGCTCAGGTCCAGGTCTTCGACGCGCAGGCGGTCCGCCGCCTCGCGCGCGCGCCAGGCCACCAGGCGCCCGCCCGCCTGGCGCCGGGCTTCGGCCGTCAGGCCGGCCTCGAGCAGGATCTCGTAGCGCCCGAAGTTCCCGCAACACAGGAAGTCCAGCCCGCTGACCGGCGCCGCGACGGTCGCGTCCAGGGCCTCAGGCAGCATGGCGTCCGTGGTGCCAATGCGGGCGAGTGCCACCCCGGGGGCGCCATGGCACCAGGCCGTCATGGACGGGGCCGAGCCGCCCCGCCAGGTGCGGACGGCCGGGTCGTAGAACGTGGCCTCGAACGCGAAGGCCTCCTCCGCTGCCGCCGCGAAGCGCGCGGGGCCGCCGGCCTCTGCCACGCGGCGCAGGGCAAAGGCGATGCCGGCCACGCCGTGTGCGAAGCCGGGCAAGACCTCCCCCGTAGCCGATTTCCAGCCTCCGCCGGGCGCGCGCCGGGTCAGCAACGCGTCGCCGGCCGGCACCGCCAGGTCCGGCCGCCCCAAGGCCGCCAACGCCGCCATGGCCCCCGCCAGCCCTTGCAGGATCTCGTTGTCGGCCAGCATCGGCACCCGCAGGGCGTCGAGGTGCGGGGGAGGCGTCCCCAGCAGGCCGGCCACCCGGCTTGCGCCAAAGGCCTGCACGGCATCCCGCAAATCGAACAAGGCCACGGCCTGCAGCGCCATCCCATGCCAGCGCACCTGTCCGGTCGCCCGGTAGAGCGCGGCGAAGAACAGCGCCAGGCCACCCACGCCCTCGTACAAGCTCGGCCCCAACACGCCGGGCACGACGGCAGGCAGGCTGGGGTGTTGGACGAGCGAGAGCCAAGGCCGTGCCGCCAGGCGCTCGCCTAGCTGTAGGGCCGCGCCCAGGAAGTCCTGGTCCGTCCCGCTGGTCGGCTCCGGGTCCGCGGCGGGTAGGGCCAAGGAGAGCCGGATCACATGGCGTTGCACGGCCAAGTCTGGGGGGCCCAGCGCCGCGAGCCGCGTGCGAGCCGCCTCCAGCCCGGACCGGGCAAAGACATCGGGCAGGCCCGGCAGCCCGTGACCGGCGCCCGTGGTGCTGAAGTACGGGACGTCCAGGGCTTCCAGGGCGCGTCGTTCCTGCCCGATCAGCGGCCAGAGTGGCGGGCGCTCCTGCCAACGCACGAAGGTGCGCGCCAAACGGTCCAAGGCGATGCTGCGTGCCACGCCGTCGACCAGCGTGTTGGGGTGCAGGGCGGCTTGCTGGAGCTGCTCGTAGTGTCGCGTGTTGCGGAAGAGGAAGCGGATCGGGGCGTCGGCGAAGGCTTCCAACCGGTCGGCCAGCGCATCGCGCAGCCCGACCAGGGCGCCGTAAGCCTCGGCGAAGCCGGCCTCGACCTCCGGGGCATGGTCCATGGCGGATGCGCGCCGCCCGACCACCGTCGGTAGGTTTTGGTAGCCCGGGCGCTCCGCCAGCCCCCCGATGTCGCCGGCCGGGCCAAAGTGGTGCAGGAACATCGTCTCGGCCACGCCCTCCGCCAGCGGCTCGCCGGGTGCCGGCGCCGGGTCCACGCGTGGCACCAGCAGCGTTTCGAGGTCCACCAGCACGGGCTGGTCACCGCAGGCGACCAGGTTGTCACCGTGGAAATCGGAGCCGTGCAAGGCATAAAGCAACGCCAGCAACCGGCCGGCGCGCCGGAAGTAGCGGGCGGCGTCGGCGTCTGTGGCCACGTCCTGCCGGGGGACCCAGGCCAACCAGCCATAGGCCCCGCGGTCGAGCACGCGCAGCCGCTGGAAGGCCAGGAGCGGCGACCGGGCGGCCAGCCAGGCCAGCAGATCGTCGTAGGCCCGGTCGATCGCGAGCGGCCGCGGCTTGTATGCCACGGCGGCACCGTCGGCGAAGCCCAGCTTCCAGACCGTGCGGCCGCCGTGGTGGGGATCGGAGAGGCCGCCGGCGACCTCGACTACCGGCCCGGAGGCTCCCCAGGCCTCGCGGTCGGCGGCCCAACGCTCCAAGAGCTCGCGGGCGCCGGCCTCCCAGCAGGCGATCGCCGTGCCCATCAGCCGGGCCAGCACGGGCCAGCGACGCCAGCGGTCGGGCCAGGCCAGCTCGGGGTCGGCGGCGACGGCCTGGGCGGCGATCGCCTCCAACCGCGTGTCCAACCCGGCCAGGAGCTGCCGGCGCGCCGCCGGGGTGAAACCCTCCAGGAGCGGGAGGAGCCGCGCCGCCACCGGCCCCACGAAGTCCGGCGCGCTTGCCAGGTGCCCCGTCCAGGCCGGGGCGAGCGGCGGGGCGGGCGGCGCAGGGGGGCCGTCCAGCCCATCCCAGGCCAGGCGCCGTGCGAAAAAGGCCTCGGCAACCGCCGCGCTCCAACGGGCCGCCACCTCGGGCGTGGGGGCGGCCTGGTCATCCAGGGGTTCGGCCAGGGCGGCGATCGCCAGCCAGGCGTCGGACACGGTGCCTCCTCATGGCAAAAGGGCTCCCGCAAGCGGGAGCCCCGGAGTCCGGACGGGCAGGCTTACTTGCCCGCGGCGGCCTTGGAGATGGTGCAGGCCACCGTGGCGACGGAACCAGCGCCGACGATGCTCAGGGCGGCGCTGCCGCCGGCCGAGGCCACCGTGGAGGGGTTGTTCACGATGTAGTTGCCCACGCCGTTGAAGAAGCTCCTGGCGCCGGCCTTGCTGCCGCCGGCAACCGACTCCAGGTCGGCGTCGGACAGTTCGCCGTCCGCGCCCACGGCAGGGACGTACGGGACGACGATCGTCAGGGTGTCGGCGGGCGACTGGATCGCCGCAATCTTGATGTCGGCCGGGATGGTGATCCCGAACTCGCGCTCGGCGACGGACTTGGGGTTCGCCAGCAGTTCCTTGCGGAAGTTGGCGTCTTGAAGCGCCTTGGCGACCAGGATGTTTTCCATGTCCTGCGGCGTGACGGTGGCTTGGGTCATTTCGGTTCCTTTCAGGGGAGCGTTATGAAGCGTGATGAAGTATAGCGGTCAGGCAAGGGTTTGACCAGAGATGGGCGCCAGCGCCCGCTACTCAAGTGCTTAACTGCTTTCCGGTGCCGCGGCTCTCCTGCATGTCGGCGAACGGCGCCATCCAGCGCCTCGCGAAGGCTGCCTTGGCCGGGTGCCAGATCGGCACGGTCCACGTGAGCCGCTCGATTCCCTGCTCGCTCGCCAGCCGCCCCGCTTCCGCGTACAACCCGAGCATGCGGCCCCGCATCTGCAGATCCGGCCGCACGTAGCCGGCGGAAACGCGCAAGGTGACGGCGTCGATCCGGTGGTTGATCACCCAGCCCACCAGCTCGCCATCGAGCCGGAGACCCCGGCTGGTAGCCAGATCCATGTCGGCTTCGTGGCGCGCCGGGTCCAGGTCGTCGGGCCACCAGTCCCCCTGCGGCCGGGTGCCCGGCTCCCAGGGGACGAACTCGAACTCCGGCCCCAACTCTGCGCGCTCGACCCAACCGGCCCCCGCCATGCGCGCGAGATCGGCCTTGAAGACCAGCATGCGGATTACCGGGGCGTCCCAGCCGCACCGATCGAGCGTGGCCTCCAGTTGCGGCGTGGTCGGCTTGCCGGCCACGTAGGTGGCTTGCACGGCCTCGACGCCGTGCCGGCGCAGGGCGTCTTCCAACGCCGTCAGCAGGCGCGCCGCCAGGCCCTGGCCGCGCTGGCTCGGCGCGACGTAGATCGACAAGGCCTCGGCCATGCCGCCGAGGCTGGCGATCGCCGCGCCGATCGGCACCATGCCCGCGTAGGCCGCCACCACGACGGCGCCCGACGTCCCCAGGAGCGGCCGGTACGCCGGGAAGGTCATGCCGGCGATCGCCGTCTGCTCGTGCCCTTCGAGCGCTCGGATCTCGCTCACCAGTAGTACCGCCAACCGGCGCGCGTGGGCACGGCGTGGCCTTGCAAGGTCACGCGCTCGTCGCCCGCGACGAGGCCCGGCGTGTGGCCGATGCGGTGGACCAAGTGGCCATCGTGCAGCACCAGGGTCCCGACCGTATAGGCATGCCGGGTTGGCTCCTGCGCGGCGATCAGGCGGGCGCGCTCCGGCGGCGACAGGGGCTCCAACTGCGCGAGGTGCAGGTCCCATACGTCCAGGCCGCCACCCACGGCGGGCAGCGCGACGGGCAAGGTGAACGAAACCGGGCGGCCGAAGTCGGGCTCGTCCGCGGGGTCCCACGCCAGCAGGCCGTACTGTTGATCGGTGTGGACGCTGGCGACGGGCTCCTCGAACGCGGCGTGGAAGCCGAAGACATGGAAGCCAGGCAGGGCGAAGCGCGGCGCCGGCGCGACCGGGCCGCCCAAGGCTTCCGCCAACGCGGCATCCAGCCGTGCATACAACCAGCCGAAGTGTTCCGCCAGGACCGGGTTGCCCACCGCCGCGGCCGCCTCGTAGGGCGCGGACCCGGCCGGCGCGTCCAGGTAGCTGGCCGGGCCGAGCGTGAAGAACGGCGCGAACGGGTGCCGGCGCAGCCAGTGCGCCTCCAGCGCGTGCACCTCGGCGAGCGCCTTCCGGCACTCCGCCTCGGTCAGCAGCGGCAGGTCACGCACGGCCCGCGACCTGGAGCTCCTCGACGATCGCCACGATCGCCCCGACCGTCGCGAACTCCTCCAGCCGCTGGTCCGGCACCTTGATCTTGAAGGCCTTCTCGATCGCGGTCGCGATGTCGATGGCGAGCACGGAGTCCATGCCCAGCTCCTGCACCAGCCCGGCCGTTGGCGAGAGCGTGGCCGCATCGGCCTCCAGGACCTCGGCCACGATGGCCGTCACTTGCGCTTGGATGGACATGGGTTCCCTTCCTTTCAGGCGGACAGGCCGCCGTCGATCGTGATGACCTGGCCCGTGATGTAGCGGGCGCCGGGCGAGAGCAGGAACGCGACGGTGCTCGCCACGTCGGTGGCCTCGCCGAAGCGCCCCAGCGCGATCTGCGCCGTCAGCTCGTCGCGGGCCTTGGCAGGCAGGTCCGCGATCATGTCGGTTTCGATGAAGCCCGGCGCCACCGCGTTCACCGTGACGCCATAGCGCCCGACCTCCTTGGCCAGGGCGCGCGTCAGGCCCAGCAAGCCGGCCTTGGAGGCCGAGTACGCCACGGTGCCGGCCAGGCCCTTGAGGGCCGCCGCCGACGAGACGTTGAGGATGCGGCCCTCGCGCTGCTTCATCATGGTGGTGATGGCCGCGCGCGCGCAGTGGTAGGCGCCCGTCAGGTTGACGTCCAGCGGTGCCTGCCAGTCCGACTCCGACATGCTCATCAACAGCTTGTTGCGGGTGATGCCGGCGTTGTTCACCAAGTAATGGTAGGTGCCGAAGCGCTCCACCACCGCGGCGAAGAAGGCTTCGACCTGCTCGAGCGAGGTGACGTCCGCCTGGTGCGAGAGCGCGCGCCGGCCCAGGGCCTGGACCTCGGCCACCAGCGTGGCGGCCTCGTCGGCGGATTCGCGGTAGTTGAAGGCCACGTCGCAGCCCTGGAGCGCCAGCTCGAGCACGATCGCGCGACCGATGCCGCGCGAGCCGCCCGTGACGATCGCGACCTTGCCCGACAACGGCATCATCTCGCCCTCCCGATCACCACGCTGGCGCAGTGGCCCGTCTCCGAGACGGCGTTGACCAGCACCGTGCCCGCCATGGTCACGGCCTGGATTGCCGCCAGGGCCCCGCCGGCGCCCAGGGCATCGCCCATCAGGCGCTTGGGGCTTTGGACGGGGGTATCCGCACCCAGGACGGTGGCGATCGCCGTCGCTTCGGCCCCATCGAGGTCGGCCTGGCCGTTGGCGCTGGCGAGCACGGCATCGACGCCGCGGAGCTCACCCAGGGCCAGGCGCATGGCGCGCTCGATCGCACGCGGGTCTGGCGCCCGCCCGCGGACGGGGCCGGGGTCGAAGGCGGCGCCGTAGCCCAGCACCCGCGCCAGGGGCACGGCGTCCCGGCCCGGCCGTTCCAACACCAGGAAGGCCGCGCCCTCGGCGGCCCTGAAATGGGCGCCGCGCGCCGCCATCACCGCCCGGCTGCCACGCCCCAGCTCGTCCAAGCCGCCGACCAGCAGAGCGTCCGCGCGCCCGGCTACGAGCATCTCCAGCCCATAGCCGATGGCATCGAGCCCGGAGGCCTGGCCGGTCGAGATGGTCGAGTTCAACCGGGTCAGGCCGTGGCGCAAGGCCACCTGGCTGGCGGCCGCGTTCATGACGATGTTGCTGAAGTTGGAGGCCGTCACGAAGTTGGCGCCCTCCGCCAGGCGCTCCTCGAAGAAGCCCATGATGCTGTCCAGGCCGCTGAAGGCGGATCCCAGGACCACGCCCACGCCCTCGGGCGGCAGGTTCGCTTGGGCAAGCGCTTGCCCGGCGGCCGTCAGCGCCAGCGTGGTGGGCCGATCCAGCGACCGCAGGCCCTTGGGCCCGAGGTGCCCCTTGGGATCGAAGCCATGGATCAGGCCGTCGGCCTCCAGGCCGC
>JAQBPE010000369.1 GCA_028287685.1 Cyanobacteria bacterium RYN_339 | reverse complement strand
AGCTGGCCAAGGCCGGCGAGGTGGGCTTCCTGGGCCCCAACCGCAGCCCGCGCCTGGTGCCGCTCGCGCCCTTGCGGCCCGGCGCGCCCGTCATGGTCGTGAGCCATGGCATCGGCGGCGACCCGTGCAACCAGGAAATCTTGATCAAGGAAGCGCAGGCCCGCGGCAACCAGGTCTACGTGATGTGCTACGACACCTACAGCGAGGGTGGCAGCACGCTGAGCGACGGCTTCGCGCGCGAGCTCAAGGGGCTGGGCGCTTCCGGCGTGAAGGACGTGACAGTGGTGGCCCACAGCCTGGGCGCGCTGACCATGAAGGCCGCCCTCGCCAAGCTGGCCGGGTCGGACGGCAAGGTCCAGGGCTTCGACCACATCCGCTACGTGGCGCTCTCCGCGCCCTGGGGCGGCGTGAACGTGGCGAACGCCGCGTTGTGGCTGCTCACCGGGTCGCCGCAGCTGGCCTTTGCCCGCGACCTGGCGCCGGGCAGCGCCTACTGGCAGGGCCTGATCGAGACGCCCATCCCTGGCAACGTGGACTTCTACAACGTGCAGGGCGACATGGACCAGTTCAGCGCCCTGGCTTGGGGCAAGCAGATGGCCGCCAACCGGCAGGCCGTCCTGGCCGAGGCCAAGCGCACCCTCACCTTGCCGCGCGGCACGCACAACTCGCCGATGTGGGATCCGGCCTCGTTGGACTTCATCTTCGACCCCGAGCATGCGCCGGCGCCTGCAGGGCCCGCGGACACCATGCATGGGGCGATCGCCCGCGAAGTCATCGCCTGCCTCGGCAAGCGCGAGGCGTTCAGACCGAAGTAACGGCGCCCGGCGGCAGCACCAGCGCCAGGTCGTCGAAGAACGCCGGGGCCAGCAAGGTCGCCATGTACTTGCGCGGATGCGTCAGCTTGTCGTAGGTGGCGGAATCGCACACCACCAGCTTCGCCGTCCGCAACACGCTCGCCACCCGGCCCGGATCGTCCGTCGAGGCCTCCAGCAAGGTGCCCTCGTCGCGAGCGCCGGCCAGCATCTCGCGGTTCAGGAACAAGAAGCGCGACGAGCCGGAAACCACGGCCACCGCCTCGTCAGCCGGCAAGGCCTTCGCCTGCGCCAGCATCTCGTCGCCCGGCGAGAGCTTGAACAGTTGGGGCGGCCGGGCGTCTCCCAGCAGGGGGGCCAGGGCGGGGGCGTTGTTGGTCGAGGTCATGAACAGCGAGCGCTGGCGGTCCGCGGACGCCATCGCCCCCACCTCCTCCAGCGTGGCCCCGATCATCGGGAACTTCACGTGGCGGCCCAGCTCGTGCAGGTACATCTCCTGCAAGTCTTCGTGCTGGTTCACCACCACCAGGCGCTCGACCGGGGCGGGCTCCAACGCGCGCCGGCAGGCCGCCAGGATCTCCGCCTCGCCGAAGCCCGCGGTGCGCGCTTGGGCCACGAACGCGCGGGCGAGCGTGTCCAGGGCCGGGCCAGCCTGCAGCGCGGCCAGGTCGGCCACGCGTGCGCCACTGCCCTCCTTGATCACCAGCAGGCCGCGGCTGGCCAAGGCCTGGTAGGCGCCCAGGATCGTGTTGTGGTGCAGCTGCGTCCGCTGGGCCAGGGCGCGGATGCTGGGCAGGCGCTGGCCCGGTGCCAACGTGCCGGCCGCGATCATCTGGGCGAGCTGAGCGCAGAGCTGGTCGTGGATCGGGACGGGACCTTCGCGGTTGATAAAGAGGTTCATAGGGGCATGTTAGCAAGGAAGCCATGGCTTCGGACGAAGTATCGTCCGGTAGGTTGACTCAGAGGAGGGTTTCCTGGATGACGCAGATCAACGCGAACACCGGTGGCGTCCCATTCCCCCAGCGTCCAGGCGCGGGTAACCAGGCCGCCAACAACGCGGGCGACGACGAGCTGTCGAACGTCAGCATGTCGCAGGACCAGGCCACGTTGATCGGCCGCAGGGCCAACCTCGAAAATTCCAGGATGGACGTGCCGCTCGACCAAATCAAGTTGATCCAGGAGTACCACGGCGGCCAGCGCCGCCCGAACCCGATGGACTTCGCGCCCATGTACGGGATGCCGCACCACCCGCAGCCGATCGACTTCGCGCCGATGTACGGCATGCCGGTCCGGCCGCCCGTCGACATCGACAACGGCCCGATCAACCCGATCGACCTGGCCCCGATGTATGGGATGCCGGTCCGTCCGCCGATCGACATCGACAACGGCGACGACGGTCCCGTCGATGGTGGCGACGACGATGCCCCCATCCGACCCATCGATCTGGCGCCGATGTACGGCATGCCGGTCCGGCCGCCCGTCGACATCGATAACGGCCCGATCACCCCGATCGATCTGGCCCCGATGTATGGGATGCCGATCTTCCCGCGTCCGCCGATCGACATCGACAACGGCCCGGTGCCGGCGCCGCCGGCCCCGATGTATGGCATGCCGCACCACCTGCCGATCGACATCGACAACGGTGCCATCCCGATCGCGCCCGCGCCGATGTATGGCATGCCCAACTTCCAGCCGCGCGACCCCTTCAGCATCCTCGAGCAACACAAGGACACGCTGGACCAGCAATGACCACCGCGGCGCCGCGCCGGACCACCTACGCCGTCTGGGAAATCACACTCAAGTGCAACCTGGCCTGCAGCCACTGCGGCAGCCGGGCGGGCGACGCGCGCCCGGACGAGCTGAGCACGGCCGAGGCGCTGAACTTGGTGGGTCAGCTGCGCGACGCGGGCATCGACGAGGTCACGCTGATCGGTGGCGAGGCATACCTCCGCAAGGACTGGCTGGACATCGCGCGCGAGATCGTGGCGCAAGGCATGCTCTGCGGCATGACCACCGGCGGCCTGGCGCTGTCGCCCAACATGGCCAAGAAGATGAAGGACGTGGGCTTCTGCTCCGTCAGCGTCTCGATCGACGGGCTCGAGGCCACGCATGACGGCCTGCGCGGCGTGCCCGGCTCCTGGGCGGGGGCCTTCCGGGCGCTCGAGGCCCTGCGCGCGGAAGGCGTGCCGGCGGCCTGCAACACCCAGATCAACCGGCGCAGCTGGAAGGAGCTGCCGGCGCTCTACGAGCTGATCCGCGACGCCGGCATCCACAGCTGGCAGATCCAGCTCACGGTGCCGATGGGCAACGCCGCCGACCAGGCGGAGCTGCTCTTGCAGCCCTACGAGCTGTTGGAGCTCTACCCCATGCTGGGCGAGCTGGCGGCCCGCGCCCACGCGGAGGGCGTGACCATGCACCCGGGCAACAACATCGGCTACTACGGGCCGTACGACCAGCTGCTGATGGGCCGCAACGACAACAAGCCCGTTTACTACAGCGGCTGCGAGGCCGGCTCGCGCACGCTGGGCATCGAGGCGGACGGCAAGATCAAGGGCTGCCCCAGCCTGCCCAGCAAGCCCTACACGGGTGCCAACATCCGCGACCTCTCGTTGATCGAGATCATGGCCAACACGGAGCCGCTGCAGTTCAACCTGATCCCGCGCTTCACGGAGGAGAGCACCGCCCACATGTGGGGCTTCTGCGGCACCTGCCGCTACAAGCAGCTCTGCCGGGGCGGCTGCAGCTGGACCGCGCATGTCTTCTTCGATAAGCGCGGCAACAACCCCTACTGCCACTTCCGGGCGCTGGAGCTGGCCGCGCAGGGCCTGCGCGAGCGGGTCTACATCGTGCAAGCCGCGCCCGGCACCCCCTTCGACAACGGGCTCTTCGCGGCGGCCATCGAGCCGCTGGACGCGCCCTTGCCCGCCACACCCTGGGTCACGCCCGGGGTCGACGTGGCGGTGCCCGCCGATCGCGGCGCTTACCAGCCCGGAAGATGAGAGAGGACCACCCGACGATGACCACCTTGAAGAAGGGCAACCTGCCCGCCGCCCCCGGCAAGCCCGCCAACCCGGCGCTGAAGTCGGAGACCTGGTTCGTGAAGCTGGTTTACGGGGCCAGCGACCGCGAGTGGACGTTCTCGGCCGACGGCACGGTCGTGGAGGAGCTGCGCCGTGCCATGATCGAAGGCCGCCCCGCCCACCTGATCTACGCCGGCACGGAAGCGATCATCAACCCGGCGCACATCGCGTCCGTCGAGCTGCAAAAGCAGGTCTAGTACCAGTTCCCATCCGGCTGCCGGTCCGCCGCCAGCCGGCTGGCAACCACCTGGCACAGCACGTTGCAATCGGCGTCCGACAGCTTCGCGAAGTGGGCAAACAGCATGTCGCGGGTGCCCGCGACGGCTTCCGCGTCCGCGCCGCCGGCCTCCAGGCCCTTGAGCACGGCGTAGGCGATCGCCCCCAGGCCGCCATGCATCTCACGCGAGCTTTGCTCTACGGCTTCGTACGTCAGCATCATGCCTCCTTAGGTAGAAAACCTTGAAAGCTTAACCATAGCATAACCGCGGCCCGCGCGTCCCCTTGCCATACACCCTTTGGAGAGTGTCGAGGAGTAGCGCATGCCCAAACCCATTTCCGTCCGTCCGGTCACGCCGCGCCCGGTGCAGCAGGCCAAGGCCCAGGCTTCGCCCTGCCAGCTGATCGACCGCACCATGGTGGCGGCGGCCTTCGACCGCCACGGGGCCGGCGGCGCCACCGCGCCGGACGGCATCATCGACGAAGACGAGCTGACGACCGCCGGCGTGGGCCGCGTGGACGCGGACGCGCGCGCCAGCATCAGCGACGCGGGCGGCAAGATCTCCGTGGCGGCGTTCGCCAAGGCCCTGGCCGAAGACCGCGTCGAGATCACGGCGGACGGCGTTGTCAAGGTGGCCGACGGCAAGGCCACGCTGCCGAACGGGCAGATCGTGCCCGGCACGCCCTGGCAGTTTCCCGTGGTCCAGGACCAACAGATCCTCGAGCGCTTCCAGACGCTGGTGCCCCGCGTCGGCCGCTACAACCCCAGCTGGCCGGACAGCACTTATTACGACCGCGTCTTCAAGGGCTACGAGCAGGTCGAGACCGGCACGCGCGAGGTGGAGGACGGCAAGAACGCCGACGGCACCACCAAGTACCGCTCCGAGCCCGTATACGAGCAGCGCGCCAAGTACGAGGACGAGATCAACTACCAGCGCCTGCGCGGCGACCTCGAGCAGGTGACCTTCCAGGTGCTGGACCTGACCCGCGATGCCCAGGACCCCGAGCTGCAGCGCGCCCGCGCCGCCATCGAGAGCGTCTCGCGGGGCGGCACCAGCATCTTCTGGGGCTCCGAAGGCCGCTGCCGCGACCTCTACAACGCGCTGAACGGCTTCGCCGCGATCCAGGTCCCCGTGCGGCCGGAGACGGCCGTGACCCGACTCAACGCCACCCTGAACGACGCCGCCAAGAAGGTGGACGAGCAGTTCCGCATCACGGCCGACTACCCGCTCGACAAGGTCCGCCGGGCCGTGGCGGACGAGGTCAAGCACCTGCGCGGCTTCAACGTGTGGAAGGGCGTGGGCTTGACGCTGGGCGGCGCGGCCGCCGGCGCCGCCGGCTGGTTCGGCCTGGCAAGCGGGCTGGCCCTGGCCGGCACCCCCTTGATCGCGGCCACGGCGGGCGCCGCCGTGTTGGGCCTGGGGCTGGGCTTCCTGGTGGTCAAGCTGATCCAGGACCACCACGCCAAGGGCCTGGACGCCGACCTCGCCACCTTCCAGGCGATCACGCCGGAGGCCAACCGCAAGGAGCTGCAGCAACACGCCCTGGCCTCGTACAAGCTGCTGCAAGACGCCCGGGGCGCCACCGACCTCCAGGCCCTGCGCGCCTTCGAAGGCCGCGCCACCCAGGTCTCGAAGGCCATGCAAGGCGTGGCGGACAAGGCCGCGCAGCAAACCAAGAGCCTCAAGACGATCGAAGCGCTGGTGCTGAAGTACGCGAAGTGACCCCGGGGTCTAGACCGATGCCTGTACGGCGTAGCAAGTAACATAATGTGGTATCGAGGGAGTATGGCTTCATACTCCCTCGATTTGCGTGTGCGCGTCGTCGCCAAGTACGACGACGGCTTCAGCTA
>JAQBPE010000332.1 GCA_028287685.1 Cyanobacteria bacterium RYN_339 | reverse complement strand
CGAGGGCGACATGTCCATGAACCGCCCTGTTTCCGACCCCCAGGCCTGGTGCCGCCACGGTGGCACGCTGGGAGCGCTTTTGGAGCGCCAGGCGACCCATTGTGCCGACCTGACCTATGTCCAACT
Organism: Cyanobacteria bacterium RYN_339; assembly: GCA_028287685.1. Taxonomy (GTDB): domain Bacteria; phylum Cyanobacteriota; class Sericytochromatia; order S15B-MN24; family JAQBPE01; genus JAQBPE01. Next base: position 14,372 of record JAQBPE010000332.1, on the reverse strand, counting down.
GCTGGCCGACGACGGCACGGAACGCCGGATCACGTACGGCGACCTGGCCGTAGGCGCCCGGCGCGTGGCCGCGGCCTTCCAGGGGATGGGCCTGGCGCCTGGCTTCCGCGTGTTGATCGTCTTGCCCACCGGTGTCGAGTTCATCGACACCTTCTACGGCACGGTGCTGGCTGGCGGCGTGGCCATCCCGGCCTACCCGCCGCTGCGCTCCAAGGGCCTGACGGACTACCAGGAGCGCCTGGCGCGCCTGATCAAGGTCGCCAAGCCGGACGTGGTCGTGACGTTCTCGAAGGTGCGCCTGGTCGTGGAGGCCGCCACCTTCGCCGCCCGCGTGCCGGCCCGCGTGGTCGAGCCCAGCGCTTTGACCTCCCGCGAGGCCTTCCGGCCCGTCGAGGTCGACCCGGAGGCCGTGGCGATGGTGCAGTTCTCTTCCGGCAGCACCGGCGACCCGCGCGGCGTGATGCTGTCGCACCGGAACCTGCTGGCCAACGTGGCGGCCGTGCTCGACGTGCTGCAGCCCGACGAGACCGACGTCAACTGCTCCTGGCTACCGCTGTACCACGACATGGGCCTGATCGGCGGGTTGTTCATGCCGCTCTTCTGCGGCCGGCCGGTCGTGCTGCTGTCGCCCCAGGGCTTCCTGTTGGACCCCAAGCGCTGGCTCTGGGCCATCCACAAGCACCGCGCCACCATCTCCACGGCGCCCAACTTCGCCTACCAGCTGATCGCCGGCCGCGTGGACGAGCGCGAGCTGGTGGGCCTGGACCTTTCCTGCTGGCGCCTGGCCTTGTGTGGCGCGGAGCCCGTCATGCCGGAGACGCTGGCGGCCTTCGCGCAGAAGCTGGCCCCTCACGGCTTCAAGGAGGCCGGCCTGCTGCCTGTTTACGGCCTCGCCGAGGTGGCGCTGGGCGCGCTCTTCCCGGTGCCCGGCGTGACCTTCCGCCGCGACCAGGTGGACCCCGCAGCGCTGGAGCGCGAGGGCCAGGCCGTGCCCGGCGACCGCGTGCTGTCGTCCGTCGGCAAGCCCTTGCCGGGCTTCGACGTGCGCATTGCCGGCGCCGACGGCGCGGCCCTGGCGGAGCGCCGGGTGGGCGAGATCCAGCTGCGCGGCCCCTCCGTGATGGTGGGTTACCTCGACGACCCGGCCGCCACGGCCCGGGCCATGGTCGATGGCTGGCTGCGCACGGGCGACCTGGGCTACCTCGCGGATGGCGAGCTGTACGTGGTGGGGCGGTCGAAGGACCTGATCCTCAAGGGCGGTCGGAACTACGCGCCCCAAGACCTCGAGAACGCCGCGGAGCGCGTGCCCGGCGTCCGGCGCGGCTGTGTGGCCGCCTTCGGCGTGCCGGACCCCGTGACGGGCACGGAGGCCGTGGTGGTGGCTGCCGAAACGCGCGAGCCCGCGGCGGGGCATGCCGCGCTGCGGGGGGCGATCGCCGAGCAAGTGTTGGCTGCTGTAGGCCTGCGGCCGGACCACATCACGCTGCTGCCCCCGGGCGCGGTGCCCAAGACCTCCAGCGGCAAGCTACAGCGCTCGCGCGCCCGCGAGCGTTGGTTGGCGGGCAGCCTGGTGGCGCCGCAGGAGCCCGGCATGGGCGATATGGTCCGCGTGGTCGGCCGGGCCCTGGCCCAACGCATGGTGGGCACACGCAGGCAGGCGCCTTGACCGCCATCCGGGACGACGTGCTGGCCTGCCTGGCCTCGGCGCTGGCCGAGGCGGGGATCGAGCTGGGCGACCGGCAGCTCACACCGGACGTGTCGCTCGAACATGACCTGGGCGTGGACTCTTTCCAGCTGATGCAGGTGGCTCGGCACCTGGAAACGGCCTACGCCTTCAAGTTCGCCGTGGCGGATTGGGTGTTGCGCGAGGAAGAGCTGGACGAGCCCAGCTACAAGGTAGGCGGCCTCGTCGACTTCATCCTGGCGGAGCTAGAAACCTAGCCACTTCCGCGAGATCGGCGGCAATCGGCGCCGGTGGCAAGCTCGCCAGTACGTCTTCTTCGTACCGCTGCGTGCGCGGATCCAGCACCGCGATCACGGCCCGATCCGTCTCGCGGCGGATGGCCCGGCCCGCTCCCTGCTTCAGCTTGAGCAACATATCCGGCAGCAACACGCGCTCCATCACGTCCCCGCCACCCGCCCGCGCCTCGATCAACGGGTCGGGCGGGGCGAAGGGCAGCTTCACGATCACGACGCACGACAACGTCTCCCCCGGCACGTCCAGGCCGGTCCAATAGGCGGTGCCGAGCAGGACGGCCGCGGGCTCCTGGATGAAGGTGGCCAGCACGGAGGGGTCCCCCCGATCCTGTAACAGCACCCGGAACTTGGCGAGCCGCCGGTGGGCTTCCGCGGCCCGGCGTTTGGACGTGAACAGCACCAGCGCGCGTCCCTGGGTGGCTTCCAGCAAGGCTTCGAGCCGGTCGTACGCCGCCGCGTAAAAGGCCTCCGGGTCCTGGCCGGGGTGGGGCAGATCGGTGGGCAGGTAGAGCCGCGCCTGCCGCTCGTAGTCGTAGGGCGAGCCTACGGCGCACATCAGGGGCTGCTCCAGACCCAACTCGCGCTTGATCGGCGAGAAATCCTCGGCCGGGGCCAGGGTCGCGGAGGTCAAGATCACGGGGACCGGGCGGCCCCACAGGCGCTGCTTGAGGATGGGCGCCAGGTCGCGCGGCGCCGTCACCAGCTCCACCGCCCGGCGGGCCGGCCCATCGCCCTCGATCCAGGCCACATGCCGGTCGGGGGCCAACAGGGCTTGCAGGGCGGGCAGCGCCCGCGCCAGGCGCTCGGCGGCGTCGATGCGGGCCGGACGCGCGTCCTGGCCGTCCAGGTGGGCCAACAGGGCGATACCGCCTTCGACCACCCGGCGTAGCTCGGCTTCCAGCGGGCCGTCGAGCGCCACGGCGAAGCGCTGGGCTTCGTCATCGTCCTGCCACCGCACCCGCGCCGGCAACAACTGGTCCAAGGACTTGCCGGCGGCCAACCAGCCCGTGCCCACCGGGCCCCGGCCGCCCGCCTGCGCCATGGCCGCTTGCTGCATCGCACCCAGGCCCTTGAGGCGCAGGCGCGTGCCCAACAGCTGTCGCGCCGCATCGGCGAAGGCATGGGCCTCGTCGATCACCAGGGCGCCCGGCAGGGCCAGGACCGAGCGGCCGGAGGCACGCGCCACGAGGTCCGCGCACAGCTGGTGGTGGTTGGTGACGATGATGCCTTCGGCCTGCTGCCAGCGCTTGCGGGCCGCCTGGCTGGGGCAGGTGGCGGCCTGCCGGCACATGCGCGTGCACGGGCCGCCCTCGCTCCAGTTCACCTGCTCCCACACGGCCTCCGGCACGGCCGGCGCTTGCGCGCGATCGCCCGTCATGGTGCGCTGGCCCCAGTCGATCAGCGCCCCTTGCTCCGGGTGCTTGGTGCGGAACTCCGCCAGGCGCCCCTTGCACAGGTAGTGCTCACGGCCCTTCGCCAACAGCGTGGGTGCGGGCAAGGACAGCAGCCGCGCCACGGCGGGGATGTCGCGCTCGACCAGCTGTTCCTGCAAGGCGATCGTGTGGGTGGCGATCAGGATGGGGGCCTGGCGCTCCTTCAGGAAAGCCAGCAGCGGGATCAGGTACGCGAAGGTCTTGCCCGTGCCCACGCCGCCCTCGGCCAGCAGGTGGCGGCCCTTGGCGAGCGCCGTCTGGACGTAGCCGGCCATGGCTTGCTGCTCTTCGCGGACGGCGTAGCCGGCCAGCGGGAGCTGGCGGTCGAAGACCTGGCGGAGCCAGGCGGCGTCAAAGGCCATCGCGGGTACAAACCTCCTAACATGCGCCTCATGGTACCCCAATCCCCACGGAGCCGACCGTGACCACCGCCGTCCTGCTGGCGGAGCTTGCCCCGTCGCTGTCCCGCCTGGCCGACCAGGCGGACGCAGTGGCCGCGGCCTATGTGGGCCCGCCGGCCGGCCAGGATGCCATCCCCGAGCACCAGCGCGCTGCCTGGTTCCGCGTGTTGGCCAGCTTTGCCAAGGCCGAGACGCTGGAAGAGGAGTTCTTGGCCCCGGCCCTGGCCTCCGCGCAAACCTCCGGCCTGGGCCACCCGGACGTCCTGCGCTTCTTCAAGAGCCAGGCCCACGACGAGGAGCGCCACCTGGGCATGTTGCGCGCCTACATGGACGCCCACTACGGCAGCTCCACCACCCAGACCGGCTGGCTCACGACCATGCTCTATGACCGCGTCATGGGCACCTTCTCGCGGCGAGGCCAGCGCCAACCCTTGATGTTGCTGCTGCCCATCTACATGCTGGAGAAGATCGGCACGATTTACCTGAACCGCCTGGCGCGCTGCGCCGCGGAGGCCGGCTGCGAGCAACTGCAAGGCATGTTGCAAGAGATCCACCGGGACGAGGCGCGCCATGTCGCCGGCATCGGCGCCGCCTGCCGTGCGCTGCGGGCGGGCCAGGGCCTGGGGTGGGTCGACCGCACGATTTTGGCGGCGATCGCCCGCCTGTTGGTGCTGGACATGGACCGTACCGCCTGGTGGAAGCGTGGCCTGCGCGCCCACATGGCCGCCCTGAACCTCGACGGCCCGGCCATGAACCGGGACGTCGAGGCCATCTACCACGAAATCATGGCCCTGCTGGATGGCGACGATCGACACGCTGCTGCTTGACCTGGACGGCACGCTGGTCGACCAGGTCCAGCCCGGCAGCGGCCTGCAGTTCACCTGGCTGGTGCTGCGGCGGTTCACGGGCCTGGCGCCCTGGCGCACCACCTACCGCGCCGGCCATGCGGCCGTGCACGCCCTCCAACACCACCGCAGCGACCTGACGAACTTCGAGGCCATGATCGCCGCGTTCTGCGCGGAGGCCGGGGTCGCGCCCGAAGCCGTGCGCGAGCGCGTGCTGGCGCTGGCCGAACACGACTTCCCGGCGATGGGTTGGCGCTTCAAGCCGATCCCCGGCGCCCGCCAGATGTTGGAGACCGCGCGCGGGCTGGGCTACCGCCTGGTGCTCGCCACCAACCCCACCGTGCCCTTCCCGATGACGCAGCACCGCATGCGCTGGGCGGGCATCGATGACCTGCCCTGGGCCTTCATCGCCCATCCGCAGATCATGACGCGCACAAAGCCCGACGTGGCCTACTACCACGAGCTGCTGGCCAAGCTGGATTGCGGCCCGGAGCGCTGCCTGATGGTGGGCAACGATTTCCGGAAGGACCTCCCCGCGATGGACGCCGGCATCCAAACCTTCCTGCTGGACCGGCCCATGAGCCGCAAGGCCCGCAAGGCGCTCGCCACCTACCACCCGGATCACTTCGGCTCCTACGCGGAGCTGGAGTCCTTGCTGCGCGAGCGGGCCCCCGGCCACCAGTTCCACTGACCGGCGATCGCCAGCAAGGCCGGCGCCAGCACCATCCGGATGGCCGTCGCGTCGATCAGGATCGCCACCGCGAGCCCGAAGCCCAGGATCTTCACCAGGGCCATCTCCGCGCCCACGAAGGCGCCGAAGACCAGCACCATGATGGCGGCGGCCGCCGTGATCGTGCCGGCCGTGGCGGCCAGGCCGTGGGCGATCGCGCGGTCCTCGCCCTCGCTCAGGGCTTCCTGGACGCGCGCCAACATGAAGACCTCGTAGTCCATCGAGAGGCCGAAACACAGGCAGAAGATCATCAGCGGCAAGGTCAGCGGCACGCTGGTCAGAGGCTGCGCCAGGCCTACCAACTGGGCACACCAGCCCTCCTGGAAGACCCGCACCACCAGGCCCATGGCCGCCCCGACCGCCAGGAGGTTGAGCGCGATCGCCTTCAAAGGCACCAGCACGGAGCGGAAGGCGGCGAACAGCAGCAAGAAGCTGCCGAGGAAGACGAGGCCCAGCTCGTAGGGCGCGTACCCCACCTGGCACGCCTCGAGGTCGTGCTCCGCGGCGGTCAGGCCGCCGATCTGCACCTCCAAGCCCGGCGCTTGCGCGGCGCGCAGTTCGGCCACCAGGGCCTTCCCCCGCGAGAGCGGCGTGTCGTCGCTCAAGACCACCTGCACCATCGCCCGGCTGCGGTCGGTGCTGATGAAGAGCTCGTCCACCAGCGGGTGCTGGCGCAGGGCCCGGTCCGGGTCGTGGTAGAACAGCAAGCTGGGCACCAGCCCACGCGCGCCGGGCAGGTCCACCGGCCCCAGCACGTCCTTGACCTCGGGCCGGGCTCGCAGCGCCTTGGAGAAGCCCGCCATGGCCGCGATCCCCTTGGGCGCCAGGATCGGTCCGCCATCGGTGCGCCGGACGATCACCTGGAACGGGAAGCCCAGCCCCGCCTGGCCCATTGCGTGCAAGACCTCCGCGCCGTGAGCGGACTCCAGGTCCGCCGGGTACCAACGGCCGTCGGGCAAGCCCACCTTGAAGCGGCCGGCCGGCAACGCCAGCGCCACCAACGCGGCCAGCACCAGCAGCGCGGCGGGCCAGCGCCAGCGCGTCACGCCTACGCCCCAACGCTCCCAGCCGGTGCCCGCTCGCCAGGCCAGCAGGCGCCGGGTCAGTGCGGCCGGGGCATCCAGCCAGCGGTCGGCCAACACCAGCACCACGGGGAGCAACGTGGTGGCCAGCAGCGCGGCCCAGAACACCGTCAACGCGCCGCCGACGCCCACAGAAACCAACTCCACCAGGCCGGAGGGGATCAGCGCCGCCATGGCGGCCAACACGACGGCTCCCGAACACAACACGGTCCAGCCCGCGGTCGCGAGCACCCGCGCCAGCGCCTCCGCCGGAACCAGGCCGGCATGCCGCTCCTCGCGGTAACGCCCAACCACGATCAGGGCGTAGTCAATACCCAGCGCCAGGCCCAACATGGTACCGGCCGTCTGCACGTAGCCGTTGAGCGCGATCGCCCCGCCCAGCAGCGCCGCCGTCGCGAGCGTCAACACGGTGGCCGCCACGCCCACCAACAGGGGCAGCAGCGCGGCCACGGGGGAGGCGAACACGAGCAGCAAGAGCACCAGCGCGGGCACCATCACGCGGCTCTCGGCCCGGGCGCTGTCGGTGGCGTTGCGGCCGATCACGTCGACCACGAAGGCGCTGGGGCCGGTCACGCCCGCGTCCAGGGCTGGGTCTGCCCGGTGCAGTTGCTCGAGGTATGGCCGCGCGGCGGCGCGTACCGCCTGCACGCCTTCCGCGGCGTGTTCCGCCCCACCTTTGTAGGCCACCAACACCAGTGCGACGTGGCCATCAGCGCTGGCGAGCGCCATGGCGTTGCCGGTGTCCCAAGGGGCCACCACGCGAGCCACCTCCGGCCGCGCGCGCAGCGCGGTCACCATGCCATGCAAGGCGTCGCGGTAGGCTCCCTGGTCCTGGCGCAAGTGCGGCGCCTGGATGGCCACGAAGAGCGGGTCGACGAACGGGTTGCGGAAGGCGGAGGCAAGCAGCCGCCGCACCTCGGAGGCCTGGCTGCCCGGGATATCGCCGGGCGAGCGCGTCAGGCGGCCGGGCAGCAGCTTGGCCCCGGGCACCGCCAGGGCCAGCACCAGCAGCCAGGCGGCCAGCACCCACCAGGGCTTCCGTGCGAGGAAGCCCCCAAGCCGCGCGAGCGCTGATTTCAGGTGCAAGCAAGCCCTCCCGGATCCGCCAGATTCTAACACCCCGCCGCGAACTGGGTACAAATCGAGGGATGGAGACCGCCACCACCGCCGATTTGTGGCTGCACGACCGCCGCTACGACCTGTTCTGGTACCTCGTGGTGCCCGTGCTGCTGTTCTTCGGCCTGCAAGCCTATTGCACGGCCCTGGGCCCCAACGGCCCCATGTACACTTACATGACCACGGCCGTGCTGACCGGCCTGACGCACAACAGCATCACCTGGCTGTTGATCCTGCCCGCGGACAGCCGCAAGTTCTACGCGGCGGGCACGCTCTTCGTGCCGTTCCTGGTGACCTCCCTGGTGCTGATCCCGTCGATCGTGCTGTTCCAGGGGCCCTTCATGGGGTACGCGCTGGCGCTCAACATCACGATCGCCTACTTCCACATCACGCGCCAGCACCAGGGCATGCTGCATGTCTGCGACGGTCGCTACGTCCAGGCCACCGGCGACCAGGGCTTCCGGGCCTACGCGCGGGACCTACGCTGGCTGGTGGGCGCGGTCGCGGCCACGGGGCTGACCGCCAAGCTGAGCGGCGGGCCGATGCTGATGGGCTTCCTCAAGCACCCGCTGCCCTTCCCGCTGCACCTGCCGCCGCAGCCGGCCTGGGTGCTGGGGGCGCTGAGCGTGTTCCTGGCCGTACGCCTCGGCTACCATACCTGGCAGCGCCACCGCGCCGGCCACCGCTTCCCCGTGATGCACGCCGTCATGGGCGGGACCGCGCTGGCCAACCTGGTGGCGGCCTCCTGCGTGCCGAACGCCAGCTTCTTCCTGACGCTGGCGTTGGTGTCGTCGTACCACAACCTCCAGTACTTCGCCTTCTGCTACACCCACCACCACCTGCGCGCCCGCGAGACGGGTGAAGACAGCCTCTATGCCCGCCTGGCGCGCGAGCAAAGCTGGGGCTGGTGGTTCGCCATCCCGATGGCCTGCGGGCTGGTCTTCGCCGGCTTGACCGCCCTCTTGCCGCCGTTGGCCGCCGACATCGCGGCCACCTGGTTCATGACCAGCCACTACTTCGTCGACGGCAACATCTGGCGCCGCAAGTTCTACCCGCAAATGGGGCGGCTGGGCGCCGGGCGCGTCGCCGCGGAGCCCCGGCTCGAGGAAGTGGCCGCCTAGCGTGCACCTCTTCCCCCTGCTGCCCGCGCTGCTCTTCGTCCCCGCCTGCCTCAACGCCATGCTCAACGCCGCCACCTTCCGGCGCTTGCCGCCACGGCCCATAGCGTGCGCCCGTGAGCGTGTTTCGATCCTGGTGCCCGCCCGCAACGAGGCGGAGCGCATCGGCCCGTTGTTGGACAGCTTCCTGGCGTTGGACGACCGCCTGGACCTGGAGCTGATCGTCTACGACGACGACTCGAGCGACGAAATGGGCGCGATCGTCGAAGGCTATGCGGCACGTGACCCGCGCGTGCGCCTGCTGCACGGCAACGGGCCGCCGCCCGGCTGGACCGGTCGCACCAACGGCCTGCACACCCTCGCCGGCGCCGCCCAGGGCGACTGGCTGCTCTTCACCGACGCCGACGTCACCTTCGAGCCCGGCGGCGTGGAGCGGGCGGTGGCCGTGATGCAGGCGGACAAGCTCGATATGCTGACGCTCTACCCGCGCCAGATCCTGGGCACCTGGGCGGAGCGGGCCTTCGTGCCCTTGATGGTCTACGCCTTCTACTGCTTCGGCCCCCAGTGGATCCACCGGCGCGGCGGCAAGGTGCCGATCAAGCCGCTGAACGGCCAGTTCAACCTGTGGAGCCGCGCCAGCTACGACGGCGTGGGCGGCTACGCGGCCATCAAGGACGCCTGGCTGGACGACATGACCATGGGCCGCCGCCTGGCCGCTCTCGACCGCTCGCTGTGCTACCGCGCCGGCGCCGGCGTGGCCAACTGCCGCATGTACCGCGGCTTCGGCGAGGTCTGGCGGGGCTTCGCCAAGCACACCTTCGACGCCTACGGCCTGCCGCCCGCCGGCTACTTCGCGCTGCAAGCCTACCAGGCCGTCACGCACGTGGCGTTGCTGGGCCTGCCCTGGATGCTCTCGACCCCGGAGGACCGGGCGATCGCCCTGGCCTGGGTCGCCATGATCGCCCTCACGCGCCTGGTGGCCTGCCTCCAGTGCAACGGCGGCTGGACCTCCGCCCTGCTCGACCCCTTCGCGCTGGCGGCCTCGATCGTCAACGCCTGCGAGTCTTACCGCCAGTTCGTGCGCCCCAGCGCGGCCTGGAAGGGGCGCATCCGCGTCAAAGCGACGCCGCCAGCGTGAGCGCCCTGGCCACGACCTGGTCCATGTTGTAGTACTGGTAGTCGGCCAGGCGCCCGGCGAACATCACCCGCGGCGCGACGGCGGCCGCCTCCTCGCGGTAGCGGGCCAACATCGCGCGCGGGCCCGGCGCGGCCAGCGGATAGTAGGGCTCCGTCACCCCGTCCTCGTGGGCCAGCGGCGTTTCCAGGCACAACGAGGTGCCCGGCGCGACCTGCCCCGTCAGGTGCTTGAACTCCGTCCGGCGCGTGATCGCCGGTGCCTGCGGGAAGTTCACCACCGCCACCGGCTGCACCCATTCGACATCGCGGTGTTCGTGCGCGAAGTTCAGGCTGCGGTAGGGCAGGTGCCCGTGCTTGAAGCCAAAGTAGGCGTCGATCGGGCCCGTGAAGACCAGCCGGTCGTACGCCAGCCCACCCGCCAGGAAATCCACCCCCAGGCGCACGTCGATGCCCGCCACCATGCGCTCGAACATCGCCGTATAGCCCTGGGCCGGCATGGCCTGGAAGCGGTCCGGGAAGTAGCGGTCGTCTTCCGACAGCACCACGGGTACCCGCCCCGTCACGCCGGGATCCAGCTCTTCCGGGCCCACGCCCCACTGCTTCAGGGTGTAGGGCAGGAAGACGCGCTGGTAGATCCACTCGGCCAGCTCCGCGAAGTCCGGTTCCTCGCGCAGCTTCAAGATCGGCACGCGCGCGCCTGCCCCAAATCGCACCAAGAGGCGGTCCTCCAGGTCGCTGCCCGGGAAGCAGGCGCGCAACGCGGTCAGGTTGAACGGCAGGGGGATCAACCGACCGTCCACCTCCGCCAGCACCCGGTGCTCGTAAGGACGCCACGTGGTGAAACGGGAAAGGTAGTCCCAGACCGCCTGGGACTGCGTGTGGAAGATGTGCGGGCCGTAGGGATGGATCAAGACGCCATGGGCGTCCAGCGCGTCATACGCGTTGCCGCCCAGGTGCGGGCGGCGGTCGACCAGCGTGACGCGCTTGCCGGCCGCCGCCAGGCGCTCCGCCAGCACGCAGCCGGTGAAGCCGGCGCCCACGATCAGCCAGTCCGGCGTCATGCGCGCCTCGCCACGACGGTGATCACGGCCCGGCCCAGCCCGAGGCCCAGCTCGAGCGGAGCGAGCCAGGGGTTGAGGAGCGCGAACAGCGCGAAAGCCAGGGCCTTGCCGACGCCGGTGCCCAGGGGCAGGCGCAACCGGTGCACCAGCGACTGGGCCAACGGGCTGACGGCGCGCGCGTAGCCGTCGAAGAAGACCTCCACCCCGGCGAAGGGCACCCGCGCCGGCAGGTCCTCGAAGAAGGCCGCGGAGTAGAGCACGGTGTGCCGCGGGGCGCAAAGCAGGCCCCAGTCCTGGCCAAACCAGCGGAAGGTGGCACAGTCCTTGTTCACGGTCTCCAACACCAGGACGCCGCCCGGGGCCAGCAGCGCGTGGGCACCGGCAATAAAGGCCAACGGGTCGTAGACGTGCTCCACCACGTGGTGGGCCACGATCAAATCGAAGCGCGTCTCGCCGAACAAGCCGGGCGCGAACGGGCCCGCGTGGTAGGTGACGCCGGGCGACGCGGGCAGTGGGTGGAGGTCGTTGCCATGCACCTCGCAGCCGACCCGCCGCGCCAGGTAGCCGGCGAAGGCGCCGCGTCCGCAGCCGACCTCCAGCACGCGCATGCCGGGTTCCACGCGCGTGACGCGGCGCAACACCGCCAGCTTGCGCGCCTGCAAGCCCCGCGTCAGCGCACGCACCACCCAACTGGGCGAAGCCCCGTCGAAGGCGGCGCAGCCACCCTGGCGGGCGGAGAATTCCTCGAGCGCCGGCCCATAGACCGGTCGATCGGCCAGGACCACCAGGCGGCATGGCTCGCAGGGGCGATACGTGAAGACCTGGCCCGCGGGGTTGGGCCACAGGTCGGTGTAGGCAGTGCGCAGGACCTCGGGGCCCAGGGGGGACCGGCAGAAGTAGCACTGCTCGACCGCTTCGAGGGGGACGGCGTTCACCCGGCCACTATACCCGCGACCTTCCGGGTATGATCCCCTTGGGATCCCATATGCAACCATTCGACTTCCTTTCAGACCGGCAGCTGCGCCAGGACTTGGACAGCACGCTGCTCGCGGCCCTGCCGCCGGGGCGCCCGCCAGTATTCGTGCTCGGCCTCCACCGGTCGGGCACCACCTTCCTGTACCAGTTGCTGGCGGACCACTTCGGGCTGGCGACCTGCTCGCTGTACCACGTCACCCACTTCAACCGGCTGTTGCACGCACGGCAAGCGGGTCTGGAAGACGGCTACAAGGCCGACGTCCAGGCGGAGCTGACGCGGCGCGGGCTCTCCGACCGCGGCATCGACGGCTTCCCCGTCGGGCCGGACGGGCTGGAGGAGTACGGCTTCATCCTCAAGAAGTTCTCGCCGGACGGCGGCCTCACGCCGCGCGGCGGGCCGGTGCTGGACGCCTTGCTGACCAAGCTCTCGGCGCTCCAGCCGGCGGCGCCGGCGGTGCTGCTGAAGAACCCGCTGGACCTGGGCAACGCCGTGGCGCTCAAGCAGCGTTACCCCGACGCGCGCTTCGTCTTCATCCGGCGCGACCCCGTGCGCGTGCTCAACTCCCAGTTCCGCAACAGTTTCTACTACCGCCGCCGGCCCGACCCGTTCCTGGCCATCCTGATTGCCGGCATTGCCTACTGGCGCTATGCCTTCAAGCTCTTCGCGTTCATGGACCGCGTGCTGCCGGACCGTGTCTACCAGAAAATCGTGGTTGAAGGGCTACGGCGAACCATCCATGCCGATCTCCGCAAGCACCATGCCACCCTGGCCCAGCTGGACCCGGCTTGCTACGTCGAGGTGCGCTACGAGGACGTGATCCAGGACGCCGCGCCGGCCCTGGGCGCCGTCGCGCGCCTGCTGAACCTGCCCATGCGGCCCGGCATCGAGCCCATGGCCACCAACCCCCGGCTGGAGCCCCTGTTCCCTGCCGTCGAGGCCGTGGCTGAAGCCTTCCGCCGGCAGCTCGCCGGCTTGCCCGACGCGGAGCTGCGCGCCGTGATCCCCCAAGCCCAGCCGGAGACCGCCGCCCGATGACGGAGACCCTGACCCCGCCCCTGACCCAAGTCTTGCCTGGCTTCACCGCGCCGGAACGGCTGGCCGTGCTGCTGAGCTTCGCCAGCTACCAGCCGGCCGAACGCGAAGAGTTGGACGCGCTGGTGGCCGACCCGGCGCTGAACTGGGTCACGCTGGAGCGCCTGGCGGCCCACAACGTGATCCGGCCGCAGGCTTACAGGCAGCTGGTCGCCACCGGCAATTGGTCGCGGGTACCGGTCGAGCTGGCGGGCGAGTGGGCCGACCATGCGGCGCTGATCGCCGAGCGCAACCACGAGCGCCTGGAGACGGCCCGTCCGCTCTTCACGGAGGCCGCGCGCGCCGGCATCCCGATCGCGTTGCTCAAGGGCATCTACTTCGCCCCCACCTACTACGGCGACGTGGGCTACAAGCGCATGAACGACATCGACTTCCTGATCAAGGTGGCCGACATCGACCGCACGTTGGCGCTGGTGCACGCCCATGAATACTTCCCGTTGGGCCTGATCAAGCAGGACGACACCAACCAGGCCACGTTCTCCCACCACGCCCCGCCGTACTTCCACCCCACGCTGCGCTGCGTGCTGGGCACGCACTGGGGGCTGATCTCGCCGCGCACGCCGTACAAGCCGGACTACGCGGCCATGTGGGAGCGCGTCGTGCCCTTCGACTTCCTGGGTGCGGCGCACCACGCTCTGCACCCGGTCGACAACCTCCACCACCTTTGCATCCACCTGCCGCACTACAAGGCCGGCGTGCGCGAGCTGGCGGACCTCTGGAACTTGCTGCGGGCGCATCCGGACTTCGACTGGCCGCTGTTCGAGGCGGAAGTCGCCAAGGCCGGCAGCCAGGCGCCCGTGTACCACGCGCTGGCGCTCGTCCAGGCCCTGGCCCCGATGCCGGCGATCGCCGCCTGCCTGGCGCGCCTAAAGCCCGCCGTGAAAGGCTTCCTGGCCAAGGAGACCGCCCTGCGCACGCGGGTCCCTTCCCGCATCCTGTACGCGCGGTCCACGCACATGTCGACGCTGGAGAAGTGCTTCGGCGAGTTCACCATGGCCGGGGACCTGCCCACCAAGTGGCGCGCCTGGACCACGATGTGGGCGGGCGGGCTGTGGGCCCCGCGCGAGGAGATCGCGCGCTTCCACTTCCTCGCGCCCGACGACTGGACCCTGCGCCTGCGTACGCCCAGCATGGTCGCCCGCACCTGGCGCTACGGCGCCAAGGACTTCGGGAACGGCTTCTACACCGTGATCCACCTGATGCTGGTGGCCGACCTGTGCAAAAGCGCGGTCCGTCACGTACGCGGCATCACGAAACCGAATAAGCTGGAAGCTGCCGCGTTCGCGCACGGCCTGAGCATGGCCCAGGTCGAGGAACTGAAGGAGCTTCTGGAATGAGCACCCACTGGCTGCCCCTGGCGGCCGTCCGCCGGGCCGACGCGCCGCGCGTGGGGGGCAAGGCCGC
>JAQBPE010000327.1 GCA_028287685.1 Cyanobacteria bacterium RYN_339 | reverse complement strand
GTGCCCCAACTCCTGTTCGAGCCGGGTGAAGGCTTCCACCAAGCGCTCGCGCCGCGGCTCGCCCTGCTTCGCGAGATGGGTTAGCAAATCGATGGCTTGGAGGTCGAAGAGGATCTCGACGCCCGGCGGCAAGGCAGCCTGGAAAGCCTCCGTCCCAACCTCCGCCACCAGTTTGCGCGCGTCCGCTTCGTCGCGCCCGGAAATCAATGCGACCTTCTGGTGCGCCTTGCGATAGTTGCCAATGAAGTCCAGCGCCGTCAGGTACGCCTTGCCCGGATGCAGCCGCAACCCGCGGCCCAACTGCTGCAAGAAGATCGTGGCGGACTCTGTGGGGCGCAGGAACAACACCAGGTCCACCTGGGGGATGTCCACACCCTCGTTGAAGAGGTCCACGGTGAAGAGCACGCGGACGTCCCCCCGCCGCAGTTTGCCGATCGCCAGCCCACGGTCGGGGGCGTCCGGGCCCGAATGGACGGCCAGCGCGGGCACGCCATGCGTCGTGAAGTACTCGGCCATGAACCGGGCGTGGCCAATCGAAACGCAGAAGCCGAGAGCCGCAACAGATGGATGTGCCTGGTAAGCCCCCAACACCGCCCTAGCGCGCGATTGCGTCTCCACCGCCTGCCCCAACGCCTCCTGGTCGTAACGGCCGTTGCGCCACGGCACCTCCGTGTAGTCCGTAGGGTCGTAGATGCCGTGGTACCGGAACGGTGCCAGCCAGCCCAGGGCGATCGCCTCCATAAATGTCACACGGTAAGCCACATTCCCGTCGCAGAGCGCAAACACGTCGCGGTTATCCGCGCGGTAAGGCGTGGCCGTCAGCCCCAACAAGAAGCGCGGCGCAAAGTAGTGCAAGATGGCGTCGTAGCTGCGCGCAGCAGCATGGTGGAACTCGTCAACTACCACGTAGTCGAAGTGGTCCGGCGCGAACCGGCGCAAGTGCTCCGGGCGCGAAAGCGTGGCGACGGAGGCGAAGAGCAACTCCGCTTCCACGTCATATTCACCGCCCCGGTAGTACCCCAGCCGCGCCTCCGGCCGGACGCGAGCGAACGCTTCCCGCGCCTGGGTCAGCAGTTCATCGCGGTGGGCAAGGAACAGCACGCGGGCGTATGGGCGGGAGTCGAACGCGGCCAGGAAGGTCTTCCCGATGCCCGTGGCCGCGATGACCATGCCGCGCGTCTCGCCCTGCTCGCGCAGCGCCTCGAGCTGCGCCATGGCTTCCAGCTGGGCCGGGCGCGGCAGAATCTGAGGCGCGGGCAGGTCCCCCATCTCGGGTTCCAGGAAGGTGCGTGGGCGTCGTCGGGCTGCATAGGCGGCTACGAAGGCCGCGTCGATTCGCTCCGCGTAAGGCGAATCGAACATGGCATCGTACTTGGCGATCAACTCCGCCAGGGGCCAGCCGTCGTCCGTGCCCATGACCTCGTAGTTCCACTCCACGCCATGCTGCAGCGCGGACGCCGACAGGTTGGACGACCCGATGAACGCCACGCCCAGGTCGTCGGCATGCTCGAAGAGGTAGGCCTTGGGGTGGTATGCCCGCGATGGCTCACGATACGCGCGTAGTTCCAGGTTGCCTTGCAACGCGACCAGCCGTCCGAGAGCCTCGGGCTCCGTGACGTCCAGGTAGTCGGAAGTGAGCAGGCGAATCGTAGCGCCACGCGCCAGAGCCCGGGTCAGCGCGGGCTCCAGCAAGCGCAGGCCGCTCGACATTACGAACGAGACGGCCAGGTGGGCGCGCGTGCAGATGGCCAGGTTCTCGACCAGCGCCTTCAGCAAGGGTCGGTCCAGGTGCGAATACAGGCGCTGGCGTTGGCCCGGCGGGTCGGCCAGCAGGAAGTTGCCGTCGAACGCGCCCCGCTCGATGCGCTTCCGCTCGCGTGCGACCTCCACCTCCGCCCAGCTGACGCCGTGCAGGTCTAGCACGCGTTGCAGTACCTCCAGCACGTCCGCCGCCTCGCCGCTTAGCGCTGCCCGGTCGCCCTTCGCGGCGGCCTCGAACAACTCGAAGGCTTCCTCGATTAATTTCAGCGCGGCGAACGGGCGTGCCGCCGCGTCGTCGACCTGCCGGATCGCGGGTTCCTGGCCATTGGCGCGGATAAGGTCTGGAATGCCGTCGCGGATCAGTTTCTCGACGCGGTAGCGGGGCTCCATTAGGCGAAGGCCAACCGCACCAACTGCCCGCTGCCCAGTGCCACCACCGCCGCTTCGGGAAGCACCCCTAGCAACGCCGACACGGCATCCCGGTATCCCGCGAGTTGTACCGCGTGATGCTCCGCGATCTCGGCGGCCGGCGCGTCCTCCAACTTGAAGTCCAGCACCATGTAACCGCCCGCGTGGCGCATCAGAGCGTCCACCCGCAACGCCACACCAGACGTCATGAA
Organism: Cyanobacteria bacterium RYN_339; assembly: GCA_028287685.1. GTDB lineage: Bacteria > Cyanobacteriota > Sericytochromatia > S15B-MN24 > JAQBPE01 > JAQBPE01. The sequence continues at coordinate 10,686 of JAQBPE010000327.1, read as the reverse complement.
CGGGACTTCGCGGCGCAGTTCCAGGCAGCCGAGGTCGAGTAAGAGTGCGCGAGTTATCACGACAGCCTGTATTGCACAGCGCGCGATGTCCGCTGACCAGCGCATAGTCAGCCGGCTGGCTAGCACGTCGTCTGGCAGCCCGTCACCAGCCAGGTTGGCCACACACAGGGCCTCGTGGATTGCCTGGCCCAACTCACGGGCGGGCAGGTCACCGCGGTCGATGCGTCCGTTTAGCGGTGTGGCCGTGGCCTGCACAGGTTGCCGTGACCCCGTGCTTGGTGGGACGGACGGCGGTGCCTGCCAAAGTTCAACCGGCGCGACCTCCTGGCGCTCCACCCAATTCGGCAGTTCCCGGTCGGCAGCGGGCAATGCCTCGTCCTCGGCGGCCATGCACTGCGTGACCAGGACGGGATGGCCGCACAGGGTCTCGCCATTCAAGCTCACATCCAGCAGTTCCTGAGCGCTGCCCACGCGAGCCTTGGGCGTCCACCCCACCATCAGGTGGTCCCGCGCCCGCGTGAAGGCCACGTACAGCAGGCAGGCCGCGTCCACGGCCGCCGCGTCGTCCGCGGCCTGCTGCCCCAGGCGCGCCCGCAGATCGCCCACGTCGGGGTGGTCGGGCACGTAGCGCAGGCGGCTCTGCCCGAAGAGGCCCGGGCCCAGGAAGGCGCTCGCCTGGGCGGGCCAGTCCACCTCGCAGCGGGAAGGGCTCGCCGCGACGTCGAAGCGCAGGCTAGGCACGACAACCACCGGGAACTCCAGTCCCTTGGCGCGGTGCATCGTCAGGAGTTGAATCGCCCCGTTCCCGTGACGCGAGACCAGCGGCTGCTTGTCATCGTCCGTGTCCTTGAAGCCCGCGAGCCAGCCCAGGAAGTTCTCCGGCGTTGCCCCGGAGAGGCCCAGGGCCGCCAGGCTGCGGGCATCCATCGCCTCGAGCCGTGAGGCCAGCTCGACCAGCTTCAAGACGTTGGCCCGGGCTTGCTCGGCGTCCGTTCCAGCTGCTAGCACCAGGAAGGCCTCGCAGGCGTCCAGGGCGGCGCGAACGCCGGCGGACAGCGGTGTACGCCGGACCAGCCGGGAGGCGGCTTGCCAGGCCGTCCGGAATCGGGCCAGGACCTGGCGCGAGCGGGGGTCCGTTAGCGGGGCCAGCTCCCCGGATAGCCACGACAACGGATCGCGGATCCCGCCGGCCGCAGCAAGGGGCGCGAGCTGGTCCGCTCCCAGCCCGAAGTAGCCGGAACACAGGGCGGTTGCCAGGGCCCAAGAATCGTACGGGTTGGCCAGGCAACGCAGCCAGGCCACGGCCCCGCGCACTTCCGGCCGCCCACACCAACCATCCAACTCGCGCGTGAAGGGCAGCCCGGCCGCCGAGAGGCCGGCGGCCCATTCGTCCAACGCGGCGTTGCCGCGCCCCAGCACCGCGACGTCCGACCAGCGCAACGGGCGCAGCCGGCCGGTTTCCTTGTCCAGGATCTCGCGTCCCGAGGCAACCAGCGCCTGGAGCCGCGGGATGATCGCCTCGGCCTTGGGGTAATGGGACGGGTTGTCGCGAAACAGCAGCTCCACGCTAGGGCCGGTGGGCAGCGCCGCGTTGTTGTGCTTGCTCGCGGAGCGCACCGGGGAGAAGGGCAGGCCCCGTGCCGAGAAGACGCGTCCGAACACCTGATTGTTGAAGGCCACCAACTCCGGACGGCTACGCCAGTTGTCTGCCAGCGAATGGACGTCGCGCGTGGCCGTGTCGAGCAAGGCGCCCATCAGGCGGGAGTCGGCATCGCGCCAGCCATAGATGGCCTGCTTCAGATCGCCCACGTAGGACACCCGGCAGCCATGCTCGCGCAAGGTCTCGGCCAGGCGGAACTGCAGCGGGCTGGTGTCCTGAAACTCGTCGACGAACAGGTAGGGCATCTCCTTCGCCACGAGGCTCGCCAGCCGCTCGCCGCCAATGTCACTCTCCAGCAGGTCCAACGCCTTGCCAATCTGGTCGCTGAAGTCCACGCAGCCCGCCGCCTGTTTGGCGGCGCCATAGCGCTGCAGGGCTTCGGCGGCCACGGCGTAGGCGGCGTCGGAGGCTGCCAGCAGGTGCGCCAGGTGGTCCGGGTGGTGGCGCAGCCACGTCTGCGCCTCCGCGCACAGGGCGGCCATGATCGGCTTCACTGCCACGGTCGGCTTCGTGGGCTTGGCGGCCAGTGTCGCTGCCTTGCGGCGGTTGCCCCGTTCAAGCTCGCGCAGGGCCTGCTTGAAGCCCTTGATGATCGGTTCGTCGGTCTTCTTGAGGTCGGTTTTTGGCAGGCGCAGGTCCGCCTCCGCGAAGGCCGCCGCCAGGGCGGTATCCAGCGCGGTGCCGTCGCCGGGCTCGCCGAAAGCTTCGCGCAGCATCGCAGCATTCGTCTCGCCATGCTGGCGCAGCTCGTCGGCGTCGGCGCGCAGGCAGCGGGCCTTGTCCACAAGGCTACTAATCAAGCCCTGCACCTCATCCGGCGTCCGGCCCTCTTTCAAGTTGGCGATGCCCACGGCATCCTCCAGCGCGCCGTTGAGTGCCTGCGCCCGCAGCCGCGAGGCCGCGCCTTCATCCAACGTGACCACGTCCGCGGGCTGGCCCAACGCCAGGCCGTAGCGCTTGATCAGGCCGAGCGCGAAGCCGTTGATGGTCGTGATCGGGCTGCCGGCGACCTGGTCCGCCGCTTCATGCTGGAGGTGCTTCAGGGCCCCGGCCACGCGGGCCCGCAGCTCCGCGGCGGCGGCCTCGGTGAAGGTGATGACGCCGATGCGGTCCAGGGGGACGGCGTCGTCCACCAGCAGCCCGGTGATCTGCTGGACGATCCAATAGGTCTTGCCCGTCCCCGCGCTCGCGGAAACCAGTTGGGGCTCGTCGGTCATCATGCGGGCGTCCCCTGGCGGCTGCGGCACAGCAGGTCAAACTCGCAGTAGCGGCAAGGGTGTGCCTTGGCCGCTTCCAGCGTCTGGCCTCGCTCGGCAGTCAAGGGCGCGATCGCCCCCGTGTCGAGTGCATCGAGCTGGGCGGCCAGAGCGGCCAGCAGGCGTTCCTGGAAGGCTTCGAGCGGCTCCGTGTCGTTCACGGGGAGCGCAGCCGGCAAGGTCACGCCACGGGCCGCGATCACGTCGGTTTCCACCTTGCGCCCACCCAGCGTCAGGTAGGTGAAGGCCGCTGGCAGGCCAATGCCGGCCTTTTCGAGCGCCCAGGCATACACCGCGACCTGGGCACCCAGGCCGGCCGCACGCTGGGCCTGGTACTTCGCCACGTCACCGGACTTGAAATCGATCGCGATGGGAGGACCGTCGCGCAGGAGCACGCGGTCGATGAAGCCGCGCACCGTCACGCCGTGGGGTCGGCCCGGCAGCGACATTTCCAGCTTGAACGGCCATTCGGAGTGGCCACCCCGTGCCCCAAGGGTCGCTGCCAGGTCCGCGTAGCGCGCCACGAAGGCTTCCAGATCTTGGCGCAGGAAGTCCAGTTGCAGGCGGTAGGCGGGCGGGTGCAGGCCCGGGAAGTCTTCGGCCAACACGGCCGTGAGCGTGGGCGCCACGTCCGCCGCGAGCAGCTCGGCGTCTGACTTGGTGTCCAACATGACTTCCAACACCCGGTGCCCGATCGTCCCCGAGAGCGCGGGGTCCCAGCCCAGGGCGCGCGCCACGGGACGGTCTTTGAGCTTGACGAGCGATTTCGCGTAGAACGCGAAGGGGCAGGCCAACAGCACGTCGATGCTCGATGGGGAGAGCGTGCCCGTCAGCGCGGCGACGACTTGCGGATCGATCTGGAACGCGGGGGCGGGGCGGACGGCGGCGTCGACCCAGGCGCCCATGCCGGCGTCCGGTGCGTTTCCACTCGCCAGCCCGCGGGCCGTTGCCAGCCGCCATTCGGGCAGGGTCTGACGGTGGCCGGGCGCTGGGGTGGGCAGCCGGACGACTTGTTCCAGCACGGGGGACGGGCGTAGCCCCTCGCCGGCCAGGGTCCGCTCGGGCACGGACAGGGTTACGTGGGGGGCGATCGCCAGCATCCGCCAGACGTTGCGCATCTCCCAGCTGGCCCGCTCGACCGGCGCGGGCACCACGGCTTGCACCTGTGCCAGCGCCCCGATCTCCGACGCGCCGAGCAGCGGCAAGGCCTTCATCGACCCCGGGAAGGTGCCGTCGCAGAAACCCAACACCAGGAGGTGTGCCAACGGCATCGGGGCGTAGGGACCCGCATGCAACACGGAGACGGCCTGGGGGTTGGGCCGGCCGGGCCGGGCGGGCACGTCCAGCAGCGATTCGAGCAGCGCCGGCCAACTTGCCAGGGATCCGCCGTCATGCAGCTCGGTGTGGACCCTCAGGACGTCGGCTGCCGCCTGGCTCAACGCCGGGTCGGGCGTGGCGATCCAATACTCCCAGAAGGCGGCCAGCTCGTCTTCCAGGAGTCGGGGCGGCATAGCGAGGCGCTTCAGGGCATCTTCGACCTGGCCCAGTTCATCCGGTGTCAGGCCAGCCTTGGCAGCGACGTCGGCAACGGCCACCAACTTCGCCGGGAGCTTCTCATAGAGTTGGTCCGCCAGCTTTGCCAGGGCCGGGCCGTTGACCACTTCCGCGGCTGCCAGCAACGTCACCAGGTCGACCACATCCAGGCGGGCAGTCCGCACGGAGGCGAAGGCCCGCAGCGCCTGGAGCTCGCGCAGGGCCGTGACGACTGGCTGGTGTGGCGCCGAGACCGGCAGGCCGACGGCACAGAAGGCGTCATGCAGCAAGGGCTCGTAGCCGGCCCCCTGTGGCACCATGACCGCGAGCGATGACAGCTCGGCTCCGCCTTCCAGCCGGTCTCGCACCCAGGCTACGGCGCCCGCCACCTCTTCGTGGACGTCGCGAACGTCGAGTACAACGGCTTGCGGGGCTTCGGTGGGCGGCGCAGGGGGCGTCAGCGCGACCGAGGTCAGTCCTGGCAGCGGTAGCCACGGCGGTGCCAGCAGCTCCACGCCTCGCGCGGCCAGCGCCAAGACCGCCTCGGCTCGCGCAATGTCCAGGGTGTCGATGCCGTCCAAGATCAGGCGGGCCGGTAAGCCCGGGCAGGGACCGGCGCGCAGGGCGGCGGCGATCGCGCCCCAGCGCATTGGCCCGGTCGTCAGGTGCCTCGCCGCGAGGTCTTCGGTCACGCGCGCCTTCAGGCCAAGCAACAACTGGAGGTTCGCGCTCACGAAGCGGCCGCTTTCCGGCGCTTCGTGCAACGTCGGCGCATGCTCGAAGACGGCCAACAGGGACTGCGAGAGCGCGGCTGCCACGCCCATCACGTCTTTGGCGACCGGCTCCCGGAAGGCTTGCGGCAGCTCGTCCTCTGCGGCCATGGCCCGCAGCGCCCTGACCATCGCGGCGGTCCATTCCAGCGGCGAAGCGGTGGGCCGGTGTGGCAAGAGCAGTCGCTGCTCCAAGGTGCCCGCAAGTTGGGCCCAGTCCTGCGCCATGCAGACGCCCGTGCCCTCGGCAGCCACTAGCGAAGCGTAGCTGGCTGCCAGGCTGAAAGGGGCGACCACCCAGGTCTCGACTCGCCCTCGGCAGCTTGCTACGGCCGCCGCGCGGAAGGCGCGCTCGGTGGCGAGATGCCAGGTGGGAGCGAAGGAAGCAGGCATTCCTTCGAAAGTACCCGGCTTGCCTGAAGGCCAAACGCCCGAAGCGGACTGGATTCCTATGCGGCTATGCTACGGCACCTTGGCCGGCTCGATCTCGAATGAGGCGTAGTGAACTTCAGAGCCGGGTAGTCCGGGAAAGAGCACGTAGGCGCCCGCGACGTTGGCGATACGCCCCGATAGTTCTCATTGACGCCAGACAAACTAGACCCCGGCAACCACCTTCTCGACGGGCTCCTTGGTGTTCTTGGAAAGTGCACGCTGGACGTTCTTGACGGCGGTTTCAGTGGCTTCGTCCCAACAAACAATCGACAGTTGCGTCCCGGTAGGCGGGTTGCTTGCCAAGAAGTCGCTCATCGCTCGGAACGCAACGTCGGTCGCGATCTCGATTGGCATCCGCTTGCCCCCAATGCCCAACGTACCGAAGGCCACGGTCCGGGCGCCATTTTCACGGGCCAAGTCCAGGGCCTTGCGATAACAAGAGTTCAGCAACTCCAATTCGCCCTTGGTACCGCCACGCCATGCGGGAACGGAGGCATGGATTATTCGCTTGGCTCGCACGTCGAAGCCGGGACTAATGACAGATTGCCCGTAAGTTAACGGGCGCTTGTCGGCCAGGAACTCGCGCAGCTCCGGGCCTGCGACCGCGTGGATGCGCTCTTCCATTCCACCTTCGTCGCCGTTCAGGTGGTGGCTTGCGGAGATTACGATGGCGTCTACATCTTGTTCGGACAAGTCGCCACGGACAACTCGAACGTCCGCGATGTTGGCGGCTTGCTTCTCCGGCTTCCGCCGGTCCCACTTCAACATGGGTTTAGTCGCATCAAGGCCCAGGGCACCCACGATCTTGTTCGTCAGCTCCACCCACACCTCGTCGCGCTCGACTTCGCTCAGGGCCTGGAGCGGTTTTTCGGGCTTGTTCACCGCCTGAAATGTGCTCAGTTCCTCGCACAAGTTGTAGCAGCAGCGTCCCAACACCACTTGGAACAGCTTGACCCCGTCTTTCTCCTTGGCATCGAGCAAGTAAGGCACTTCGTAGTCCATGATGAAGTTCGATGCCAAGAAGTGCTTGCTGACTAGCATGACCGCCACGCTGGCGCGATCCAACGCGTTGTCGATCTCTTCGAGCCAGCTGTCGCCGGCGTCGATCTTCGAATCCACCCAAAACTCGAGGCGGCCACGCTTGGCGAGAGGGGCCAGGTGGGTACGAAACTCTTCCATAAGCTCGCGGTCCCGGTGGCAGTAACTGATGAAGACGGAATTGCGATCGGTCATTGGGTTCTCGACTTCAAGAGGGCACGCGAGCGTTTCGTACCCGCAACGATCGAGCGGATATCAGCCCCAGCTGGCCAACACTGCCGCTTGAGCCATTGGGATTCCTTCACCTGCTCCATGGTCAGGCCGTGCATCGCGAGCAAGCGCTCGATCACGTCCTGCAGGTCTGCCAGTTCTTCCAATTAGATGGGACGATATTCCCAACCCGTATAGCCAGACTTGATGGATGCCCGCGGAGAAACCCCTCCGCCGCGCCCGGATTGACACGCAACGCCCGCCTGCAATATGATGCAAAACCTAAATATCGCCACAATATCACAGGAGCCCCATGGCCGACGCCCCGCTCCTCTCAGTCAGACGCGTCCTCCTGGTCAACGCCCTGATCCCCTTGCTGGTGATCGTGCTGCTGGGCGTGCTCCTGGCCTGGCAACTCTGGCAGACCAAGCTGGAAAGCGACTGGGTCGCCCACAGCATGGAGGTCGATCGCCACGCCAGCACCGTCGCGATCGCCCTCGACAAGATGGAAGCCGGCCGCCGCGGCTACGCCATCACGGGCCACCGCTCCATGGTCAAGCCCTACGACGAAGCCCGCAACCAGGTCGAAGCCAACCTCGCCGCGTTGGAAACGCTGGTCGCGGCCGAGCCCTTCGAGCGCACGATGGTGCACGACCTGCGCGAGCGCACCAGCCAGCTCGACGCGGTGGTCCGCACGGAGCTGGCGCTGATCGCGCGCGACGCGCCCCACTTCCAGGAGGCCGCCAGCGGCGACGCCCTGCTGGTCGAGACCCGCAGCGGCCTGACCGCGTTCCGCGCCGCCGAGAACCAGTTGATGCAGGCACGGCAAGAACGCCTGCGCCACGACGGTTGGATCCTGGGCGGCTTGGGGCTGGCGGGCCTGTGGTTCGCCTGCGGCTTCTTCGCCTTCTTCAGCGTGCGCCAGTCGCGCGAGTTGGACCGCTCCTACCGCGCGAACGAGCAGCTGCTGCAAGAACAACAGCGCTTCGCCAGGCGCCAGGAGCTGATCCTCGACGCGGCCGGCGAGGGCATCTACGTGACGGATGGGGCGGGCCGCATCACCTTCGCGAACCCGGCCGTGACCAAGTTGACCGGCTACAGCCAGGCCGAGCTCCACGGCCGCGAGGCCCAGCCGCTGTTGCACCCGGGCGATCGCCTACGCATCAGCGCGGCGCTGCGGACCGGCGAGGTCCAACGCGGCGCGGACGAGGTCGTGCGGCACCAGGACGGCCGCTGCTTCCCGGTAGAGTACGTCAGCACCCCCTTCGCGGAAGGCTCCGTCGTGATCTTCAAGGACATCGCCAGCCGCGTGGAGATCGACCGCCTGAAGGATCAGCTCCTAGGCGTGGTCAGCCACGAGCTGCGCACCCCGCTGACGGCCGTGCGCGGCGCGCTGGAGATCCTGGGCGAAGGCATCCTGGGCGACCTGACCCCCGAGGCCCTCGACCTGGTGGCCATCGCGGACGAGAACGTCCTGCGCCTGGCCCGCCTGGTCAACGACCTGGTGGACCTGGAGCGCCTGAACGCCGGCATGGCCTTCGTGGAGCTGCAACCGCTCGAGGCCTCGGAGCTCCTGCGCCGCACGGAAGCGGCCATGCGAGGACTGGCCGCGGCGGCCGGCGTGACGCTGGAGGTGGAGTCTCCGGTCCTGGAGTTCGCCGGCGATTCCGAACGGTTGCTGCAAGTCCTGACCAACCTGGTCTCCAACGCGCTGAAGTTCTCGCCCGATGGCCACCGCATCTGGCTGCGGGCGGCGCGCCAGGGCGATCGGGTGGTGTTCGAGGTGGAGGACCAGGGCCGCGGCATCCCCGAAGAGAAGCTGGAGGCGATCTTCGAGCGTTTCCAGCAGGTCTCGCCCGCGGATGCCCGCCAACAGGGCGGCCTGGGGCTGGGGCTCGCGATCTGCCGGGGCATCGTTCAGCAACATGGGGGCCGGATCGCGGTCGAGAGCAAAGTTGGCCGGGGCAGCACCTTCCGCATCAGCCTGCCCGCGCCGGTGGCGAAAGACCGGAGCTTCCATGTCACGTTGGCATAGCCTGGCCGCCACGGCGCTGGCTGCTTGGCTGGTGGCGGCCCTGCCGGCCCAGGCGCACCTGGCCGAGAGCCTGACGGTGCGGGATGCCAAGGACCTGGAGGTGGTGCTCCAGGAGGTGGAGGACGAGGCCATGACCCGCGGCGCGCCCAAGCGGGTGGTGGCGGGCTGCACGGCCAAGTTGGCCAACTTCATCGAGGACAGCGTCCTGACGACCGGCCGGGTGGCGGTGGTGCACCCGCCGGTCCTCCTCGCGTTGATGCTCAAGCGGGCGGCCGAGGGAGACGACCGCGCGGCCATCGCCGAGCGGCTCTTGCAGCAGCAGAAAGCACGGAAGCTATGAAGTGGACCTTGGCCGCAGTGGGGGTGGCTTGCTGGGCTACCCCGGCCCTCGCGGCGGACGCCCCCGCGGCGCCGCATTACCCGAATGCGCGCGTGGGCGGGTACCTCGAGACCGTCTACGAGGTCGAGAGCTTCGTGCCCTCCCCCCTCCACAACGCCTTCGATCGCACGCCGTTCCACGTCGGGCAGGTGAAGGTGCTGGTGGACTATGCCATGAGCGAGCAGGTGGACGGCCTGTTGGAGCTCTTCCCGATCCCGAAGTCGAACCCCGGGGAGTACGCGGAGTACCGGGACGTGGTCGGCAACAACGCCCCGACGCCCTTCACCAACACCGGCAGGTTGCAAGTCTCCCTGCACGGCCTGCCCACGGACGCGACGTTCACCGTCGGGCAGGTGCGGGTGCCCTTCGGCAACTGGGATGACTGGAGCGTCCACCGCGACCTGTTCCGCGCCAAGAGCAACCCCGCCCTCTTCGGCGGCTCGCCCTTGCGCCGGCTGGATATGGGCGCCATCCTCGAAGGCGAGTTCCTGCCCGCCGGGCCCTGGACCTACCGCCTGGCCGCGATGGGCCGGGCTGCCACGCCGGCCGTCAACGACTTCGCGCGCCTGTCCGACTACGTGGGCCGCCTCGCCTGGCGCGGCGAGCCAGGCGAGATCGGCGTGAACGCCTACGTTCCCGACCTCAAGGACGCGACCTTCCTCTCCAAGGGCGCGCTGGGCGTCGACTTCAGCTTGAACTTGCCCCTCAACCTGTCGCTGGTGGGCGAGTACGTGGACCAGGACGATCTGGCCACGGGCGTGTTCGTGCGCGGGTTCTACGGCCGGCTCAACTACGATTGGTCCGACCTGCTGCCAGGGGTGCGCACCGCCGTCGGGTACGAGACCTGCGCCTCCAACGTCAGCACGGACGTGGGGAACAATCTGGTGCTGGGCGCCCGGTACCGGCTGCTCAACGGCATGACCCTCGGCGGCGACCTGTTGGTGGGCACCCCGGACTACCCGGGCGGCCACCTGCACTTGCGGCTGGAGACGCGCTTTTAGCCGGGGCCGGCGCTACCGCGCGACGCCGGCGAGCACGTTGTCGATGCGGTTCTTGACCTCGACGAAGCTGAACGGCTTGGGGACGTAGTCGACCGCGCCGGCCGCGAGCCCGCTGGCGATGTCCTGCTTGCTGGCGTGGGCGGAGACCAGCATCACCGGGATGGGCCGCGTCTCCGCTTGCTGCTTGAGCCGGCGGCACACCTCCAGCCCGTCCATGCCTTCCATCATCACATCCAGCAAGATCAGCGCCGGGAGCTCCGTCCGGGCCAGTTCAAGCGCCTCCGGCCCGTTGGTGGTGCAGCGGACGTCGAAGCCATGGTGCGTCAGGTAGATCCGCAGCAGGCCCAGGTTTTGCAGGACGTCGTCGACAAT
>JAQBPE010000308.1 GCA_028287685.1 Cyanobacteria bacterium RYN_339 | reverse complement strand
AGATCGCCGCCAAAGTATGCCAGAAAGAAAGGGTCGGTCTCCAAAAATCCTGGAAGCCGGCCTCTCACTTAGCGCCCCGGGAGGGACAGGTATCAGACTTTGGCCGCTCGGGTCCTCGCGCACTTGGCCGCGGTTGTTGGAGAAGTCGAGGTTGTTCCCGAGTTGCTTTGCTGGTAGCCGCGTATAGGTCTCATCTGCGCCGAATCACCGCACCCGCTTCGGCCGGAAAGAACGGCCCGGCCTGCTCCGCCACATGCACGTCCGGGTGGGCGGCCAGCAGCGCACGGAGCGCGGGAAGGTCCTGGTGGAAGACGAGGAGTGAAGCGACCAGGCGTGGCTACTTGCTTGCTGCGTCAAGGATTACAAACTACCGAGGTTGTGTCCCAAATTTAGCTCGAACTCGCCTGCTTTGCCAATTCCTCGCTCGACTAACCTGGGCAGGCGTGCTTTGAAGCCTTCCCAGCCGAACGTCTTGAAAAAGATATCTTCCGTCGATTGCAGTTGTGCGATATCGGGAAGGCCCACCTGGTTGATGATGGACTTTGCCGTCGAAAGTGCCTGCTTGTCGAAGGAGAGAATTCGCCGTACGAAATTCGCGACAAAGGAATCCAGCGCGTCGTCGGGTAATGCACGGTTGATCCAACCGTAACGCTCTGCGGTATCCGCGTCATAGTCATCTGCCCCAAGCACGATTTCAAGCGCACGAGCCCGGCCGACGAGCAGCGGCAGCCGCTGGAGAGCGCCGCCTCCCGGTATCAAGCCCGTTCCGATTTCGGGCTGGCCGAAAATCGCCTTCTCGCGACTCGCGAAGCGGATATCGAACCCAAGGGCAAATTCGCTGCCTCCGCCGCGGACGCGCCCACGAATCACCGCGATGCTCAATACGCTGCTGGCCGCCAGCCTGGCTGCTGTTTCGATCCAGCGCGGTGTCCCAAACCGGCTGCGCGGTTCGGCAGAGCTGTAATGCGCGAGGAAGAAGTCGGGATTCGCGCTCTCGATGGTGACCACCTTGAGCGTTGCTTCGGCTTCGATCTCGCCGACAATGTCATAGAATTCGTCGTACATGCGATCATCGATCAAGTTGATCGGGGGATTGTCGAGGGTGATACGCCAGTGTCCCGGCGTTGATTTGTCGACGATCAATGCGGGTTTCGATTCGCTCATTTGCGATCCCTTCATTGGTAGGGCGCAGTTTCGAGTTCGGCGTTTGTCTCGAATCGCTGCGTTGGGTGTTGACTAGCTTACCCACGCTGAATCGAATAAATAGGTACGTACGTATTATTTTTTCTATGAAACGGTGGTTAAGGCCCGCGACCGTCGCTTACCGGCGATGTCCAGCACTTCGGTGCCAGCCCCGCCTCGCTCGGGACGGCTACCGGAGGAGCGTCGAGAAGGTAAACTTGACGAACCTTGTCAACGGGAGAGGGCTTAGCTCGACTTTCGCCTGGAGAATGGCGCCTTGTAACGAAGAATAGAGAAACTGCCCGTTCTCGTTGCAGTCGAACGTCTCGGGCAACTCACCGGCTTCGACCGCCGCATTCAGGCAATAGATGACGGACTCGTGGATGTCTGCATAGATCTCGCCTAACTTCGCATGAATTGTAGCGCTGTGGGCGCCCGCCTCCGCACTCAAGTTGCCGATCAAACAGCCATTGCGGAACTCGGCCCGTTCGAGAAAGTCGATCTGGACTTCGAACCACAGGCGAAGCCGGTGAAGCGGGGCGAGCTCGTCGTTCCGAAGGGTTGTCGCGATGTTCGCCTGAACCAAGGCGAAATAGCGGACCAGGAGTTCAAGACAGAAGGCTTCCTTCGACTCGAAGTGGTTTGTGAAAGACCCTTGCGGAACGCCTGCCGCGCGAACGATGTCACGAACGGTAGCACCGCAATAGCCCCGCTCGAGGACGACGTGAAAGCCTTCGGAGAGTATCTTTTCGCGAAGGGACGGTCTAGGCATTTGGCTCCCACCACCGATGGATAGGTTGAGGCGTTGTCAGGGCGACTCGTGCGGACAGCTGTCCACTACAGGTGTCCGTCAACAAACACTACACGTGTCCTTATTCAAAATCAAGGCTGACATCGCGATGCCGACTCGTTCTGGCGCGTTGTGAAGACGAAGGTCAGCGTTACAAGCTCTACGCGGAACGGGGCCCTTGACAGCCATATACGTACGTACGTATTATGGCGCCCAGGCACTATGTAGGTTGGCAATGGCCATGCAAAATGAATCGAGGTCACCGTGGAGAGCAACAAGGAAGTCGCGCTTGCCGTTCTAAGGGGCGCGTTCGTCGATCGAGACGTTTCGGTTGTGGAGCGTCTCTTCTCACCTGACTACGTGCAACACAATCCGGTCATTCCAAACGGATCTTCGGCTATCGCCCAGCTCATTCCGACCTTGTCGCGGGAGCTCTCCTACGAGGCCGGCATGGTCGTTGCGGAGGGCGATCTCGTGATGGTTCACGGACGCTATGTGGGCTGGGGGCCGAAGCCTATGGTCGCCGTCGATATCTTCAAGGTCAAAGATGGCAAAGTCGTCGAACACTGGGACGTCTTGCAGGAGGAGGTTCCCACCGCTGCAACGGCTAGCGGCAATCCGATGTTCTCGCCTGCATGACGAAAGCGTGCGCGAGTTCGTCAACGACGCCTTACAAGAGTTAGCGAGTACGTTGAGTCACCGATCCGACTTGGTCCTTCGTTCCTCGCTCGTATGCATCTGGGCTGTGGCCACATTTGCCTGTGCAGGGCCGAAGGGCTTCACCCCCAAGCCGGCGGACAAGAGCGCAGCGGTGCCAAAGTCTTCGGCTGCCAGAGGCCACCTCGTGGTGCCGCAGGCCGCTGCGCCGACCCAGCTGACGGGCAAGGTCAAGTTGATCTCGGATGGCATTGGCGCCCGGTCACGTAGCAAAGGTCCTGGGCGTGCCTCCCTACGCGAAGGGGAGCAACCCGGTCTTGCAGCAGGGCGAGCGCCGCGCGCCTGGAGCCTACCCCTTCGGGCGCGGCGCCCTGGCTTGGAGACCGGATGGCTTGCTTTACGGCACCACGGAAAGTGGCCGCCAGGTCTACCGCGTGACCGCGGACAATCACGTCGAGCTAATCGCCAGCAACCAGGTGCGCACTGCTGACGACAAGACCAGGCCGGCCGACCCGCTCGCACCCTTTGACGCCCACCAGGGCGACGGAGGTCTCGCCGCCGACGCCACCCTCATGCTGCCCTGGGGCTTGGCCTTCACGCCCCAGGGGGACCTGCTGGTCGCCGACACCATCGGCGGTCGCATCCGGAAGCTCACACACCTGCAGGACTCGCCACGGATCGAGGCCTTCGCCGGCGTACCGTCCGTTACGCTCCTCCAGAACTTCAGCGCGGGCGAGGAGATGTCGCAACTGCAGGCCGAGGGCCGGCAAGCCAAAGACACGGCCTTCGTCGTGCCGATGGCCCTGGCCTGCGCGACCGACGGCACGGTCTACGTGGCCGAAGGCGGCAACGTCTCGCTTCCGATGCTTTTCGTCATTGCAGGCACGGGCCTGGACCTGGGTGATGGCGTGAGCCTCCCCAAGGCCTACGCCCGCGTCCGCAAGATTGCCCCGGACGGGACCGTCACCACGATCCTGGGGCCGGGCGGCAAGGTCTTGACGGACCCCACCGCCGAAGACGCCCTGGTCCTGCCGTCGGGCCTGGCCTTGGCACCTGACGGGCGTTTAGCGGTGGTGGACGGAGGTTCCAACCGGATCCTAATCCTGCCGGCGGGGAGCTACTAGTCGGCCAAACCATTTGCCAAATCACACTTGACATGTAAAATATACGTTCGTTTTTATGTTAAGCAGGAGGTGTCAGCGATGACGGACGAGTCCCTCGGCCCCAAACCGCCCGAGCCCGTATCAGGCGGAGGGGGCGGGCCCGCTCCGGGGGGCCTGGCGTTCAACCCATTGGGCAAGGCGGCCACGGACGAGGTACCGCTGTCGACCAGTCCGCAAGTGATGCTGCTTGTGAACGGTCGGACTTATGCCCTCGCCCTGGATGCCCGTGTCACGCTGCTGGACGCGCTCCGGGAGCGGTTTCAGCTGACCGGGACCAAGAAGGGCTGCGACCACGGCCAGTGCGGCGCCTGCACGGTGCTGGTGAACGGCCACCGGGTCAACGCCTGCCTGAGCTTTGCGGTGATGCATGATGGCGCTACGATCACCACCGTAGAGGGCCTGGCCCAGGGCGACACGCTCCACCCGCTCCAGCAGGCCTTCATCGACCACGACGCCTTCCAGTGTGGCTACTGCACGCCCGGCCAGCTCTGCTCCGCGTTGGGCCTGCTGCGGGAGGGGCGGCCGGCCACCGACGCGGCGATCCGCGAGGGCATGAGCGGCAACATTTGCCGCTGCGCCGCCTACCCGAACATCGTGGCCGCCGTGCGCGAGGTGCGCGATCGCGGTTTGCTAGGAGGGAAGCCTTGAAGCCAATCGCCTTCGGCCGGGCCCGCACCGCTGCGTCCGCGGTGCAGACCATCGCAGTCCGTCCCAACGCCATGTTCGTCGCCGGCGGCACCTCGCTCGTCGACCTCATGAAGGAGGGGGTGGAGCTGCCCGAGGCGCTGATCGATGTCAATGGGCTGCCGCTCTCCGCGATCGAGGCGCGCGCCGATGGGCTGCATCTGGGCGCGCTTGCCACCAACGCCGATGTGGCACGCCACCCTGCGGTCGTGGCGCGCTTCCCGGTGCTCGCCGAAGCGCTGCTGTCTGGGGCATCCGCCCAACTCCGGAACATGGCTACGGTGGGAGGGAACCTCCTCCAACGCACGCGCTGCCCTTACTTCCGTGACGTCGGCTTCGAGCGGTGCAACAAGCGCGCGCCAGGCTCGGGCTGCGGGGCGATCGAGGGCCACCATCGCAACCACGCGATCCTGGGCGCCAGCGATCGCTGCATCGCCACGCACCCTTCCGACATGGCCGTTGCGCTCGTGGCGCTCGACGCCGTGGTGCACGTGCTGGGGCCGCACGGCGAGCGACAGATCCCTCTCACGGCGTTCCACTTGGCGCCTGGCGATCGCCCCGACCGGGAACATGTGCTCGGGCATGGCGAGCTGATCACCGCTGTGACGGTGCCGGCGGCGCCGTGGGCCGCGCGCTCGCACTACCTGAAGGTCCGTGACCGCGCCAGCTACGAGTTCGCGCTGGCCTCGGCAGCCGTGGCCTTGGAGGTGGAGGCCGGCGTCATCCGGCAGGCCCGCATAGCGCTTGGCGGCGTCGGTACGGTCCCCTGGCGGGCCTATGCTGCCGAGGCCGCCCTGGTTGGGCAGCCGCCGACCGAGGCCACCTTCGATGAGGCGGCTCGGATGGAACTGGCGCAGGCGCGCCCGCTCGCCCAGAACGCCTTCAAGGTGACGCTGGCCGCGCGCGCGCTGGTGAAGGCGCTGGAGGCCGTGGCGGCGAAAGGAGTATCGGCATGACCACGAGCATCGACCAGCCGGGAAGCATGGGCCCGATCGGGCGCCCTGTCGAGCGCGTCGATGGCCGAGCCAAGGTCACGGGCCAGGCGACCTACTCGGCGGAGTGGGCGTTGCCGGGCATGACCTACGCGGTCATCGTTGCGGCGCCCTCCGGCCCCGGCCGGGTCGTGGCGCTGGATACCCGCAGGGCAGAAGCGGCCGACGGTGTGTTGGCGGTGCTTAGCCACCTCAACGCCCGCCCACAGGGCACCCCCCACAGCCAGCCAACAGGCTTCGTCGCGCCGATGCCGGATGCCGTGCAGGTCTTCAGCTCCCCGCACGTCGCCTACGCCGGTCAGCCGATCGCGGCAGTGGTGGCCGAAACGCTCGAATGCGCCCGCGAAGGCGCCCGGCTGGTGGAGGTCCGCTTCGACGCGACGACCCCCGCGATCGACTTGGAGGGTCGGCTCTCCACGGCTTTCCCGCCCGACTCCATCCTGGGCGAAGCGCCAGACGGCTTGCGTGGCGACCTCGCCGATGGCGTTGCCGCGGCCGACATCAGCCTCGACGAGATCTACACCACCGCCGCGCAGAGCCACAACCCGATGGAGCCGCATGCCACCACGGCGGTCTACAAGGACGGGCGACTGACGTTGTACGACGCCTCGCAGTTCGTCTACGGCGTGAAGCGCATGATCGCCGACCTCGTGGACCTGCCGCCCGAACGCGTCCGGGTGGTCTGCCGGTACGTAGGCGGCGCTTTCGGGTCGAAGCTCCATGCGTGGCCCCACGTCACCGTGGCGGCCCTTGCGGCCATGCACGTTGGCCGGCCGGTTCGCCTGGCGGTGGAGCGCCGCCAGATGTTCGGCCTGGTGGGTTTCCGGCCGCGGACGCACCAACGCATCAGGCTCGGGGCGAAGCGCGACGGCATGTTGACAGCGATCGCCCACGACGTCACCAACCAGACCTCGCAGGCCAGTGTCTACGTCGAGTCGGCGGCCATGGCCACCCGGATGCTCTACAGTTGCCCGAACGTGGCCGTGACGCACCGCGTGGTGCGGCTCGATACCCAGACCCCAACGTTCCAGCGCGGGCCCGGCGAGGCGCCAGGTGCTATGGCGCTGGAATGTGCCCTGGACGAGCTGGCCTACCGCCTGGGCCTCGACCCGTTGGCGTTGAGGCTGAAGAACTACGCGGATCGAGACGAAGACAAGGGCCGCGCCTGGTCCAGCAAGGAGCTCCGGGCCTGTTACGAGCAGGCGGCCCGGCGCTTCGGCTGGGACCGCCGGTTGCCGGCACCGAGATCCATGCGTGCTGGCGAACTGCTGGTTGGCCAGGGCATGGCCACCGCCAGCTACCCTGCCTTGCGGGCCGGCGCCAGCGCGCGCGTGCGATTCGGCGCTGACGGCGCCCTCGTCCAGACGGCATCGCACGACCTGGGCACGGGCTCCTACACCATCTTCAGCCAGGTCGCCGCGGCGGCGCTGGGCCTGCCGATCGCCCTCGTGAAGGTCGAGCTTGGTGACACCGACCTCCCGTTCGCTCCGGAGGCGGGAGGATCGCAGACCGCAGCTAGCGTCAGCGTCCCGCTATTCGTGGCGGCCACCAAAGTCCGCAAAGTGCTCACGGCGCTCGCGGTGGCCGACGCGGCCTCACCCCTTTATGGCGCCGGGGAAGACGCGATCGCCTGGGGCGATGGTCGGCTGTACTTGCGCGATCGTCCCGAACGGGGCGAGGCACATGGCGCTATCTTGGAACGCTCGGGCAAGACCCACCTGGAAGCAGAGCACACCACCAAGGCCGGTGAGGACTTCGAGGCCTTCGGCCACGAGTCATACGGGATGCACGCCTGGGGGGCCCAATTCGCCGAGGTTCATGTGGACCCCACGCTGGGCACGGTGCGCGTGACGCGCATGGTGGGCGCATTCTGCGGCGGTACGGTCCTGAACGCGCGCACGGCGCGGTCTCAGCTCTTGGGCGGCATGGCAATGGGGATCGGCATGGCGCTCCTGGAAGAGGTCATGCGCGATGTCCGCCAGGGCCGCGTGGTGAACGCCAGCCTGGGCGACTACCTGGTGCCTGTGAACGCCGACGTGCCGGACATCGACGTGATCTTGGTGCCGGAGGAGGACCCCTACGTCAACCCGTTGGGCATCAAGGGCCTGGGCGAGGTGGGCATCGTGGGCGCTGGCGCGGCCATTGCGAACGCGGTCTTCCACGCCACTGGCAAGCGGGTGCGCGAGTTCCCGATTATGCTGGAGCACCTGTTGTAGCCAAGCGAGATCTTCGAGGGTTCCACTAAGGAGGCATAGCGCTGGCCAAGGCGGACGCGACGCGCTTGTGGCGTTTTGCCTTTGGAGGGACCTGACCGTCACGTCCGCGGCGTCGCTTCTCGACTGACGCCGACAAATAGAAGCCACGCGCCGGAAATCATGCTGACGAAGTTCGCCATCATGGCGACGGCGGCCAACACAAGCCCCCATGGAATGCCCCAGAACAGCAGGCCCGCGCCCAGCATCTCGAATGCATAGCAGGCGTTGCCGCCGATCGTGCGCAGTAGAGACGCGCGGTGATCCGTGGGCAGCTTCGCCACAGGCGTGTAGCTGAATATGCTCATCGTCATGACCGCGAAGCACATCGTGAACAGGACCACCGCCACGGCACGCCCGCCTTGACCGCCCATCATAGCCAGCGAGCACCGGATAAACATGGCGGTGCTGCCGGCCAGGATCATGCGGGCGCGGTGAAGGTGGACGGGGTCCCGCACAATCGGTCCCAACTGCATAGACAAGGCGACCGCCACGAGGCCGGTCATGGCAGCCCCTCCACCACTGACCGCCAGGAAGAAGTCATGCCATTCTGCTACCTGGTTGGGGGCCATGCTGGTTACTCCCAATGCCAAATGCCGCCTGGTCGCCTGACGGTGCGATTCATGGTAACGATCTGCCATCGGAAGCGCCTACACACAAGCAACTACACCTTTGGTTCACCCTTGCCTCGGTCAAAATCCGCCCGATCAAGCCATTCCGATGACTTGACGGACTGCGCCGGCAGCCAGGTTGCGTAGCCGCTCCCGGGACCAGCCGGCGCGCGCCCTGAGGGCCAAGCTGTGCAAAGTCGCGCCGAGCAGGGCGGCGACCATGGGAAGTTCGTCCGGGCTCGCTGATACTCGCTGCTGGTCCCGTTCTAGGCGACTCAGGAACGTGGCATCGATCTTCTCGATAGCCCGCTCCAGAACTGCTCGGCAGACAGGATTGGTCAATGCCTCTGCCGGCGCGGTACAGATCACAAAGCAGCCATCCGGACCATCGCCGGTATAGATATCGATCGCCGCATCGAACGCCGCCTTGAGCGCTGCACCGAGGTCGTCAAGGCTAAACGCCTCGCTCACCCGCGTTTCCATCATTGCGACATACTGGGCCGCAGCCTTGGCGTAGATCGCATCCTTGTCCCCGAACGCGGCCGCCAGGCTTGGCCGATTGAGTCCGGCCGATCGCGCGATGCCGTCCAGCGAGATGCCGGATAGACCCGTTGTCCAGAGTTCCCTCTGCATAGCCCCAAGGGCCGTGGCCTCGTCGAATTTCCGTGGCCGCCCACCGTGTTTTTTTGATTTTGTGCCATCCTGCATAAAAATGCTTGCCTCGGTTTGTTTTGTGCGATATTGTACAAAATACCACTAAATATGGCGAGCCCGTTCGGTACTTGCAGAGGAGGCTACCGTTTCGCCGCGGACAGATTCTCCGCGGGAATCGCGGGCTTGGGGCGCCCAGATGCCGCTCTGGCTATGAAACCGTCGCTACGCCAGCCTTGGGTTTTTTTGATCTTATGGAAGTCGATAAACGACTAACACCACTCCTCTCGAGCGTCGAGGTCCCACAACTATTTCCAAGGAGGCTGTCATGACAGCGCGAAACGCAGTCGATGAAAACAAAAGGCTCGTAACCGAGTTCTACGAACTTGCAATCAACCAACAAAAGCCGGCCGAGGCGGCCCGTAGATACATTGAGCTCCCCTATCGTCAACACAATCCAGAGGTGGCCGACGGGCCAGACGGCTTTGTTCAATTCATAAGCGGAATGCAGAAAAAGCATCCAAAACTAAAAGTCGTCATTTCGAAAGTGCTGGGTGATGACGACTTGGTCGCGTTGCACGTGCATTTGACGCGAGAGGCGAACGACCCGGGACTCGCGATCGCCGAGTTGTTCCGTGTGAAGAACGGAAAAATCATTGAACATTGGGACGTGGTTCAGCCAGTACCCGCAAAGACCGTCAGCGGCAATTCGATGTTCTGACAGGACGTCGCCGGCTGGCTAGACAAGGGGAACCTCGATGGTTCCTCCCCCACTTTCAGTCACTGGGCAAAATGGCAGCATTTCAATGCACACATTTTATGAAACCACCCATCGACAGGAGATCTGATGAGACCTAGATTTGGCTCTCTAGAATGGGGCGAGAGAAGCAACGGCGTACTGACCCGGACAGAACGTTTGCGCTTTCTGCGCAACATGGCGTTCCTCGCAGCCCGAGAAGCGGCTGACGTTATCCGGACTAAACTTGGCCTCTTGAAGCCGGTTAATCTCCAGCTTTCTGACTTGGACCCGCCTGACACGCGCATTGTCAGAGATGTAGAACAGTATGTGAGCGCCACGCATACGCAAGATCTGTTGTCGCACGTGTACCGCACCTATTATTTCGGTGCGATGCTTGGTGCATATCACAAGCTCAAGTACGACCGAGAAACGTTTTTTGCGGCCGCGCTTTTACACGATATTGGTCTCACGGACTCGAGAATTGCGCCGCTGAAAGAATGTTGCTTCGCGGTGAGTGGCGGCCGTCAGGCGCGTGACTTTATGCTTCACAAAAATCACTCGCACACGCAAGCGCAAGTCGTTGGGGACGCCGTTTCGGCGCATCTCAATCTGCATGTGCCTGTTCGTAAGTACGGTGAGGTCGCTTCTCTGGTGGCGAAAGGGGCCGTCTGCGACTTGTTTGGCTTTGAGAAATGCAAGCTGCCCGAAAGGTTTAAGAGCGAATTGCTGCATGCTTATCCAGCGGGTGACGTGCGAGCGGCTTTGCTATCTGATGAAGAGCTTGCGGCCGGCACCCGCCTTGATGTCGGCAGGAAACTTTTCGGGGGACTGCCCGAGCGAATTTGGATCCACGACATCAAGTAGACGAGTCGACGTAGCGTGCTACCCGGGTTACAACTCGCCAATGTTTTGGCCGATGTTCAGTTCAAACTCGCCGGTGCTCTCCTCAGCCCAATGGGGCCGTCATCAGGTCGTTGAACTTCATCACGAAGGCACCCTCGTTCGGGCCGGGGTTGCCGCGCAAGGGCTTAGCCTGCTCGACCAGGATCTCCTGGGCGTCGGTAGCGAGCACGGCGATTGTCTCCTCGATGAAGGCCGCGAGCGGCATGGCACGTGGCTCGTTGTTGCTGCCTAGCAGATCGGTTTGCACCCACGGTGGGATGATCTCGAGCACGTTAACTCCAGTGTCCTTGAGCTTGTAGCGCTGCGACAGCGTGTACGAGTGCAGTGCCGCTTTCGTGGCCGAGTACACGGCCGTCTGCGCTAGGGGCACGTAGCCCAGCACGGAGGTATTGTGGATGATGGTGGCCTGCGGTTGCTGCTTTAAATGCTCGACCAGCGCAGAGGTCAGGCGGATGGGGCCCAGCAGGTTGGTGGTGACAGTGGCGAGCAGGTCGGCATCGTCGATCGCCCCCGCCGCATCATCCACCACCATGATGCCGGCGTTGTTGATCACCACGTTCAGCTTCGGGAAGTCGGCCACCAGCTTCTTCGCGACTGCCGTGATGCTCGCGGGGTCTTCCAAATCCAGCTCCATCGCGGCCATGCCAGGGTGGGCCCGGGTCACCGCATCCAGGTGGCCCTTACGGCGGCCCGCGATGATGACCTGGTTGCCACGGTTATGCAGCGCCGAAGCGAGCGCGCCGCCGATGCCGGAGCCGCCGCCGGTGATGAAGATCGTATTGCCGGTGAGGTTCATCTGCGAAGTCCTTTCAAAGACGAGGCGGGCTGGGGGCGTCGTGCAGCAAAGCGTCGTACTGCGCTGGCGTTAGGACTGGAAAGTCGGTGTAGCCCACCGACGAGGGCCCGTAGAAACCCGATGGGACGAGTCGCCAAGCAAGTAGGGCTCTAGATGAGGTTGAATGAGGTCGGCTCGCATGAACGTTTCCGTTGCTCGGGAGAGCGGGCAGACTAGAACCAATCGGTTCATAAGTGGATGCGTTTTGAACCAAGTAGTTCACAATAGACCCCGGTGAGGCTAATGACAAGGGGGTATTGAACTTTCCCGTTCAGTACTCCAGAATGGGGCCATGGGTCGACCGAAGAACTATAGCCGCGAAATGGTGCTGGAGAGGGCACTCCCGGTCTTTTGGAAACATGGCTACGCCCACACGAGCCTGCAGGAGCTGGAACGGGCCACCGGCGTAAACAGGTCAGGCCTTTATGCCGAGTTCGAGGACAAAGAAGACCTGTTCTTGCAGAGCTTGCGCTTCTACCTGGCGCGCCAATTCAACAAGGGGCTCTTGACCACCGAGCCCTTGGGTTGGAAAAACGTGGAGAGGTTCTTGAAGCTGGGGCCGTGCAACTTGGACGGGCAAAAGGGCTGCTTCTCGGTGGCCTCGATGCGTGAGTTGCCGATCCTCCCTCCCGAAGCAACCGAAATCGTGAGACAGAGCCGGGCGCGGGTGAAACAGCTGCTTGCGAAGAACATCGCGGCGGAGCAGACGACGATGGAGCCGGAAGCGATCGCCGAGTTGGTGCAGACCTTCTTCACGGGGCTGAACCTCGAGCAGAACCTGAAGGCGAGTCGGGCCTCGGTGCTGCGCAAGATCGATCAGCTCATGTCGGTGATACGCCAGCTTTAGGCTAAACCCACGTGTTACGCGGAGCGCGCTGTTAGCCTGACTTGACGAGCCTTTCGCCCCTTTCGAACTTTGCGCGACCCGATGGGGCGCACCTTTGCGGCGATTGGGGCGCTGGCCAGCACGATGGCGCGCGCGCCGATGCCCCGCCCGCCCGCGTTAGGCTTGCTGTCTCGGAAGACTGCATGCGCGATCCACAAGCGATGGCCATAGAGCGTGTCGATTCGCCCTTTGCCCCAGTTTGGGTTACTGGCGGCAAGGTGTAGAGGCGAAGGGCCACAGGTGCAACGATCGAGCAAAAGGGTTTCTCGCCAATGGTGAGAAACCGCTTGACTCTTGCAGTAATATGTACGAACGTATTAAATTCAAAATGAACCCTGATTTCAGCCATCGTCTTGCCGAAGAAGCAGCCCGATGGCCAAACGAAGCAAAAAGCCTCCGCTCGCTTGATATGCAGAGGAAACCAAAATGGACAATCCAGTCCTCCCTATCACTGGCCAGATGGTGTTCATCGCCACCTACCCGTCAGCAGCCTTGACTGGCCGATTCCTGGCCGTCGAAGATGGGATGTTCGCGTGACCACCAGGCACCTGGTCGATCCCGAGCTCCTCCCCGTCCTGGATGCGTTCTCGCCCTTCGTGCTCGACGCGGATGCACTCCGCCAATTCCGACGCTCGATCACGCCGGATGGCGCTTCCGCTTGGGCGCATCCAACAATAGGGAAGGCTGTCGAAGTAGTCCCAGGTCCAGCCGGTGAACCTGATGTGCGGGTCCTGGTCTATCGCCCGCTTCGCTCCACGGAGCCCTTGCCGGTGTTGCTGTGGCTCCACGGTGGCGGCTTCGTCTTGGGCGAAGCGGACGCTGACGAGGACATGTTCGAGGCCGTCGTGAACCAGCTTGGTTGTGCGGTGGTGTCGGTCGATTACAGGCTCGCGCCGGAAACGCCAGCCCCGGGCGCGGTCGAAGATGCCTACGCGGCGCTTCGGTGGATCGTCACGGAGGCGACCCGCGGGAACTTCGCGGGGGACCGCATCGCTATCGGCGGCGCCAGCTCGGGTGGCGGCCTGGCGGCGGCGCTAGGGCTCCTGGCGAGGGATCGCGGCGAAATCCCCCTCGGTTTTCAGTTGCTCATCTACCCCATGCTCGACGACCGCACGTGCACGGCGGCACAACCGAACGCGTATACGGGCCAGTTCATCTGGACACCGGAAAGCAATCGCTTCGCGTGGTCTGCACTCCTGGGCCAAGCCCCAGGAGGGTTGGACGTGACTCCTTACGCCGTTCCCGCCAGAGCGGAACGACTCGATGCCCTTCCCCCCACGTTCATTGCGGTGGGGACGCTGGATTTGTTTTTGGACGAAGACCTCGTTTACGCCCACCGGCTGATGCGGAGCGGAGTGCCGACCGAGCTGCACGTCTACCCGGGCGCTTTCCACGGCTTCGACATGGATCCGCCCCCCGGCGTTCCGGATGCCGCCGTCACCGGGGCGCTCAAACGCGACTACATGGCGGCGCTCGGCAGGGCGCTCATCCCCGATGCGGTCCCGCCTGACTGATGCCATGACGACCACCAACAGGAGATTTGTTATGAATGAGGAACGGGGTCGCGGTGCGTGAGCGCTTCGCGACAATTGCAGGAGGAGAGTATGTCCGAACAGACTAATAGAACGGCGAAGGCGATCAAGACCCCAGGACCTGATCATCCCATCTCGATCGAGCGTAACCTTAAACGGGTCGTGGTCTCGATCGGCGGCACGGTCCTGGCCGACAGCCGCGATGCGCTGATACTCCGCGAAGCGGGCCACCCGGACGTCCAATACTTGCCGCGCAAGGATGTCGATATGACGTTGCTAGAACGGAGCGCTCATGCGTCCTACTGCCCCTACAAGGGTGACTGCACATACTTCAGTATCCCGTCAGGCGGGGAACGCGCCGTCAACGCCGTCTGGTCCTACGAGGCTCCCTACGACGCGGTGTCGGCCATTAAGAACCACCTTGCTTTCTACCCGGACAAGGTGGACGCGATCGAGAGCCGTCCCGAAGGCTAGGCCCCTCCACGCCGGTGGGCGAAGGCTCGACTGCGCGCACAAACCGGAACAGTGCCAAAGCAAGAAAGCGTAGCCGACATGACCGATCTCCTTGGTTTCGTTATCGCCGCACATGGGGGCCTCGACCGCTGGCGCACCGTCCGCGCGATCGACTTGACGTTCAACTTCTCCGGTGGGCTGCTGGATATCAAGGGTTTTCCGGGGCATCGCCGGCCTTCTGCTTCGGTGGACGTTGCGACACCGCGGACCGTCTTTCAAAGGCTAGGCGATGAATCCGATGACCGGTGGATCTTCACCCCGAATCGGGTTTGGATCGAACGCCGTGACGGCACGGTCGTCGAAGAGCGCGACGATCCGCGCGCGGCCTTTGCGGGGCATGTGCGCGAAACGCCCTGGGATCGCCTGCACCTGACCTATTTTCTCGGCTACGCGGTCTGGAACTATCTGTCAGCACCCTTCCTCTTTGCTCGGACGGGCTTCACGGCGCGAGAGCTCGAGCCCCATGTCGAAGGCCGCGAAACCTGGCGCGTCCTCGAGGTGACCTACCCGGATGACGTGCCCGCGCACACGAAGGTGCAAAAGCTCTATTTCGGCGATGACTTCTTGCTAAGACGACTCGACTACACCACCGACGTGCTCGGCGGCGTCGCAGCGCACTACTGCTATGACCTGCTGACGATAGACGGAATCGTCTTTCCGACTTTGCGGCGGGTTGTCAGGCGCACGCCGGAGGGTCCGCTCCTGTCAGGGCGTACGTCATTCATTCTCGATTACACCGACCTGGCGGTCCGCAAATGAATAAGAGGGCAAATTCAATGAACCCGACCAAACAAGAAACAAATAAGGCACTCGTTCTCGCGGCTTTTGACACCCTTTTTAACAAACGTGACTACCCAGCGGCCGAGCGCTTTTGGTCGCCCAACTATCTACAGCACAGCGCTCACATCAACCATGGTCGTGAGGGTCTATTTGAGTTAGTCAAGGGCATGCCGTCGACGCTCAAGTATGAACCGGGCATGGTTGTGGCCGAGAACGACCTGGTGATCGTCCACGGGCGATTTTCCGGCTTCGGGCAGCCCGTGAACTGGATTGCAGCGGACATCCTTCGCATCGATGACGACCTTCTGGTCGAGCACTGGGATATCATCCAGGACGAATCGACACGCGCGCAGTCCAAGAGCGGCCTTCCCATGTTCGGCGACAAGTTTCCGACAGAACCATGAGCCGCGACAGCATGAAAGCGCGAAAGGCCGTCCTATGATGAGCGAAGACGAAAAAGAAGCGCGGTTTTACCGGGACACGGAGGCGATCGCATTTCCGATGTTGGCCGACTGGCAGCTCACGCTACTGGAGCCGCTGGGGCACCGTCGGATGCTGCGCCGCGGGGAACTGGCCGTCGAAGCGGGCCAGCGTGATCACGGGCTGACGGTGGTCCTTAGCGGCGAGGTGGAGGCTTTTGAAGCGCGCGACGGGATCGAGCAAATCCTGGCTTCGTCAGGTCCGCGCGGTTTTTTCGGCGACGTGGCGATGCTCAACGGCACCTCTGCCGTGGCGAGCGCTCGGGGTAAGGCCGAGGCATCGGAGATTCTCGAAATCCCTGCCGCAGAATTGAGGCGTGCGCTAGTGGAGTTGCCCGGCGTCGGCGAGCCCATCGTGAATGCATTCATCATGCGGCGCGAGCGTTTGCTGCGCGACCACAATTTCGTCGGCCTGCGTGTCGTCGCGACGGATGGCTCACGCGATGGGCACCTGATTCACAATTTCCTCGACAAAAATCATAGTCCGCATCGGCTCATTCAATTTGACAGCGAGGACGGGCGCGGGCTCTGCGAGCGCCTGAAACTCGCGAGCAGCGACCTGCCCGTGCTGGTCACGGCCACTGGCGTGGCGCTGTACAAGCCTTCCTTGCGGGAGGTCGCGCAAGTGGCGGGTCTGCTCCGACCGCTCGCGGATGAGGGGGAAAGCGAGATTTTGTGTGACTTGGCGATCGTCGGCGCAGGACCCGCGGGCCTCTCCGCAGCGGTCAATGCCGCATCAGAGGGATTGCAGACCGTGGTGCTGGAGTGCTTCGCGCCAGGCGGCCAGGCGGGGTCGTCGTCGCTCATCGAGAATTTCTTCGGCTTCCCCACCGGCATCAACGGGGGCGAGTTGACGAACCGCGCGCAGCTCCAGGCTTTCCGCTTCGGCGCGAAATTCTCCACGCCGGCACGAGCGCTTTCACTTGCCTTCGGCGAGGGCGACCACGCTGCAGTCCTGCAAATAGAAGGCTGCACCGCCAAGCTACGAGCGAAGTGCGTCATCATCGCCACCGGCGCGGACTACAATCGCATCGAAGCCGATGGGCGTGCGCGCTTCGAGGGCATAGGTGTTTACTATGCTGCGACGGCCATCGAAAGACAGCTTTGCCGCAGGTCGACGGTAATCGTGGCCGGCGGCGGCAACTCCGCCGGACAAGCGGCCATGTTCCTCTCCGAGAGCGCCGAGAAGGTGTTGCTTGTGATTCGCGGCGCCGATCTCTCCAAGAGTATGTCGAGCTACCTGTCGGGCCGAGTAACGGCCAAGAAAAACATCGAGATTCTCTGTCACACAGAGATTCGGAAAATGACGGGTGAGAAGCACTTGGAAACCGTGGAACTGGAAAACACAGAGACCCACGAGCGGCGCACCGTGCAGACGCCCGCCGTTTTTTCCATGATCGGCGCCAAGCCGAGCACTGATTGGCTACCTCCCGAGATCGAGCGGGATGCCAAAGGCTTCGTCAAAACAGGCCCCGCAGTCGCTGATGCCCCCGCCTGGAAAGCCGCGAAGCGCACACCGGGCCCGCTAGAGACGAGCCGCCCCGGCATTTTTGCCGTGGGCGACGTCCGTTCGGGTTCGGTGAAGCGCTGTGTCGCCGCCGTGGGCGAAGGCGGCATGGCTATGGAGGGAGTGCATCAAGCGCTCGGCACATACACGTGATTCCCTTGCCCGTTTGAACACCGGTGGGCGCGTAACGCGTTAGCTCATCCAGTGCGGCTTCTCGGCTCGTGCCTTCGGGCTCCGCCTCGACGAGCGTTCTGCCCGGCTTCAACGGACAGGCGCTGAAGACCTTGACTTTTTCGCAAATACGTACGTACATATTACACGATAACGACAACTCGGGAGTTGGCTTTTGGGCCACTCGATTGCAACAATTGAAACGGGGCATTTATGACGAACAAGAACGAGCAATTGGCAGGCAAAGTAGCACTGGTTACCGGTGGATCGCGAGGCATCGGCGCGGCAATCGCCAAGCGTTTGGCCGGTGACGGAGCCATGGTTGCCATCACTTACAGCAAGGGAGAGGAAGCCGCTGCGACGCTAGTCAAGGCGATCGAAGCCGAGGGCGGAAAGGCCATCGCGATACGGGCTAACGCTTCCGATGCCGACGCCGTCAAGGACGCCGTCGAGAAGACGGTCAAGACGTTTGGGGGACTCGATGTGCTGGTGAACAATGCCGGCACATGCATTCCGGAACCGGTAGCAGAGACAAGCCTTGAAAACTTTGACCGCATGTTTGCAATCAACGTCAGAGGGTTGTTCGTGGCTACGCAAGCGGCCCTAAAGCACTTGAAGCCGGGTGGCCGAATCATTAACATTGGCTCGTGCGTTGGACAGAATGTTGGTTTTGGCGGAATGGCGTCCTATGCCGCGACCAAGGGAGCCGTAAAAATGTTCACGCAAGGTTTGGCGCGCGAACTTGGTTCGCTTGGCGTTACCGTAAACAACGTTCAACCCGGACCGATCGACACGGAACTGAATCCCGCCTCGGGAGAGTGGGCCGTACCCCAGAAGGCCCTTGTTCCGCTTGGTCGATATGGACGCCCTGAAGAAATTGCTGCGATGGTGGCCTTCGTCGCCGGTCCCGAGTCTTCATTCGTCAATGGTGCGAACTTGACTGTTGACGGAGGTATGACGGTTTAGCCAAGCCATCGCCTCTTTTTCCCCTCGGTCCCCGGAAGGAAATTCATGTCCACCCAATCCAAAGCACTGATTTTTGGCGCGTTTCAATTGGGCGCGCTCTCCCTCAAGAACCGCATCGTGATGGCGCCCATGACGCACAGTCGCGCCCCCGGGGGCGTCCCCAATGAGGCGATGGCTACCTACTACGGCGGCGGCGATCGGCGCCGAGCGCGTGGGTATCCGGTTGTCGCCGTATGGTGTCTTCAACGGGATCGCGCCCTATGACGGCCTGGAAGACGACTATGTTTTGCTCGCGAGCCACCTGAGCGCGTTGGGACTGGCCTACATCCACATCGTCGACCATAGCAGCATGGGCGCTCCGCCCTTGAGCCCGACCATCAAGCAGGCGATTCGGAGGTGTTTCAAGCAGGCCTTGATTCTATCGGGCGGCTACGACCTCGCCCGCGCGGAGCACGACCTTGAAGCGGGATTTGGCGACTTGGTGGCTTTTGGCCGGCCCTTCATCGCGAACGCCAAGCTGGTGGAGAAGCTGCAAACGGGCAAGTCGTTGCGCGAACCGGATCCGGCAACGTTCTATACGCCAGGCGAGCCGGGGTACTTGGATTATCCTGTCGACTAGATTCAGCTAAGAAAACAAATGAACAATTCAACTAACAGATCAGCAAGATCTGTCATAATGAAAGGATGGGAAGAGTCTCTAATCGCGAGGCAATTTTATCTGCGGGGCTGAAGGTTCTACGGCAACGAGGATATTTGGGATCCAGCGTTCGCGACATTAGCGAGGCCGCTGGAGTGCCTCTTGGTTCCTTCACCAATCATTTTAAGTCGAAGGAGGCCTTCACCCTCGAGGTGCTAGACATTTACTTCGAAAGAAGCTTCGAGGTCATCAAAGAAACACTTCTGAATGAGTCGTTGCCGCCGCTCGATCGAGTTATGGCATTTATCGATCATACGGATAAGTATCTCAATGCCGACGAAGAATGGTGTGGTTGTCTCATTGGTAATCTAAGTGTCGAAGCTAGTGACCACAGCGAAATCATCCGGCTGCGCCTTGAGGAAATCTCGAGGGAGGGTGAAAAGGCCCTTTCATTGGCCTTGAAGGCCGCCGTCAAGGCAGGCGACTTGCCGAAATCAACGGATTGCAACACTTTGGCGGGTTTCATCTTGTTTGCCCAGCACGGAGCGTATCTTCAATCACGGGTTGATAGAAATTCGACCGCAATTGATCGGCTCAAGCAGATAGTCAATTCACACCTTCTAAAGAAACAGCGTCCGTCGACTCACCCGAGGTAAACGGGGCAAAGCTGTCCTGGCGCTCCTCGTCCAGCGCGGGCGGGACTCCTGGGAATCGACGAGGTCTTCACAATGGAGAGTAAACCCTTGCCCTAATTTAATGCGTACGTCCATATTTAGAGAATTACGGCAACTTGGGAGTTGGCTAATGTTCAGCTCTACAGCGTTAATTGATCGGGAACATCAAGGAGAAACGACCATGGGTAAGTTGCAAGGGAAAGTTGCAGTCATCACCGGAGGGTCCACGGGGATTGGACTCGCTGCGGCGAAGCTTTTCGTCAGCGAGGGTGCCTACGTCTTCATTACGGGCCGTCGCCAGCATGAACTCGATGGGGCCGTGAAGGAAATCGGCAGCAACGTCACAAGCGTGCAGGGAGACATTTCTAAGCTGGCCGATCTTGACCGGCTCTACGAGACGGTCAAAGCAGAAGGCAAGAAAATCGACATTGTATTCGCCAACGCCGGTGTTGCCGAATTCGCTCCATTGGGAAGCATCACCGAAGAACACTTCGACAAGCTGTTTAACATCAACGTGAAAGGCACGTTGTTCACGGTGCAAAAGGCTTTACCGCTGATGAATGACGGCGGCTCCATCATTCTTACCGGCTCGGTGGCGAGCATCAAAGGTACGCCTGCCTTCTGGGTCTACGGTGCAACCAAAGCCGCCATTCGCAATTTCGTGCGAGCTTGGACGGTTGAATTGAAAGATCGCCGCATCCGCTCGAACGTCCTCAGTCCGGGCCCGACCGAAACACCCATCATGGGTCAACAGCCTACCGACGCCATGGCAAGGATTGTGTCCACCATCCCGATGGGGCGCATCGGGGAACCCGATGAAATCGCCAAGGCAGCGCTATTCTTGGCCTCGGATGACTCCAGTTTTGTCACGGGCATCGAACTTTTTGTCGATGGCGGCCGAGCGCAAATCTGACACCCGGCGTTCCGGCCAACAATCTGGCGCCGCAGTCGGTCAACATTGCGGCGCCGCTCGGCGGGCCACCAAGAATTTCTAGCTGGCCTTGCTCTACCATTTTGCGGTAGTTCAACAGTCGGCGTGGAAAAGATCGACGAAAAGCGCTTGAGCATGGGATCCTTGAGGATCGCGGCGGGCTGGCAGTCGTAGATCGATTGGCTTGGAGGCGGTCACTTGGCTGCCCTTCTGGCCGGTTGCGGCTTTAAGCCGTCGAGTCAGGCCCGACCGCGAGCTTCGAGCCCCGCATTCTCCTCGGCGACGCGAGCCAATCCGACAAAGTCCAGGTTGGCATAGCCCCGCCCGATCGCCCCCAGCATCTGATCGTGGACGAGGCTGGCGACCGGCATCGGAACGCCCTCGTTATCCGCAGCATCCAGCACCAGACGGCAATCCTTGAGCGCAAGCGATAGCTTGAAGCCCGCCTCTTGTGTGAAGAGTCCCTTGGCAATCATCTCGCCGTAGGTCTTGGTGGCGGGTGAAGCAAAGAGCGAGTCCGATAAGAAATCTAGGTATGCCTCCGGCGAGATTCCGGCTTTCCGCACCAGTGCAAAGGCCTCGGCCAGGCTCTCGACCGTCGCCGCGAGCAGGAAGTTGCCGGAGAGCTTGATCAGGTGCGCTTTCTCGGGCTCGTTGCCAAACCTGAAGCTGCGCTGGCCTATTGCATCAAAAATCGGCTGGGCCCGGTCCAGCTGTGCGTCTGGCCCCGCTGCGACAATGGTCAGTTTGCCCTCCGCAGCCATTGCCGGGCGGCCGAAGACGGGCGCGCCGATATAGTTGCGCCCAGTCTCAAGATGTAGCTTCGCCAGCCGCGCAGAAAGTGCAACGGAGATGGTGCTAGAACAAATGTGGAGGCTGCCCTCGGGCATCGCCCGGGCGAAACCGTCAGGACCCTCCACCACCGCTTCTACGGCAACGTCATCCGAGAGCATGGTCATCACGATCTCGGCGTCGGTTGCGGCGTGGGCTGGTGTGTCTGCGACTTTGGCGCCAGCAATCAATTCCGCATGTGCCCGCGTGCGGTTATAAACCGTTACGTCATGCCCGGCTTGGACGAGTCGCCCGGCTATCGGCTGCCCCATATTGCCTGCCCCGATAAACCCGATCTTCATGTCTATGCTCCCTTCTTCATCCCTGCTGGTACCTCATAGAAGCATTGGGAATTTTCGTAATCAATCACCGCACGCCTGAACCGCGAAATGACCTTCCCGTTGACCCGGTCCTCGAAGCGGCTTTCCTATGCCCCCGCTCCTGGGCCGCGTAAGCCGAGAGTACGAAAGGTTTCCGGTATTCCGGGACGATGAGTCCGTGCTTCAACTGGTCGGTTGCAAAGTTCTCTTGAAGGCGCTTGGCCATCAATGAGCGGAAGCAGGCAGCGGAAGGTCGAACCCTGCTGCAACTCACTCTCGACCGTGATCACGCCGCCGTACGCAGCGGCGATCGACCGGGCGATCGCAAGCCCGAGGTTTCCGAAAATCGCCTTGGGTACTACCCGAGCCAAATCCATCGCCAGGCCTTCACCGAGCCCGAAGTGGCGAGGCAGGGTTTGGACGAACCGTCTTTACAAAACTTGCCGCCTTTGATATAAAAACGCTCCGTCATAAATGACGCAATTGCAAACCTACGCCGAAAGGGACCGACAATGGAACCATCACCCGGCCGCCACGAGACCTCCCGTGTCGATGGCGATCTTGCCGGTAAGGGGCGCCCGATCGCCCCGACTCCGGTGGCCGTGCGAGTCCTGGGGGCCGGGGCGGGGATCCTTGTTGCCCTGGGTGGCACGACCCTGGTGGTCTGCGCCGGCGCTCCGCGAGGGGCCATGGCCAGCGGCAAGGACCCAGTCGACTACACCTTCGGTCGGCCGGTTCAAGCAGGCGAACATACCTACGATTGGTACCGCAAGACGCACGCCGACGAGGCGGCCAAGCGGTTCGGCATGGACCCGAAGGCCGTGGGAGACGGGATGGACACCTGGCACTGGTGGACCGGCGTCGATAACTCGGGGTTCTGGGCGAAGCTGGCCTCGTTGACGGGGAACCCGCACCAGGACTTACTCGGGGTCAAGGTCGACTTTCTGCGCATGTTGACGTCGGTCCCCCGCTCCAAACGGTTCGAGGTCCTGGGCACCTTGAACGATCCGGACACCGTCGCCGCGGATGGCCCCGACCAGTACGGCCTCACGATCGATCGAATGAAGGCCGGCAGCCTCACTTGGGATCCGGAGGTCTTCGGATACTCCAGTGGGGTCATCGGGCTGCAACTCTACAAGAACAAGGCCTTCGAGCCGACCAAGTGGTCGCTCAAGAAGTACCTGGCCGATGCGTCCAGCGTGCAGCCGCCCTATCGCGTGGGCATGTCCTGCGCCTTGTGTCACATCGGCTTCAACCCGGATCACCCGCCCAAGAATTCAAGCGAACCGGCCTGGGACAACCTGGCATCTAACCCCGGCAATCAGTACTTCCGCGAAGGCATGCTCTTTGGCTACAACCTGCCTCGAACGTCGTTCATTTGGCAGTACCTGGCGCACCAGGAGCCGGGCACGAGCGAGACCTCACGGTTCCCGAGCGACTACATCAACAACCCGGTCGAGATTTACCCCCTTTACCGCGTGCTCCCCAGGCTGAAGGAGGCGAGCGTCGAGCGAATCACCCCCGCCCAACGCGACATGCTTCACGCCATGTACCGCCAGGTCGGGCTGCCCGACAACTTCGCCGGGGGCGCGTTGGGAGGGACGGCTGCTCGGCCTACGATCAAGACCCCCCACGTCCTGGCGGACGGCGCCGACTCTCTGGGCTTGCTGATCGCGTCGTGCCGCGTCTACGTAAACGAGGGCAGCGACTTCCAGGGCTGGATCCAGACCTGGCCGCTCGACCCGTGGGATCCGGTGGCAAGCATCCGGCGGAAATTCGCCACGCGGGAATTTGACATCGTCGGCAAGTACAGCCGGGATCCGAACAGCTTCTGGATGCAGACCGCGAAGCGGATGCCAAACATGGCGACGTTCCTGATGAGCTACGACTCGTACCCGCTCGCAGACGCGGTGGAGAGCGTGCAATCGGGGCCAGCGACCAAGAACGGCAAGGATTACCTCACCACCGACCCGTCCGTGCTGCGCCGGGGCAAGATCGCGTTCGCTGACAGCTGCGCGGCTTGCCATAGCGGTAAGGCACCGAACCCTTTGCCCACCGATGCGGCTGCGCGGCGGAATGCGTGGCGAGAGTTCGTTCTTCGCGACGATTTCCTGAAGGACAACGTCCTCTCGGATGACCGGCGCTACCCGGTCTCCGAGCTCGGAACGAACGCGGCGCGGGGCCTTCTGACCAATTCCATGGCCGGGAGCACGTTCGGACAGATGTCGAGCCTGACCTTCAAGCAGTTGAAGGCCGGCAAGATGCAGCTTCACGACTACGATCCGAGCGGACGGCCGGTCAACCTCTATAATCCGTTGACCGGTAAGTACGACAACACCTTTACTGGAAACGCGGCGTACTACCGAACCTCGACCCTGGTCTCTATCTGGTCGCACGGCCCCCTCCTGCACAACCGCTCGGTGGGCGCCGTCACCCTGGACCCCTCGGTGGCCGGCCAAGTGGCGTGCTACCAGGACGGGATGAGCAAGTTGCTCTGGCCGGAGCGCCGGCTGGGCGTACGCTCGATCAAGGTGACGACCGAAGAGAGCACGCTCCCGGACGTGTTCGCCTTGATGAAGCGGCAGCTGCCGGAGTTTGCCAACCTGCCCGCCCTGGACGTGTCCCTGCTCACCGTTCCCAAGGGGACGTCCATCAACCTGATCATGAACGTCCATCCCCGGAACGTGAAGTCCGTGCTGCAAGCATACGTCAATGGCGTGCTCCAGGGCCAACCCAGGTCCCAGTTCGCGCGGCTCCAACGCACCAACATGGACAAGGGCCGTCGGGCGATGCTGGCGCGACTCCTGGCCGTGAGTACCTGTCCCGACTTCATCGAGGACAAGGGGCACTACTACGGTCGGCACCTCTCGGATGGCGACAAGCAAGCCCTGATCGCGTACATGAAAACCTTCTAGGAACCAGTTCCACTAGAAGAGATCGGCTCCACCGGCACCTTGTCGCTGGATCGATCTTCGTAGGTGGTTGGGGCGGGGGCGGCAACGACGGTGACGGCGATCGCGTTCGCCCGCCTCCGTCGTCGCGTCGGCGCGAAGCGCGCCCACGGACGACGCCCGCCCCCCCAGTCGCAAGAGGGTTCGAGGCCCTCCTGCACTCGACGACAGAAAGCCAACAAAAATCAGCCGGCCATGGCGGGAAACCCGCATGACCGGCTGATTTCGATAACCGTACATGTAGCGCCCCGGGAGGGACGGCTATCGAACCTTGGCTTTGGCGTTTCGTTGCGCCGTCGCGTCCTTTAGGCTCCACGAGACTTAGCGGAAGGCATACTGCAAGCTAGCAAGACTCGATGATGGAGCGGGGGTATAACGAGGAAGCGACGAGGCACGAACACTGGGCAAGTTGCCATTTGCTTTTGCGGAAATTGCCCGATACCATCGTAGTGGCGAAGATGCGCTGCGTGCATCTATGAAGGAGGCCCGCTGATGACCAAGGAAGCCTTCATGATAGCAGTTCGAGCCTGGCGCGACAGCCATCCCAACCGCGAAGACGCCTACTTGTCTGTTATACCGAAGCAAGTGGCGGATTCGATGGCGCTCGAGGGCGATTTCGTTGACGTTCAATTCCTTGAAGAGAACCTCGCGAACCTCTGAGCGATGGATGCCTTCGACTCGACGCGCGAAATCGAAACCGTAGACGGGCCAAAGCCGTACAGCGAGCTCGTGCCCCAACTTGCCCTTGGCGTTGAACACGTCATGAAGCAAATTGTGTTGCGCGGGAAGGACGATTTGCGCTTCTCCTTCGGTCGGATTCTTGACCTTCACGAAGAGGCGTTCAAGCGTGTCGTGGCCTGGGCTGGCCGAGTACGCTCAAAAGATGTTCAGGTGGGTAATCACCTTCCGCCACCACACTACCAAGTCCGTGAGTTGCTCAAGCAGTTTGCTGACGATCTCGAATATCGCGTTATCAGGCTGGATCTGGACGATCTGGATCCGGAAGAGATCATGCGCATATTCGCGTTTTGCGAAGGGCGATTCACGAACATCCATCCGTTTGCCGACTTCAATGGGCGAGTCTCTCGCTTGTTGTCGTGGATGCTAGTCGTCCGTCTAGGATTACCTCATACAATGGAAATAGTTCCTCCGAGCGGAAATGACACAATGCGAAGTGAGCTGTTCTCTGCCCTTAACGAATATGATAATCATAACCGGGAGCCGCTTGAGGACATCTGGGGACGGCGGCTTTTAGTCGCAATGAAGACCCAGACCGACGAGCTTCGGCGGGAAAACGAACGGCTCTTAGTCGAAATCAGCCGGCAACCAGCCGAGTTAGATGCCCAACGTGCTCGGGCTGAGAATCCAGAGAACTAGGCAAGCATCAAGTAACTCTTGCAAGGAAACCCGGCGTGGGCGACACAGCTGTGTTAGGCTCAAACCACGATGCCAACTTGCTCAATGGCAAATGCTTGTGACTCGCACCTCGTCCGCAAGCGTTTTAGTTCCGATTTAAGCCTCGGCGAGCCGCCAGAACTCTTTTGGAGTAAGGTTTCCCAATACGAGAGTCGTCGGCAAGTGTTGAGCCGTAAGACCAAAAAATCGCTCGTTGCCCTACCGTTGAGATTGATCGTGATTGAGTGATGCGCCAAGGATTTGAAAATCACGTTCACCTTCTGCGTGTTTTGATAGGTGGGCTTTGCATCGCCTTTTGCTTAGCTGGATGCGAGATGCCACTCCTGGAGACGGACATCACCGAGCTTAAGTTTACGCAGATTTTCGCACCAACTATGGTAAGAAAGGATGCCCCGACAAATATTGAGTTGTATTGTTTCACACCATCCGGTGAATACCGTGGGGCCGATGTTAGCGCCATTGTTGACGACGCTAAGTCGACGATCAGAATTTCGGGAAAGCTGATTCGCAGAGTTGTGTTATTGGGCCCACCCGCGGCGACAATGGCGGGGTACGCCGGGCCGGTGCATACGACGTTCACAGTGAGTCGCGCTAGAAAGTACGTGCTCGTGGCTCCGAGAGCAAGAGAGGCATTTTTCCCATCACCGGATGTGGGCGAGAATGGAGACCCCGCGGATGAACTACGTGCGGACATCGAAGTGCAGTGAAGTTGCAGGTATGACGCACGAACTGCCTCCACCGCTCGCCTGACCGGGAAGTTCTCGGCCGCGGTCCCGGCAGCCGCCCTATTTCCCTCGCAAGTAACCGCACAAGCTTGACCCATTCGAGTCGGATACTGGTGGCTTCAAAGTAAAGCGTGGAGACAATTTCGGCCACCACGCTTTACATGACGCCCCGGGAGGGACGGGTATCGAACCTGGGCCAATCGATTTCTCGGGCAGTTGGACCAACTCGTCAGCGAATTGGACGTCATTCCTGGCCGGCAGATGTGGTCGAGGGGAGGGCAGGCGAGGGCGCCCGTCGATCGCCCGCCGTGCGTGGTGCGTCATGGCATGGTCAACAGGGACGGGTCCCGTCCGCCTTGGCCGAAGGCATGAAAGCGCTCTGCGGGCGATTTTGGCGCAGCGCAAGCTTCCGAAGGTGCAACCCACCCCCGGCAACGCTGCCCGGAGGGCTACGAGGGCGGCTTGGGGGCCCCCGCTGGTCGAGCGCCCATCTCCAGCAATGCCGCGCCGCCGGTTCCACACCCAACAAGGAGGCGATCGCCAACGACCGCCGCACCGTACACCATGAAGATGCCGTCGCCCGGCGAGGTGAGGCGCGCAACGGGGCGCCAGTCGGGCTGGCCGAGGTCCAACACGATGGTCTCCTCCTCGAACGTCTTGCCCACTTCGTGATCGAGGTTCAACACGGCCAACTCGTGGTCCGCCATCTGGACCGCCGCTCCACCGTTGATCGTCCGCGTCTCGCCTTTGACGACCGGCAAGTACATGATGCGCGACGCCAACACCTTCCCGCGGTCGATTGAGAGTCGCGAAACCGAGAAGAATTGCCCCGCTTCGGACCTGGACCGGTCTTGCCCGGCCTGGAAGAGAAGCAACGTGCCGTCGGAAAGGAGCGTGAGCCTGACGACCGTAACGTCGTCTATTTCGGTGCCGGGAAGTAAGGCGGTGTCATCGGTGTGCCACAAGGGACGGCCTTGCCAGTCGCATGCGTCGAGGGCCGGCTGGTACCCGGCGCTGGCATACACGACCTGACGGTCATCGGCCAAGAAATCGAGCGCACCACCCGCACGCGCCAGCGGAGGAGGCTCCCCGGGCAAAACCACCCGGCGCCCCGCCGCTGCCGACTCGACGACGCCCTGCCCCTGCGACCAGGAGAGCAGGTCGAACCGGGCGCCGCGCCGACGGGCCAAGCGTGGGTACCCCTTGGGAGTTGCGAGCAGCACCTCCTTGGCGACCAACTTCCCTGAATTCGCGGAGATCGACGCCAAGAAGGACGCGCTGGTGCCCGAGAATGTGAAGTCGGCGGTGTCCTTTGTGCCGGGCGTCAGCACCGTCCGCGTGTCGAGCCCTGGTTGGCCGGGTAGTTCAACCTGAAACCGCCTGGCGAGGCGCAAAGTGAGTGGCGCGGTCACACCGACTTCCGGCCCGACCAAGGTGAGGACCCGTCCGGCGGCTCGGTTGGCTTGCTTCGATTGAGCTTGGTCGTAGTCACGTTCGACAAAGCGCCCATAGGGATCGGTGAAGCCAACCCTGCTAGTGACGCGGGTTATGGACATGCCGTCCTTGGGCGGGTCGAAGTAGCCAACGGCCTCTTCACCGCGATCATCGACGGCGACAACGCGCACCAAGTGGTCCTTGCGCAGTCTCGCCCGGGCCTCGTCAATCTCTGCCGATGCCATCAATTTCACGGTTTCCGGTGCGGTCAGTGTCAAGGAGAAGCGCCCGCTTCTGGGGTCGTAGGCACGTTTTCCAACGG
>JAQBPE010000305.1 GCA_028287685.1 Cyanobacteria bacterium RYN_339 | reverse complement strand
TACCTGTTCGTCTTTATCCTGGCGGTCTTCCTGGGCCTGGAGCTGATCTCCAAGGTCCCGCCGACCCTGCACACGCCGCTGATGAGCGGCACCAACGCCATCCACGGCATCGTGATCGTCGGCACCCTGTTGGTGGCCGGCACGACCAACCCCGATTTGGGGCCCTTCTTCGCCTTCCTGGCCGTCATGTTGGGCACGCTGAACGTGGTGGGCGGCTTCGTGGTGACGGACCGCATGCTCGAGATGTTCAAGTCCAAGAAGGGCGGCCGTTAGGTGAACAGCGCTAATTTCATCAACCTGGCCTACCTGGTCACGTCGATCCTCTTCATCGTCGGCCTCAAGCGCATGGGCTCGCCCGCCACGGCGCGCCAGGGCAACCAGATGGGCGCCGTGGGCATGCTCATCGCCGTGGTCGCCACGCTCTTCGACAGGCAAATCGTCAGCTACCCGGTCCTGATCGCCGGCATGGTGGTGGGCGCGGTGCTGGGCTATGTCTCCGCGAAGCGCGTGCAGATGACGGCCATGCCGCAGATGGTCGCCATCTTCAACGGCACGGGTGGCGGCGCGGCGGCTTTGGTTGCTGCTAGCGAGTACTTGCACGGCACCGGTTTCGGCACGCACATGATGCCGTACGGCGCCGGATTTACGACGTTGTTGACCGCGCTTATTGGCGGCATCAGCTTCTCCGGCTCCGTGATCGCCTTTGCCAAGTTGCAAGAGCTGATGACCGGGCGCCCCATCACGTATCCCGGGCAGCAGTTCGTGAACGGGCTGGTAGCGCTGGCCATGGTGGGCGGGCTCGTGTGGCTGACGATGACGCCGCAACCTGTCTGGGTGTTGGTGGCCTTCATCGGCATCGCGATGGTGCTGGGTGTTGGCGTGGTGCTGCCCATCGGCGGCGCCGATATGCCTGTCATCATCGCCGTACTCAACTCGTTGACCGGCATGGCGGCCGCCACCAGCGGCTTCGTGTTGTCGAACAATGCTTTGATTATCGCGGGCGCGTTGGTTGGCGCCTCCGGCACGCTGCTGACGATCCTGATGTCGAAGGCGATGAACCGTTCGCTGGGGAACGTCTTGTTTGGATCGTTTGGCGCGGCCACGGTGATTGCGGGTGGGGCTGCTCAGGAGGTCAAGGGCTCCGTGAAGGAGTTCAGCGTGGATGACGCGATGACCGTGCTGGAGAATGCGCAGTCGGTCATCATCGTGCCGGGTTATGGCTTGGCCGTGGCGCGCGCGCAGCATGCTTGCCGTGAGCTGGCCGACCTTTTGCAAGATCGGGGCGCCGAGGTGCGCTACGCCATTCACCCGGTGGCGGGGCGCATGCCCGGCCATATGAACGTGTTGCTGGCGGAGGCCGACGTGCCGTACGACCAGCTGATGGACTTGGAGGACATCAACGCGGACTTTGCCAAGACCGATGTGGTGCTGGTGCTGGGCGCCAATGACGTCGTGAACCCGGCGGCGAAGACGAATCCGGCGAGTCCTATCTATGGGATGCCGGTGCTGAACGTGGAGCATGCGCGGAACGTGATTGTGATCAAGCGTTCTATGAATGCCGGGTTTGCGGGCATCGAGAACGAGTTGTTCTATATGGAGAACACGATGATGGTGTTCGGCGATGCGAAGAAGATGCTGGAGCAGTTCGTGCGGGAGCTGAAGGGCAGCA
This sequence comes from Cyanobacteria bacterium RYN_339, assembly GCA_028287685.1. Lineage (GTDB taxonomy): Bacteria > Cyanobacteriota > Sericytochromatia > S15B-MN24 > JAQBPE01 > JAQBPE01. The sequence continues at coordinate 3,485 of JAQBPE010000305.1, read as the reverse complement.
CCGCGGTGCATTGAGTCAAGGCAACGGGACGCTGAAGACCTGCTTGTCCGAGCAGAAGGTCAGGTTCGTGGCGTTGACCGCGAGTGGCGAGCCCAGGGCCGTCTGTGGCGGCAGCGGCAGCGTCAGCGAGGTCACCGCCCCGCCGGGCGCGATCTTCCTGACGGCGCCGATGCCCGCGTCCGCCACGTAGACGTTGCCCCGCGCATCGACCGCGATCCCCTGTGGGAACTCGAAGGATGCTTGCGCGCCTTGCCCGTCCTGGCCCCCGCCCTGGCCGCTGCCGGCGAGCAAGACGGCCGCGCCGGCGCCGGGTGTCAGGGTGCGCACCACCCGGGCCGCGCCGTCGCTGATGTAGACCACGCCCTTGGCGTCGACCGCGAGGTGGACGTCGTTGGGCATCGTGGGCGTCTCGTCGGCCCCGCTGGCGCCCAGCGTCGACACCGTCCCGTCCGGGGCGATCGCCCGGATCAGGCCGCGGCCGGTCGGATCGAGGTCCTGGACGTAGAGCACGCCCCTGGCATCGATCGCGATCCCGGTCGGTCGGCCGAAGCGCGCCGCGCTTCCCTTGCCGTCCGCCAGCGGGCCCCTGGCATCGCCGCCGCCCGCCAGGTCGACGAGCGCCCCGGCGGCCAGCTTGCGGACCCGGCGCGTGTTCGCATCCACCAGGAACAGCTCCCCGCTGGCCGACGCCGCCAGGCCCAGCACGCCGTCGAGCGTCCCCCCTTCGCCCGTGCCGCCGGGCACGACGGCGGAGCTGCCGGCCGGGGCCACCTGGCTGATGCGGTGCGCCTGGGCATCGAACACGTAAAGCGCCTGGGTGCCGGCCCAGGCCAGGGCCCAGATGTTGGAGTAGAGCGCCTTGGCGCCGGCGCCGTCGGCGGCCTCGGCCCCCGTGCCGGCGGCCGTGGCGACGGTGCCGTCCACGCCGATGGTGCGGATCAGGTGGTTGATGAGGTCCGCCGCGAAGAGCGTGCCATGCGCGTCTACCGCCAGCGCGTTGACCCCGCCGAAGCTCGCGGCCGCGCCCCGGCCGTCCGCCGCGCCGGAGGCTGTCGAGCCGGCCAACGGCGTCACAGTGCCGGTGGCCGACACCTTGAAGACCTGCTGCGGGCTGCCCACGTAGATGCCGCCGGCCGCATCGACGGCCAGGGCGGCGGCCCCGTCGATCGGCGCCGACAACGGCACGGTCTGGACCCGGCCGTCCGGCGCCACGCGGCGCAGGCGCTGGAACCCATCCAGCACGTAGAGCATCCCGGCGGCGTCGAAGGCCATGGCGCCGGGCTGGGTGAACGTGGCGGCGGCGCCTGGGCCGTCCGCCTGGCCTTCCTGGCCGGAGCCGGCAAAGGCCTGGGCCGTCCCGTCTGGCGCGAACTTGCGGATCCGTTGGGGCCGGAGCTCGGAGACGTAGACGTTGCCCTGGGCGTCCACGGCGATGCCCGCCATCAAGTCGAAGGCCGTGCCAGGGGCGAAGGTGAAGACCATGCCGTCGGGCGCTACCTTGCGCACCTTGGCGTTGCCGAAGTCGAGCACGTAGGCGATGCCCGACCGGTCCAGCGCGACGGCGCCCAGGCCCGCGAAGGTGGCCGCCGTGCCCTTGCCGTCGGCGTCCCCGTACTCGCCGCTGCCCGCGAGGGTCACGACCCGGCCGTCCGGCCGCAGCTGCCGCACGAGGTTCTTGTCCGTGAAGTAGGCGGTCCCGCCGGCGTCCACGGCCAGCCCGAAGGGCGACACCACCGCTTGCCGCGCGGGGCCATCCGTCACGGCCACCGTTGCGGAGCCGACCACCAGGAGCTTGCGGACCGTGTCCAGCTGCTGGTCGAAGGCGCGGTCCTGTTGGCGCAACAGGTCGACGGCCACGTCCACATGCGCCTGGTCGAAGCGCGTCGGGGGTTGGACGCGGGCGGCCTCGAGCGCCCGCGTTGCCTTCTCCACGGTGGCGACCGCGGCGTCGGGGGTCAGGCGGTCGAGGGCCGCGCGGGGATCGGCTTGCGGCCGAACGAAGCGGTTCAGGATGTAGCTGCTGGTCAGCGTGCTTGCCAGATCCACGTTGGCCCGGGAGGAAGTGCGCCCGTTGGGGGCGATCGCCTCGAACCGGCCGAGCGGCCCCAGCTCCACCACCACGCGCACGCCGGTCGGGGGCAGCGCCTGGTCGAAGGCGTAGTGCCCGGCGGCATCCGTCGTCGTGGCAAGCGGCTTGCCGTCGGGCCCCTTGAGCGGCGCGTCGGCCGCGTCGAGCACCTGGACGCGCGCGCCCGCCAGGGGCTTCTGCTCGATCACGGCCCGCAACCGGTAGTTCCCACCGCCCTGCGCCACGATGTTCCCACCGCCTTGCGCCACGATGTTCCCACCGCCTTGCGCCACGATGTTGCCGCCGCCCTGCGCCACGATGCCGGCAGGGGCGATCACCGTCCCTTCCAGGCTTGCGGCGCGCTGCAAGGCGCTAGCCCCCGGGCTCCCGGCCGCGGCCTTGGGCGCGAGGGGCGCCCGGCAGCTGGCAAGCGCCACCGTGAGCGCGAACAAGGGAATCAAGGCGCGGTTTTGCTGCATGGGAAGCCTCGGCTGGGAAGAGGGGGACAGGCTGCGGCCTACCGGCGGGACTTGAGGTACGCCAAGGCCACTGGGTCGAAGTGCGGGTCGCGGGCCTTGGCCTGGGTGTACATGGCGTCGGCCAACTCGCTGTCGTTGCGGGCGTCGGCGGCGCGGCCTTGCCAGTACCACACGCGCGCGTCCTTGGCGCCGGTCGCGGCGGCGGCGTCCACGGCCGCCTTCAGGCCGGCCGGGTCCTTGCGGCGAGCGGCGGTTTCGGCGCCTAGCAGGTGCAGCTCCAGGTCGTTCTGGCCGGCGGCCAGCGCGGCACGGTAGGCGTCGGCGGCCATCGACAGGCCGCGGTCGTACGGCCTCGAAAGCCCCACGCGGATCTTGGCGTGGGGATCGTCGCCGGCGTGTAGGGCGCCCGCGTCGAGCCATTCGCCGGCCCAGCCCTTGTGGTCAAGGGCCTTGTGGGCCTCGAAGAGGCGCATCTCGAGGTCCGCGTCCTCGACCTGGTGGAGGTGCTTGTCCAAGATCGTGATCACGTCCTGCCAGCGCTCGTCGCGGCGGGCCACCTCGGCGGCCAGGCGGTAGGCGTCGTTGTTGGTCCAGTTGAGGGCGAGCGCGGCTTCGGCTGCGGCCTTGGCGCCGGCGTGATCGCCTTGCCGCAGCTTCGCGTTGCCGAGCGCGGTCAGGGCGGCGGCCCGGACGATCTTGGAGCCGCCCGCGGCGACGGCGCCTTCGAGCTCCTCCAGCGCGCGCTTGTCCTTGCCGGCGGCGTCGTAGAAGCGGCCCCGGCGGACGTGCGACATCGCGTCGTCGGCGGTGTTCGGCAGCAAGCGCTGGGCACCGGCCAGGTCGCCCTTCGCCAGCAGGCCGTCGATGGGGGCGGCCGGATCCGCCGTCGCCCGGGGCTTCTCGGGATGGACGTCGGCCATTTCCTGGGCAAAGGCCGC
>JAQBPE010000268.1 GCA_028287685.1 Cyanobacteria bacterium RYN_339 | reverse complement strand
GCGGGCCGTCCCCCAGCGCCGCCCGTCCGCCCGGACGCCGGCAACAAGCCCCCCGGCCGACCTTCCGGTTCGTTGCCGCCGCCTGCGAAGCCTGCCGCGAAGGCGGGCATGTGTGCAGAGCACCCGGATCAGCAGGCCAAGGTGGTCTGCACGAATTGCAGCAAGCGCGTCTGCGCCTACTGCCTGGACCTGTACGATCTCTGCGCCGACTGCCGGCAATTGCCCCAGTGCGTCCGCCACGAAAGCATGGTGGGCGCCACCAAGTGCGCCGGCTGCAAGATGAACTTCTGCAAGATCTGCCTGGACGGCACGGACTACTGCGATCGCTGCCGCACCTTGCGCCAGGCCTCCGGCCAGCCGGTGCGCGCCACCGCAAAGGCCAGCTCCGGTGGCGCAAAGAGCCCGACGCAAGGCCTGGCCCGCACGCCGACCGGCAACTTGAACGGCAAGCCCGAGGCCAAGAGCCCGACAGGCAAGCCGGAGGCCAAAAGCCCGACCGGCAAGCCTGGCGCCCCCCCTGCCAAGCCGGCCGCGGGCGCGCGCTCGCCCTCCAGCAAGATCCCCTCCGGCGCCGCGCGTGCGGCCATGCAGAAGTCCAGCGGCCCGCCCTGGCCGGTGATCGGCGTGGTTTCCGTGGTCGTGCTGTTCGCTGCCTGGCGGGTCTTCGCCGGCAAGCCGACGTTGCCGCCGGAAGAGGCGCTGGCGGCGTTGCGCACGGAGATGTCGCTGATCCAGAAGGCGGCGGTCACCGCGCAGACCAAGAACGGCAGCTACCCGCAAACCTCGGCCGCGTTGATCGACGAGTTGAAGGCGGAGGGCGTGATCGTGGATGACCTGCCCCTGCCGCTCAAGCTGTCCGTGGGCACGCCGGCCACCGAACCGCTCGCGATCACGTACATGCGTGTCGGCGAGAGCTTCGAGATCCGCGCGCTGGATGCGGAAGGCCGCCCGCTGGCCGACAACGGCCGCGACGTGGTGCTGCGGCCGACTTCGACCGAGGACCCGCCGGTCCGACGGCGCCCGAGAGCACCGCTCAGCAGCCAATAGCGGCCTAGCGAGTGAAGGAGAAGTTGAACTGGTTCCACTCGGGCGCGTTGTACTGCCAGCCCAAGGTGTCCTTCTTCGTGATGCTCCAGACCTGCGACAGCGACTCGTTGGTGTCGCGCAGGCCGTTGTTGTTGAGGTCGTCCCAGGCGAACAGCCGGATGAAGACGTAGCGCGGCCGGCCGGTGAAGGTGATCTTGAAGCGGCCGTCGGTGTTGACGGGGACCAGCACGGACGGCACGTAGATGCCGGATTGGTCGTTGACACCGGCGTCGGCCGGGCCGATGATCTTGACGGAGCCCAGATCGGGGTTGTCACCCTCGCTCTGGACGTAGCCCACCTTCGGGCGCGTGGCGAAGCCGCGCGTGATCGCACCTTCCACGGAGTAGCTCTCCGCGTCGGGCTTGAAAATCGTTTGGAAATTGGGGTTGATCCCGCACCCAGCCGTCATTACGGCCAGTAGGGCTACCACGTACGCTTGCTTGTTATCTGGGTATATCATCTTAACGGGCATTTGGCTCCAGGTGTCACGCCTATTATACCCGCCAAGGAGGACTCGCCTTGACCACCCAACCGCTGGAGAAGCTGGAACAGAAGGTGAAGCTCTACGACCCCTACAAGGTCCTGCTTCACAACGACGACCGCAACGACATGGACCACGTGGTGCAGTCCATCTGCAAGGCCGTGCCACAAGTGGCCCAGACGCAAGCCGTGGAGATCATGAACGAGGCCCACAAGTCCGGCGTGGCCCTGGTGATCGCCTGCCCGCTGGAACATGCGGAGATGTACGCAGACCGCCTGCAGAGCTTCGGGCTCACGAGCTCGATCGAAAAAGGCGATTAGTCCGGCGCGACGACCCGGATGGCCGCCGGCAGCACCTCGAAGGTGGCCGGCGTGGTGCCGGGCTGCTCGCCGTCGATCTCCAGCAGCAATGGGCGCGCGGCATCCACGTGGATGCGCTGTCCGCGGCCGGATTCGACCATGGGCAGGTGCATGTGCGTGCCTGCGTAGAGCCGCGGGAAGGCCAGCACCAACTCGGGCAACGATCGTTGCTGCACCGCCACGAAGTCCAAGGCGCCGTCATCGATGCGGGCCTCCGGGGCCACATGCATGCCGCCGCCGAAGCAGCGGCCGTTGGCGATCACGAGCAACAAGACCTTGGCCTCGCGGGCCTCGTCGCCGTCCACGGAAATGCGCGAGACCGGCGGATCGTAGGTGGCCATGGTCACGAGCGAGGCCACGTTGTACCGCACGGCGCCGGTCAGGAAGGCCGGTAGGCGGCCCATGCGCTCGATCACGGCGCCGGAAAGCCCTGCGCTGGCGGTGTTGATGAAGTAGCGGCTACGTTCGTGGCCGTCATGATCGAGGAACGTGGCCCGGCCCAGGTCGATGGTGCGCGTGCGGCCGTCCGCCAACACCGCGATCGCCCCCGCCGCGTCCTTGGGGATGCCCAGCGTCTTGACCAGGTCGCTGCCGGTGCCGGCCGGCAAGATGCCCAGCGCGGCCTCCGGGTTGATCGGGCGACCCTCCTCGAAGAAGCCGTTCGCCACCTCCGCGATCGTGCCGTCGCCGCCCACGGCGATCACCAGCCGCGCGCCGTCAAGCAACGCCTGGCGGGCCTGGTGCGTGCCATCGCCGGGGCTGGTCGTCAGGCGAGGGACGGCCCGGATGCCGGCGAGCTCCAACTGGTGGGCAAGCTCCGGCCAGCGTGCGCCAGTTCGGCCGCCGCTGGATTGCGGGTTGACGATCGCGACGACTTCGCTCATCCGGCCGAGCGCCTGGCCGTCAGGTCCAGCTCCAGGGCCTGGAGCTTCGGCACGCGCGCGGCCTGGCGCGGGTCATGCATGGACCAGAACACGTACTGGCGGATGGCGTTGATGGCAGCCTCGCGGTCGCCGTTGGCGGCATGGGCGACCGCCAGCCCGTAGTAGAGATCGGCTGCCTGGGCGGGGGTGGCATGGGCGACGTCGTCGAGCCCGGCCTTGAACTCCGCGATGGCCTCGTTGTAACGCTTCTGGACCTGATACAACCCGCCCAGCCGGTTGCGCAGCGGCGCATGCAAGGGGTCGGAAGGACCGGCCAAACCCTTCAAACCTTCGCGGCAGGCGGCGATCGCCCCCGTCCCGTCGGCGGCCTTGTCCAGGGCAGTGGCGAGGGCCAGGTTCAAGGCGGGGTTGCGCGGGTCCATTTGTAAGGCATCCGCGGCGCCCTTGGCAGCTGCCGCGGCGTCGCCCGCGGCCAGGGCCAACTCCACCCGTTCGCGCGAAGCGCCCAGCAGCAAGGCACGGTCATGGTCGTCGGCGCTCAGCGCCAGCGCGTGGCGGTAGGCATTGATGGCGCGATCCAGGCAGGCCGTGCGCTCCGCGCCCTTGGCCTTGGCGGCCAGCTCGCGATCCCAGGCCGCCATGCGGCGCCAGTGGCCGGCCGAAGGTGGTGCTTGCGCCAGCAGGCCGCGGGCCGCGGCCAGGCTGCCGGCGCCGGCCAGCAGCTCCGCCTTCGCGGGGCCGCGGTCGCCCGGCAGCAAGCTCTTGGCGGCGTTGTCGTAGAGCTTCTGTGCTTCCTTGGCCTTGCCGGCGCGTTCCATGCCGGCCAGCGCGATCGTCAGGACGGTGGCCCGATCCAGGCCGGCGGTGCGGGCACAGACGGCCAAGGGCTCGCCCGTGTTCAGCGAGGCCAGGGCCTCGTAGTAGCGGGCCATCACGGCGGGGTCGTTGGGCTTGAGGGCCACGGCGCGAGCCAGCGGCGCGGTGGCCATGGCCAGCTTGCGCGCGGCGGCGAGGCTCATGCCCAGGTTGGCGTAGGCCTGGACCAGCTCCTCGCGGACGGGGTGGTCCGGCTTCAACTCCAGGGCCAGCTCCATCAGCTTGTTGGCCGGCTCGCCCACGGGCGCCAGGTGCGCGCGCTGGACGTAGAGGTCCGCGAAGCGCTGCTTGTACGACGGGTCAACACCTATCAGGCTCTCGCGCAGCGCCAGCGCTTGCTCCACGGCCGCGCGTGCGCCCTCTCCGTCGCCCTTGGCCTGCAAGCGCGTCGCGCCGGCGGACAGGGCCTCGAGGATCACGTCGCGCGCGTCCTGGCGCTGGGCGGGCGTGGCGTTCGCCTTGGGCTCCAACACGGCACGGGCCTCGGCGGCGGCCAAGGCGAAGGCGTCGCGGTTCCAGTTGGGGTTGGCCTGGTAGCGCAGCACGTAGGCGCGAGCCAGGAAGAGGCGGCGCTCCAGCTCCGTGAGCTGCGGCGTGGCGGCTGCATAATTGGCCTTCACGGCGTCGGGCGCCTGGCCCTGTTCGATCAGCGCCTGGACCAGCGCCAGGTGTACCGCGGGGTCGCGGCTGGTCTTGGCCAGCGGCTGCAGGCGGGTGCGCGCCTCTTCCACGGCCTGCTCCAGCCGGCCGGCGTGGAAGCGCAGGGAGACCAGGCCCGCGAGCAGCGGGCCGTCGTCCGGCAAGATCCGCAGCCCCTGCTCGTAAGCGGCGATCGCCCCCGGGGCATTGCCGGCCTTGGCCAGGGTGGCGGCGCGGGCCCGCAAGGCGCGGGCATCCTTGGGCGCGATCGCCAGGGCCGCCTCCAGGTCATCCAGGGCCGCGCCGGGCCGCCGGTCGGCCTCGAAGGCGGCGCGCGCCAGCAAGAAGGTCACCTGCGCGCCCGGATCGGGCAGCAGGACCGCGAGCGCGGGGCGCGGCACGTCGGAAGCCAGCGCGCGGGCGTCAACGCCGCGCCGCCAGGCAGCGATCAGCGAAGGGTCCAGGCGCAGCGCCTCGTCGAAGCCGGCGATCGCCGCCTTGGCGTCGCCCTTCGCGAGGTGGGCTTCCGCGTCCTGGAACGCCTGGCCGGCGTTGCGCGATTCCACATGCAAGGCGGGGCCTACGTGCCAGCCCAATGGACCGGCGGACGCCCCGCGTAGGCTGGTGTTCCAGGCCCAGATGCCCACCAGTGCCAGGCTCAGCGCCACGATCGCACCGCCCACCGGCTTGCGGGACGGGGGGCCGGGAGGGCGGCTGGGCGGCAGGTCGTATTTGAAGGGTTGCATGGGCCCTCCCATCTTACGGGAACGCCGCCGTGCTGGCAACTCCGGCAAACTAGATGCTGCCTAGGTTTCGGGTGCTTTCCATTATGTGAGCCCGCTCTGTTACAATGGGTCTCACCATGCCGCTTTACGTCGCCACCGCCTGCGTAACCGCCGACACCACGGCCGCCGCGTTGGACACGCTGGAGGCCTGGGAGATCACCCACGCTTGTGCGTCTCCAGGTCGCCTACCGGGCGTGGGCTGGGACCGGGCCGCCGATCGCTGGGGCGAACGGCTGGTGCTGCACCACGCCTGCATGGAAGATCCCAACGCGCCACGCTGGAACTTGGCCGCCAAGGACGAGGACTGGCGTCGCCGATCGCTCGACGGCGTGCTCGTGGCCATGCGCGATTCGGCGGAGCGCGGCGCCACGTCCTACAGCTTGCACCCCGGCCACGCGCTCGAGCTGGGCCTGGGGCCGGATGGACTGCCGGCAGGCGAGGGCCAGTCGCGCGGCAAGGCGCTGGAGTGGCTGGCCGTCTCGCTTGACCGGATCGCTGCCCGCGCTGATTACCTGGGGATGGCGATCTGGCTGGAGAACACCGCGGGCCGGCGCGAGCGCACCGGCCGCGCGGCGCGCGAGGTCGATCCGCTCGCCGCGCCGCTGCTGCAAGAGCCGGAGGAGATCGTCCGCACGCTCGAGCGCGTAGCGGCGCCGATGCTGGGGCTGCTGCTGGACACCGCCCACCTGTTGCTGACCTGCCAGGCCCGCCGCTGGGAGCCAGAGCCCGTGTTGGAGGAGCTCAAGCCGTGGGTGCGGGCGATCGCCGTGTCAGGCACCGACGGCCGGTACGATCTCCACCGCTTCCCGCGCCAGGACGCCATCGAGGTGGCGCTGGCCCGCCAGGCTGGCGGCACGATGCTGCCCGTGATCCTGGAAGCCCGCGGCATCGGCCGTTCCGACCTGGCAGCCGCCTTGCCGGATTTGCTGGCGGCGCTCGTTCCATAAAATAACTGTTGCTTGACGCAAGATCCGGGGTTAAGATGGTCATAAGCTCTTAAGCTACCCTTAATCACAGGAGCTCCCATGCGTCGTTTCGCCCCGCTGGCCCTCGTTCTCCTGACCGCCCTGACCGGTTGCGGCCACATGGCGCCGCTCACGGCCGGCCAGCAGATCCTGTCGGACCTGGGCGTGATGGCCGATCTGCCCACGATTGGGGCGCAGATCGACAAGGCCAAGCTGGGCGTCGACGCCGCCGGCACGAAGGTCTCCAAGCTGCCCACGCCGGGTGGCGTCAAGGCCGTGACCTTCCTGACCTACAAGGCGCTGGACAACAACCTGAGCGACCAGCTGCCGGAGCACATGAACGTGTTGGAGCGCGCCGGTTCGAGCACCAACGTCAACGCCATCGCGCTGACGGACGGATCGGACAAGGGCGACACCCGCGAGTACTACATCCGCCAGGACGGCGACTTCAAGGCGATCACCAGCCCCTACCACGCCGTCGGCCGCGGCGGCGAGCTGGACTCCGGCGATGCCGCCTCCCTGGCGCGCGCCGTGAAGTGGGGCGCCAAGAGCTACCCCTCGCGCTTCCGCTGGGTCGACGTCAACAACCACGGCGGCGGCTACTACGGCATCTGCCAGGACGAGGACACCACCCACATCATCCGCCTGCCCCAGCTGGCCGGCGCGCTGGCCTCGGCCGGTAAGATCGACGTCCTGAGCTTCGACGCCTGCCTGATGGCGACGGCCGAGGTGGCCTTCGAGCTGCGCAACGCCGCCAAGGTGCTGGTCGCCAGCGAGGACGAGTCCTTCGCGCTCGGCATGAACTACGACGTGACCCTGGCCGCGCTGGCCAAGCAGCCCCAGGTGGACGCGCTGGCGATGAGCCGCGACATGGTCCTGCGCGCCAACCGCAAGGGCAGCGACGCCCGCCTCCCGACGATCTCCGCCATCGACCTCTCCAAGGCCGAGGGCGTGAAGGGCGCGGTCGACCAGCTGGCCGTGGCGCTGCTGAAGGCGTTGCCCAAGCAGAAGGCGACGATCCTGATGAGCCTGAACGCGGTCAAGGCCTTCTACGTGGCCGGCCCGGACAAGTCGGACTTCGACCACCGCGACCTGCACGAGGTCGTGACCCAGCTCAAGGCCCGCGTGCAAGACCCCGGCGTCCAGGCCGCTTGCGCCGCGGTCCAGGGCACGCTCTTCAACCGGGGCGGCGTGGTGGTGATGAGCCGCTCCGCGAACTCCGAGTCCAAGATCACGCGCGGCCTGTCGATCTACCTGCCCGTGAACGGCAACGTGGACCCGGTCTACAACGACACCGCGTTCGCCAAGGCCACCCACTGGGACGAGTTCCTGGCCGCCCTCAAGTAGCTCACGGAAATTTAACCCCCCCTTTCCCGTTTAGGGCCCCTTAACACGCTACAAGCGGTTCGGGAGTCTTCAGGAAAGGGGGGTTTTGCATGGTTCGTGGTCCTCGGATCGGGGGAGCCGGGCCCGGGCAGCAGCCGGGGCGACCGGTGTCCGGGATGTACGCGGTCAAGGCCGGCGACACGTTGCAGCGCATCGCGCGCAGCGTGTACGGTGACCCCAACCGCTGGCGCGACATCTTCGAAGCGAACGTGGAAAGCTTCGCCGGGCCGGATATGCTCTACCCGGGCCAGCTGATCCGCATCCCCACGCGGTCACGCCCGGAGCCGGCCGCCCGCCCGGATTTGCCAGGCAGCCCGGACCGCGAGGCCAAGGCCGCGCGCTTCGTGGCCACCGCGCGCCGGTTCGTGGGCCAGCCCTTCCGTTGGGGCGGCGGCCATGGCGCCCGCGCGCACGAGCACCCCGGCCCGGTGGACTGCTCCGGCCTGATCGCGCAGGCCGCGCGCATGGCCGGCCTCAAGCTGGAAGGGTCGGCGGCCGAGCTGCAGCGCCTGGGCCGCGGCGTGCCCATGTCCGACCTGCGCGCCGGCGACCTGGTCTTCCAAGGTTCGCCCGCGTTGGATGTCGCCATCAGCCTCGGCTGGGGCCGCGTGCTGCATGCATCACGCAAGGCAGGCAAGGTCGTGGAGGCCGATTTGGGCGAGGTGGCCAGCTTCGATAACGCCCGCCGGGTGGTGTGATCGATCGGGCAAAAGCTGTGTTACAATCCGTTACATGCATGACCTAGCGAGCATTCTCGACCAGCCCCTGCATGAAGTCCGGACGGCACTAAACGCCATTACGGGCTTCGCCAGCATCCTGGGGGACGAGATCCCCGGACGGCTGAACGACCACCAGCAAGCCTACGTGGGCAAGATCCTGGGCAGCGCGGACCGCATCCAGCGCCTGATCAACACGCTGGTGGACCTGGCAGCCCTTGAAAGCGGCACCTTCAGGCTGGAGCGCCGCCACACCACCTACGCCGCCCTGGTGGCCGAGACGGTCCAGGCCTTCAAGCCGTTGGCAGAGCACAAGCTGGTGCGCCTGGTGGTCGACGTGGACGTGCCGCACGACCCCTGGGTCGACGGCCCGCGCGTGGCGCTGGCGCTCTCCAACCTGCTCTCGAACGCGCTGGCCCACAACCCGACGGGCGGCTTCGTGGAGGTCAAGGCGTGCATCAAGGGCGACGAACTGATCACCAGCGTCACGGATGGCGGCCCCGGCCTGCGCGACGACGACGCCGAGCGCGCCCTGGCCGGGCAGGCCGGGCTGGGCCTGCGTATCGGCCGCAAGCTGATCGAGGCCCACGGCGGCCGGCTGGGCGTGGACACCAGCCTGGGCAACGGCGCCACTTTCTGGTACGCGTTGCCCCTGAGCTCGGCGCTGTCGATCGCGGCCTAAGCTCAGTCGATGTGGGTGAAGGCAGGCTGCGGGGCGGCTTTGCCGCGCACCACGATGCCCATGTTGACGTAGGGCCGGCGTTTGCCGTTCTCCACTTCGTAGTCGCGCCAGCGGCTCTCCAGCTCCTGGCGGCCGAGGAAGCCTACGCTGCCCAGCATCGAGGGGTCCTCGATGTAGATCTTCTTGCTGTCGTAGCCGACGACGACGCTGTAGTGGCCGTCTTCCCAGTCGGTGGCGTAGTCGACGCCCGGCTTGTCCTTGTAGGCCTGGTAGTCGATGATCGTGAGCGCGCCTTCGTCCACGATGTGTTCGAGGTCGGCCAACGTCATGCCTTCGACGATCTTGGCGTCGAGCTTCTGCTTCGTGAGGTACTCCGTGACGCGGACGGGGTGGGTGCCCTGGGCCTCCGTCGTGCCCATGGCCTTGCCCATGCCGTCCTGGTAGCCCCAGATGCCGTAGTACTGCATCACGCACTGGGCCGAGGCCACGCCGCACGTGTAGTTGTTGTGCTGCATCACGTCGGGCACGCCGCGCAGCATATGGCGCTCGCCGTCCACCGCCAAGGCGGCCGGGTGGGCCGCCGTGGTCGGCGTGGTGGCCCGCGGCGTGGCGGAGCCACAGCCGGCAAGGGTCAGAAGGACGGCCAAGATCGCAAGCTTCTGCATCCTTCCCTTATCGGGTGGGACATTCAGAACTTGCTAAGAAAAGGTAAATTTCAGGTTAACGCGGCCAGAAAAGCGCGCACCTTCTCGACGTCCTTGACGCCCGGCGCGCTCTCCACGCCCGAGGAAACGTCGACGCCCCAGGGCCGGTACGCCGCCAGCAGTTGCGACACGTTCCCGGGCTTCAGGCCGCCCGCGATGATCACCGGCTTCGCGGCCTTCAAGATGTTGAGCAGCCGCCAGTCGAAGGTCTCGCCCGTGCCGCCGAGCATCCCGGCCTTCGCCGTGTCCAGCAAGAGCGCGTCCACGTGCGGCGCCAGCTCGTCGAGCGTGGCCTGCAGCTTGTCGACGGCCGCGTCGCCCACGCTGATGGCTTGCACCACCGCGAAGCGCCCACGGAAGTAGGCGCAGAAGGCCGCGTCCGGCTCGCCATGGAGCTGGATCGTGTCCAGCCGGCAGGCTTCCGCGATCGCGGGCGCTTCCTGCTTCTGGTCGGGCCCGAACACGCCCACCCGGTTGACCCAGGCGGGCACGGCGGCCGCCAGGTCGCGCGCCAGCTGGGGCGTGACCTGGCGCGGCCCGGCCGCGAACACGAAGCCCACGGCGTCGGCGCCCAGCTGCGCCGCCAGCGCGACGTCCTCGGCGCGGGTCAGCCCGCAAATCTTGGCGCGCGTCCTCATGCAAACAACTCCTGGAAGGCTTCCGTCAGGTCGGGGCGCCGCATCAGCGCCTCGCCAATCAACACGGCGTCCACGCCGGCCGCGACCAGCCGGTCCACGTCCGCGCGGGTGCGGATGCCGCTCTCGCCCACCAACAGGCGTTCGCCGCGCCGGTCGCCCAGCGCCGTGATCAGCCGCCCGGTCGTGCCCAGGTCGATCTCGTAGGTCTTGAGGTTGCGGTTGTTCACGCCCAGCAAGGGGGCCGGGAAGCCCAGCGCCACCTCCAGCTCGGCCTCGTCATGCACCTCGACGAGCACGTCCAGCCCGATGGACGCCGCGAGCCCGGCCAGCTCGGCGAGCTGCGAGGGCGTCAGCACGGCCACGATCAAGAGGATGCAATCCGCCCCGAAGACGCGTGCCTCGACCACCTGGTAAGGGTCGAACAGGAAATCCTTCTGGAGCAGCGGGACGTCGGTGAGGGACCGCGCGCGGCCCAGGTTGCCCAGGTCGCCCTGGAAGTAGGCTTCTTCCGTCAGCACGCTCAGCCCGCGTGCGCCGGCGGCGGCGTAGGCCTGGGCGATCGCGCCGGGGTCGAAATCGGGGCGCAGGACGCCGCCGGACGGGCTGGATTTCTTGATTTCCGCGATCACCGCCGGCTTGCGCGGTGCGGCGGCCAGCGAGGCCGCGAAGCCGCGCGTGGGCGGCAGGCCCGGCAACATGGCTTCCAGCTCGGCGAGCGCGCGCAAGGCCTTGCGGGCCGCCACGTCCTCGCGGCGCCTGGCCATGACCATGTCGAGGGTGGGCCGGCTCATCGCGTGACCTCCGCCAGGTGCTCCCAGAAGTCCGGGTAGCTGGTGCGCGTGCACGCCGTGTCCGCCACCTCGACGGCGCCGTCGGCCAACAGGCCGATCACGGCGAGGCTCATCGCGATGCGGTGGTCGCCGCCGCTGGCACCCGTGCCGCCGCGCCAGGCGGTGCCGCCCGGGATGATCAGGCCGTCCGGCCGTTCCTCGGCCACGAAGCCCAGGGGACCGTACTCGCGCATGATCGCCTTGAGGCGGTCGGACTCCTTCACGCGCAGCTCCTGGGCATCGGCGATCGTGGTCGGGCCTTCCGCGCAGGCGGCCGCCACGGCCAGCACCGGGATCTCATCCACCAGGCGCGGGATCATGGCGCCGGCGATGGTCGTGCCCTTGAGCTTCGCGTGGCGCACACGCAGGTCGGCCACCGGCTCGCCGGCCTCGTCGCGCGCGTTCTCCTGCGTGATGTCCGCGCCCATGGCGATCAAGGCGTCGACGATGCCGGTGCGGGTGGGGTTCACGCCAACGCCTTCAAGCAGCAGGTCGCTGCCCGGCACCAGCGTGGCCGCCACGAGCCAGAAGGCGGCGCTGGAGATGTCGCCCGGCACGGTGAAGTCGATCGGCCCCAGCGTCGGGCGCCCCTGAACGCGGACGGTCAGCCCGTCTACCACGAGGTCAGCGCCCATGGCCGCGAGCATCCGCTCCGTGTGGTCGCGCGAGCGCGCGGGCTCCGTCACGCTGGTCTCGCCGTCCGCGGAGAGGCCGGCCAACAGCACGGCGCTCTTCACCTGGGCACTGGCAACGGGCGAGTCGTAGTTGATCGCCTGGAGCTGGCCGCCCTGGAAGGCTAGCGGGGCCAGCTTGCCGCCGCCTCGGCCCCAGATGCGGGCGCCCATGCGGGCCAACGGGTCGCCGACGCGGCCCATCGGTCGGCCGCGCAGCGAGTCGTCGCCCGTGATCACGCTGTAGAAGGGCCGGCCGGCCAATACGCCCGCCAGCAGCCGCATGGTCGTGCCGGAGTTGCCGGCCTGCAGCACGTCGCCCGGTTCCGTCAGGCCTTCCAGCCCATGGCCCGTGATCACCAGCGTGCCGTCGGGCTCCCAGACCACGCCGACGCCCATCGCCTGGAGGCAGGCCACCGTGTTCAGGCAGTCCTCGCCGCGCAGGAAGTGGCGGATCCGACTGGTCCCGTGCGCCAGGCCGGCGAAGAGCGCCGCGCGGTGCGACAGGCTCTTGTCCGGTGGGACGGGCAGGCGGCCGCGCAGGCCGCGGGTGGGGGCGGG
>JAQBPE010000253.1 GCA_028287685.1 Cyanobacteria bacterium RYN_339 | reverse complement strand
CAACCTGGTCGGCAACTCCGGCGGGACCTACCGCCACCTGGCCCAGGCCACCGACGTGATCGACGCGCTGGCCATCCGGCCGTCCGGCCAGGTCAACCCTCAAGTGGTGCCCGGCGAGTCCCGCCCCGTCGCCCATGCCGTGGTCTACCTGACGGACGCGGAGGGCCACCCCTTGCCCGGCGTGCCCTATGCCGTCACCGATGACAAGGGCTACTACTTCTTCGCCGGGCTGCCCACCAACAAGCCGGTGGTCGCCACCGTGCCCTTCATGCCCGCCAGCATCGTGGCCCAAGGCGGTGGCAACATCGTGGCCCAAGGCGGCGGCAACATCGTGGCCCAGGGCGGTGGCAACATCGTGGCCCAGGGCGGCGGCAACTTCGGCTTGCTCGCCACCTTGGAAACGGACACCGCCAAGGCCTCGCCCAAGGTGATCGCCATGCCCACCACGCTGGACCACCTGCCGACCGACGCCGGCAACGGCGTGGCGGCGATCGCCGGGCGCAACGGCCTGGACCTGCCCCGGCCGGGCGAGCGTGCGGTGCAGGAGACGCACGACAACAACGGCGACATCTCGCTTGCCACCACGCTCACCTCCAACCTGGTCCTGGCCGGCCAGCAAGGCCAGGTCATCGAGGTGAGCCAGGCCCAGTTCGACCTCGTGGTCGAGCGCGTCGCCGACGCCTTGCTCTCGGCGCCGTTGAGCTCGGTCTTCCAGCCCGTGCCCGAGGTGCCGCTCTTGGTGGACATCCGGAAGCTGGACCTGCCCGAAGGCACCGACCTGACCTTCCGCCAGCGCGACAAGGACCTCGTGGACAACGAGGCCGCCCGCCAACAGGCCGCGGCCGAGCTCGCCAAGCTCGCCGGCGACGCCAAGCAGCCCAAGGAAGCCGAGCTCGTCCGGCTGGAAGCCGAGGCCAAGCGCCTGGCCCAGGCCAAGATCGCGGCGCTCTTCGACCTCGCCAGCCAGCTCAAGGCCAAGCTCAACCTCTCGGTCAAGACCGACAACGAGCCCATCGGGCAGGACCAGACGGGCTCGCGCGGGCTCGATCGGCCCACCGACGACCCCGGCACCACGGACCCCACGCCGGCCCCGGCGCCCGCGCAGCCCGCCGCGGAGCCGGACGGCTTGCCCTCCGACGATCCCACGCCTTCCCCCGACGTCGACGCCACCGGCGCGGTGAACGTCACCCCGGGCAACGTCACCAACGCGGGCACCGAAGGCGTGCTCTAAGGCGTGCCGTCGCGCTCGGCGCGGGCCAACGCCTCGATCACCTGCACGAAGCCGCCCTTGCCGCGCGTGTAGGCCGCGCGGTCGTCGCCGCAGCGCGCGGCCAGGACGCGCTTGAGCTGCTGGTAGTGCAGGGCCTGCTTGGGGTGCGAGCGCAAGTAATCGCGGAAGAGCAGGTGGCGGTCCCAGAAGGGCCCGCCCAGGGCCACCATGTGCAGGTGGAAGCCCGGCTTGCGGAAGTAGCGCCGCTCGGGCTGCAGCGCCTCGTACGCCGGGACGTAGGCGTAACCCAGGGCGGCCAGGGGCACGATGCAGCGCTCCGCGTCGGCCAGGCTCGCCACCCCGGCCAGCATGTCGATCACGGGCTTGGCCGCGAGGCCCGGCACGGCCGTCGACCCCACGTGGGCGAGGTCCGCCAACGCGCCGCCCACGGCCAAAAGAAGGGTGGCGCGCTCCGCCTCGAAGCGTGCCGGCCAGCCCGGGTCATAGTCGACGATCGCGATCATGGCCCCATGGTGTCATCGCCCGTGTCATCGGGCAAGCGTACGCTGGGTGGTGGCCCGCGGGTATAAGGGCCTTGCGGGCGTCTCGACGACGCAGGAGGAACCGATGTCCAAGCACCTGACGCTGCGTGCGGCCCTGGCCACGCTCTTGCTGCTGCCCGTGGCGGCCTGCGGCCCCCAGGCGGCCGTACAGACCACCACCCAGGGCGCCACGCCCAAGCCCGTGGCGGGCGTCAACGGCACCGGCGCCACCGGCGGCCTGGGCGATGACGACCCCTCCGGCCTGCGCACGGGCAAGGTGCAGCCGCTCAAGCCGCCCCCGCCGCCGCTCGCCGCCACGCAGCAAGCCAGTGGCCAGGAGGTGGGCCAGGACCTGGCCACCGCGCTGAACGCCGACCAGGAGATGGACATGTACGCGGTGTCGCTCGACAAGGGCAACGGCATCGTGGCCTCTGGCGCCGGCAACATCGTGGCCTCCGGCGCGGGCAACTACGTGCTGTTGGAGGAGCCCGGGGCCACCACGGCGGCCACCGCCACGACCAAGCCCAGCCCCACGCCGACCCCGACGGCCACCGCCAAGGTCGAGGCCAGCGCCAGCGCCGCCGCCTCGCCCAAGCCCACCAAGGCCGCGCGCACGCCGCTGCCGTCGCTGGCGCCCAAGTTCGTGCCGCGCCTGGACGCGCTCTTCACGGAGGAAAAGCGCGCCCAGCTGATCGCGCGCGCCCAGTTACAGAACGCGCGCCTGACCCAGCGCGCCCAGAAGCTGCCGGAGACCAAGGCGATCAAGGCCGCCGCGGCCAACGTGATCTGGACCGCCAACGGCGACGGCACGTACGGCAAGACCTTCGAGGCGGAAATCACCAAGAAGCTGGGCGGCAAGCCCGCCACCGGCAAGCTGACGGTGCAGGCCACCGTGGACGACAGCTCCGACACCCTGGTGCACCACCTGGCCCGCATCGAGCTCGCGCTCGAAGGCTCCAGCCGCTCGGTCACGCGCGAGCTGGTGGTGGCCGGCGACGGCTCGCGCCACATCACCTTCCACCTGGAAGAGTGGGACGCCCAGGGCCGCAAGCGCGTGGTGGACTTCTCCAAGACCCTGGATCTGCAAGGCACGCTGACCGGCACGGGCAGCGCCACGCGCTACGCCGCGGACGGCAGCACGCTGCGCAGCGTCGCCGTGACGCTGGCAGGCGCGGAGGACGCCCCGCAGGCCAAGGCCGTGGACGCCAACTCCAAGCTCGAGACCAACGTCAGCCTGGCGGCGGACGGCGGCGTCAAGGCGCAGGTGCGCGACGCCGGCACCACCGCGAGCGCGGAGGTCACGGTCGCGGCCGATGCCGCGCCCCAGGACGACGCGGTTAAGCCTTAACGGGTTCCCGCTGCAGCAGGCCGAAGGCGAACTCGCGCCCCAGGCCTTGCTTCATCGCGAGCGTGATCCACAACAGCGCCAGCGGCTCCGTCAGGCGCGCCTGGCTGAGCGGGCCCGCGTCCACGGGCTCCCAGCCCAGCTCGCGGCTGAGCGTGGCTGCCAGCTCCTTGGCCGCCGCATCGTCGCCGCACAGGGGGTTCACGGCCGCCTGGTCGCCGTAGCGCGGCCGCGCCATGTTCTCCGCCCCCACCGTGTGGAAGCCCTTGACCACGCGCGCGCCGGGGGCCAGCTTGGCCACTTCCTCGCCGCCGCTGGTGGTGTGGCCCACCGCCAGGCTGGGGCCCGGGGCGATCGGGTTGGTGCAGTCGACCAGCACCTTGCCGGTCAAATCGCCCAGCCCGGCCAGCGTGGCCGGCACCGCGGACCAGGGCACGGTCAGGAACAGGATCTCGCCATGGGCGGCCGCCTCGGCGGGCGTGGTGGTGCGGCCGGGCAGGCCGGCATGCTTGGCGGGATCGCGCACCCCGAACTGCACGTCGTGGCCCTTGGCAGCCCAGGCCTTGCCCAGCGTGCCGCCTACGTTGCCCGCGCCGATGATGCCGATCTTCATGCGATCCTCCGTTCCGTTGGGGGTCCAGCCGCTCATTCTAGCTCGGACGACGGCGGAGCGCACGGTGTTGGAGGCGTTAGAGGCCCAGGGCCGGGCCGGGGTGCTGCTGCACCGTGACGGGCACGGGCGGGCGATCCCAGATGGGCAAGGCGCACCCGGACAGGGTGGCGAGGCACAAAAGGGCGGCGAGCAGCTTGGGCATACGGCCTTATCGGGCCACGCGCCGCCCTTCCGGACCAAAATCCGGCAAACCTCCGGTTAAGCTTAGGGAACGACGGGCGGCAGCGGCGGCGGGGGCACGCGCGGGATCGCGATCAAGCTGATGCTGGCGTGCGGGAAGGCCACGGCGCCCGCCGCGTTCAGGGGCACGTTCTCCGTCACCACCGTCTGGTCCCAGGTGGCCGTCCAGCCGCGCGTGCTGGTGATGCGGCTCAGGCGTGCCGGCGCCGCCGCGAAGCCTGCGAGCCGCAAGCCCACCGTCTCGTCCGTGCGCTGGCTGGTGTTGACCACCAGCAGGTAGAGCGTGGCGCCGTCGGCCGAGAGCGCGGAGGTGGCCGTCAGGTTCGGCACGGTCGTGACCTCGCCGTTGCGCGCGCGGTCGGTCCAACTGCCCACGCCCGCGACGCGCGTCGAGACGATCGTGTCGCCCCAGTCGCGGGCCAACAGCCGCCGGAAGTGGTAGATCGGCGTGGCGGCGGCCGGGCTGTTGTTCTGGAAGTACAGCGAGTCGATCGCCGTGCCCGCGTGCCAGGGCGCGAAGTCGCCCATGACCGGGATCAGCTGGCGCCCGCCATAGGAGAGCTTGAAGGCCATGACCGTGCTGGCCGCCTGGAACAGCGCGCCGTAGAGGCCCGTGTTGGTGGCCGCGAGCCCGGTCGCGGCGTGCAGCTCGTCGTCCCAAAGCTCGAAGGTGGCGCCCTGCCGGGTCATCTCCGGCATGATCCGGGTGGACAGGAAGTTCTCCTCGTAGGCCACGCCCGCCAGCTTCTCCGTCACGGGGAAGCTGGGGTAGGTGTGGATCTGCAGGGCGTCGAAGCCGATGCCGGCCGTGCGCGCCGCGCCCATGAAGGCGCCCACCATGGCCTCGCGCTGGGCCCAGCCGTCGGGCGGCGTGGTGGGCCCGCCCCAGAAGGCGTTCACGGTGGCGGCCAGCGCCACCTTGACGGGGTAGCCCGCGGCGGCGCGGATACCGGTGACGTAGGGGGCGGCGTTGGCGACGTATTGGTCGATCGAGCGCGCCTTCTCGTGGCCGCGCATCAGGGAGAGCTGCACCTCGTTGCCGATCTCGTACATGAACGGGGTGTAGGCTTCGCCCGCCATGGTGAACGGCGGCGCGCCGTAGGGGTGGGCCTGGCGCAGCGCGTGGGCGGGGCTCGCCAGCATGCCCGCCAGCGCCGTGGCGTCATCGGCCGTGCCCGTGCCGAAGTTGACCGTCACGAGGCACTGCGCGCCCTCGTCCTCCGCCTCTTGCAGCGGGTAGCGGAAATCGTCGTACGGGTAGCCGTCCAGCGTCGTGGCCTGGCCGTCCAAACCCCACATGCTGTTGAAGAAGTAGCCCAACATGAACGTGAAGTCCGTGCGCCCGTCGGTCGGGCCGTGGCCCGTACGCAGGACGCTGCGCCGCGCGGGGTCCACCGGGAAGCCGGCGGCCACCTGGTCCTGCACGTAGCTGCCGCCCCAGGCCGGCTCCAGCCGGCGCATGGCGTTGATGTAGGCCGCGTAGGAGAGGTTGCGCAGCGCGAACTGGCGGTGCGAGTGGTTGCGGTTGAAGCCGTTCACGAAGGGGCTGGCGTGGTGCAGCGGCACGCCCGCATCGATGCTGATGCTGCGCGCGGCGGGCGGCGGGGGCGGGGGGGGGGGCGGGGCGCCGCCCTGGCCCTTGGCCAACAGCCCGTAGTGGGGCCCGACCGCCGCCGGCCGGGCGTCGGGGGATGCGATACAACCCGCCAGACACGCCGCCACGGCGACGCCCGGCAACCCAAGCCGTCGTTTCATGTCTCCTCCTGCCTGATGTCCCCTTATAGCCCGAGCCAGGCAGACCCGACAGGTGAATTTGCCAACAAAACGTTAGTTCAGAACCACACAGGAGCGGCAGCGCGACAACATGTTCACCATTCTTTAACAACGCCCGGCAGCCGCGTCGCTGGAGGCTCGCTTGTCTGCACCCGCGTGGGGGGCCGATCACGGCGGGCTGTGAAAATCCGGCCGACCCGGCTAAATTACATAACGCAGACAGGAAAGGGATCCTCATCACATGTTCCAACCCCTCCGTAGCCGCCCCGTGCCCGCCCAGCGGAGCCGTCCGGTGTTCGCGCCCCCCGAGGCGGCGCTGGCACGCCCGATGCAGGCGGTAACGGAGCTGTTGGCCGCGGCGGCCCGGCCCAC
>JAQBPE010000235.1 GCA_028287685.1 Cyanobacteria bacterium RYN_339 | reverse complement strand
ACGGCGAAGACAAGGAAATCTTGCCCGTCCTGCTCGTGCCGATCGCCGTGCAGATGACGGCCGCGGCGGCCGAATCGCTGGCGCTTTACTGGATCCAGCACCGCGGCGACGCCTTCCAGCGCGACGACGCCATCCGCGCGATGGCAATTGCCATGGGCGTCTCGCTCATCCCCTTCATGGCGGAGGTGCGCTACCTCGGCCACCTGGCCCCCGTGGCCGCGCGCATCCTGGCGGTGGCGCCGGCGTTCGACGCCATCTCGATCGCCAAGGCGGCCTTGCCGATGTTGGGCGAGGTCGTGCAGGCCTTGCGCGAGATCTGGAAGGAGCGCAAGGCGGCCAAGGGGGTGTAACCTTGGGGCGTGCCGCCCGATCTCTCGATCCTGATCGTCAACTGGAACACCCGCGAGCTGCTGCTGGCCTGCCTGCGCTCGATCACGGCCCCGGCCGAGATTGTGGTGGTGGACAACGCCTCGCATGACGGCAGCGCCGACGCCGTGGCAACCGAGTTCCCTGGCGTCACGCTGATCCGCAACGACCGCAACGTGGGCTTCGCGGCGGCCAACAACCAGGCCTACCAGGCTTGCCGGGGCCGCTACGCCTTGCTGCTGAACTCCGACACGCTAGTGCCGCCCGGCAGCCTGGAGCGGCTCACGGCCTACATGGCGGCGCACCCCCGCGTGGGCATCGTCGGCCCGCGGCTCGAGTACGGCGACGGCAGCTACCAGATCTCCGCGCTGCGCTTCTCGCGCCCCTGGGACGTCTACTACGAGTACGCGCGCTTCCCGCGCCTGCTGCAGCCCGCGGCCCAGAAGGCGCCGCGCCGGCTGATCCCGCTAAGCGAGACGGAGCCGACGCCTGTGGAGTACGTGATGGGCGCGGCCTTGTTGATCCGGCGCGAGGCCGTGGACGCCATCGGCCTGATGGACGACGCCTACTTCATGTACGCGGAGGAGGTGGATTGGTGCTTCCGCGCCCGGGCCGCGGGCTGGGAGATCATGTACCTGCCGACGGCCGTGATCACGCACCTCGGGGGCCAGTCTACGGCCCAGGTGCCGGACCTCATGTTGGCCTACCGCTTCGCCAGCACCTTGCGCTTCATGCGCCTGCACTATGGGCCCGCCGCCACGCTGGGCACGCGGGCGCTGTTGACCGTGGCCGCGATCCAGAACACCCTGCTGGCCCTGGCCTTCCGGCTGGCAGGCCGCGAAAGTCAGGAAGGGTGGCGCGCGGAGCGCCGGCGCAACGGGGTGGTGCTGCGCACGGCGCTGGCCGGTACCGTGCCGCACGCCCTGCAACCCTCGCTCGAATCTTAAAATAAAGACACACAATAACGTTTAGATATGTTAAGTAGGGGTACACTAGGGTCAGAAGAAATCCCGCGCCACCCAACCGGCGCCCTGTACCTGGAGGTCCACCCGATGCTCGACGCCCGCACCCCCTTCCGCTGGGATCCCACCACCGGCTTGGCGACCCTCGCCGCCGCCGCCCTCTGCCTGGTCCCAGCGGCCGGCGCCCTGGCTGCCTGGCATTTGCAGGTGGATCTCGCCGCCGTCCTCCGCTGGGCGGTGCTGCCCGCGCTGCTGCTGCTGGGCGCGTTGGAGGTATTTCTTGTCAATCGCAGCCCGCTGCTCTTCAACCGGCTGGCGGCCGGCCTGGCGGGCGGCCTGGTCGCCACCCTGGGCCTGGATCTCGTGCGCCTGCCCGCCGCCTACCTCTTCCACATCGTGCCGGATGTCGTGCCGACCCTGGGCCAGCTCGCGCTGGGCGAGACGATCGGCATCGCGCCGTCGCTGGCGGCCTACGCCGTGGGCTACGGCTACAGCTACTTGTTGATCGGCGCGCTGTTGGGCGCGGCTTACTCGCTGGTGCTGGGCAAGAGCCACTGGCAGCGCGGCTTGGCCGCCAGCCTGGCCGCCGGCTTGGCCTTCGCCTTCCTGCCCCAGTTCCAGCTGACGGTGGTCGGCATGGGCTTCGACCTCGTCGCTGCCTCCACCGTGGTCGTAACCGCCTTCGCCGCCGCCGGCCTGCTCCTGGGCTCGTTGGTCCAACGCTTCGGCCGCACCGAAGCCAACGCCTTCCGCGTCGTCTTCTTGCGCACCACCGAGGTCGAGGAGTTGGCGGTACACTAAGGGGCGATGGACGTATTGCTCGTCAGCCCGTGGCGCCTGGACGGCTTCGTCTGTGGCGACGACATCATCACCGACTTGCTGATGGCCCACCCCCCGACGGGGGTGGCCTTCCGGCATTTCGGCCAGGCCCTGGCGGGTGGCGAGCTCTACCGCTCGCACCCGGTGCGGGCCTGGCTGGCTTCGTTGGCGATGCACTCCCGGCCGCCGGCCGGCGTACGCTACCGGTGGGAGGGCCTGCCCCCGCTGCCATACCGCCTCGCGGGCAAGCTGCTGCCGGACCGGCCCGACCTGGACGTCCAGTGGCTGGGCGCCGCCCGCAAGCCGCCCTTCGACTTGATCCACGCCTACACCTTCCCGGTCCACCTGGCCGCCAGAGCCCGCAAGCTGCCTCTCGTGTTGGGCAACAGCTCCGGCAACACGGACCTGCTCGCGAACTACTACGGCTACGCCCCGGCCCAGTACGGGCCCCTGGTCGCCCGGGACCGCGGCCTGATCCGGCGCCTGGGCATCGATCATGACCTCTACAACGCGGCGCGCGCGCGGCTGGTGATCTTGCCGTCGCGCTATGCGATGCGCCTGCACGCCGAAGCCGGCGTGCCGGAGGCCAAGCTCCGCCTGGTGCGGGTCGGGATGCCCGTGCCCGAGCTCCCGCCAGCCCGCGCGGTGGACGGGTGCCGCTTCACGATGGTGGGCCAGGGCTTCTGGCGCAAGGGCGGCAAGACGCTGCTGGCCGCCTTCGCCCGCCTCCATGCGCGCCACCCCGAGGCCCGCCTCACGATCGTCAGCAACGTGCCGGAGCTCGAAGCCCCGCCCGGCGTCGAGCTGATCCCCTCCCTTCCGCGCGATGAGGTGCTGGGCCGCATCTACCCGGCCACGGACGTCTACGTCCTGCCCACGCTGGCGGAGGGATACGGCCTCTCCGTGGTCGAGGCCATGGGCCACGGACTGCCGGTGATCGCCAGCCGCGTGGGCGCGCTGGATGAGCTCGTGGCCGACGGCGAGACGGGCCGGCTGGTGGCGCCGGGGTCGGAACAAGAGCTGTTCGAGGCGATGCAAGCCCTTCTAATGGACGCGGCGGCCCGGCGGGCGATGGGCGCCGCCGGTCGCGCGGCCTTCCTGGCCGACCATGCGGTGGAGGTCACGAACCGCGCCCTGGCGGCCGCCTATGCCGAAGCCTTGGGATGAAGCCCGCCTGCTTCCGGGTACATGAACCAGCAAGCGGAGCGAGGTAACCCCATGAACAAGGTAGCTTGCGGCTGGGTGCTCGGCCTCCTGACGCTGAGCGGCTGCGCCGTGGTCGTGCCCGCGGGCCACGGCCCGGTGGCGTCGACGGCTCCCGCCACCGACCCGACTTCGCCCGTTGCGAGTGGCAAAGTGGCCAAGCTCCAAGCCGCGCCGGGCGCCGTCTCGCTCGCGGGCACCGTGGGCATCGACCCCCGCTTCCTGGTTGCCTCGCGCGCCGCGGTGGTCTTCAAGCGTGGCGGTGGCAGCGTCCTGGCCGTGGGGGGCGGCAACCTCGTCGCGGCCGACGGCGCGGGCGTGACGGGCGGCAACGGCCACCCCTTGATCTCGCAAGACGGCGGCGGCCTCATCTCGAATGATGGCAACAGCGTCGTAGGGCCTGACGGCGGCGGTTTGATTTCGCAAGACGGCGGCGGCCTGATTTCACAAGACGGTGGCGGCCTAATTTCACAGGACGGCGGCGGCTTCGCGGCCCCCGACGGCAACACCTTGATCGGCCAGGACGGCGCGGGCCTCATCTCCCAGGACGGCGGCGGGCTGATCTCCGTCGGCAGCGGGGGCCTGGCCTCGAAGCTGATGCTCCTCGCGGCGGAAGCCGTGCCCCTGCCGCCGGACCTGGCCGCGTCGCTGCCCGCCGCCGGCATGTGGGTGGGCGCGCGCTCCCTGCGCGACGGCAAGCCCGTCCCGGTTGGCCTGGATCCGGCCGGTAAGCCGGTCTACACGGTCTTCTCGAACGCCGACGGTAAGTACGAGCTGTTCCTCGACCCTGCCTTGAAGGACGACGTGCGGCTGGTGGCGGCCGTGCCCGGCGCCCGCGAGGCCCGCCACTTCTACAACCTGCTCACGCCCGCCCAGGCCGACGCGACGCAGGCCAGCATGAGCGAGGACAAGTCGCTGGCGACGTCGCTCGTGCGCTTCACGCTCTCGCGCTGGCTGGTGAACCTGATGGCGGGCCGATCGGATTTCGTGTTCGAAGACATCGCGCCGGAGAAGCGGGCCCTGTTGCCTGCGGAGTTGCTCGACCGCGCCAAGGCCGTGGTGGACAACGTGGCCGGCATGGCCCGCAACACCAACCTGTATGCCCACGCCGATCGCCCCGACCTCCAGCGCCGCGTCACCATGCTCTTCGCGGATCGCCTGCTGTTGGAGCAGGATATGACCTTGGACGGCGCGCCCGTGACGCCCCTGCGCGGCCCGGCGATCGACAGCCTCGTGCAGATCTTCAAGGAGCTGAACGAACGCGCTCGGGCTTTGCCGGAAGCGCAACTGCAAGCGATGCCCTTCATGGTGCAGGTGAACCGCGAGCGGATCGCCCAAAAGCTGCCGCCATACCACGTGATCCGCGGCTCCGACCTGGCGGACGTGTTCATCGAAGAGTTCCTGGCCGCGCGTGACCAGAAGCAAACCTCGCGGGCAAACGACGCCTTCGCGCAGCTCGGCATGGATGCTCAAAAAGGCCGTGACGTCCTCACGGCCATGCGAGGCATCTCGACCGTGCTCGCCGATCGGCTGATGAACGGCAAGGTGGGCGGCCGGCCACTGGACCAGGTGGCCGCGGACATTGTCACCGCGAACGCGCCCGCCATCCTGGCCGAATGAAGACCCAGCCCGCCGCCCTGGCGTTGGCGCTGGCCTTGTTGGCCGGCTGCCCGTCCAACCCGACCAAGATCCCCACGCCCGTGAAGGCGTTGACGCCGAAGCCGACCAAACCCAGCACGGGCGCGGCGCCGTCACCCTCCGGCAGCCGGGAAGCGCGCCCCACCTTGCCGCCCGCGTCGTTCCCGCCGGTGGTCGTGCCTTCGCCGCCGCCTTCGCCGCAAGGCGTGACCGTGTCCACGATCGCGGGCAAGCCGAAGGTGGCGGGCTTCGGCGACGGCGCCGGTGCCTCCGCCATGTTCGAACGTCCCCAGGGCATCGCCCTCGGTCCGGACGGCAACCTGTACGTGGCGGACACCGGCAACCACCGCATCCGGAAGATCGACCTGCATGACCCCGGCTTCGCGGTCACCACGGCCGTGGGCAACGGTGTCCGGCCTTCCAAGGGGGGCCTGACCACGGGCCCCGCCGAGAGCGTGTATCTACGTCAGGTGGCAGGGCTGGCCTTCCTGCCAGACGGTCGGCTGTTGATCGCAGACATCGACGAGAAGGTCGTGCGGGTGGTGAAGTTCGATCCGGCCGGCTCCACCTGCCTGACGTTCGCCGGCAGCGGCGAGGACGGCACGGTCGACGGACCGGCCGCCACGGCCACCTTCGGGTACCCCACCTCGCTCGCCACGGCAGCCGACGGCACGGCGTACGTGGCCGATAGCCTCTACAACCGCATCCGCAGCATCTCCCCGGCGCTCGAGGTCAAGACGGTTGCGGGCAGCGGGCCGCCCACCGCCCAGAAGCCCGGTGGCCCCTACGATCAGGATGGTCCGGCGGACAAGGCGATCTTCTCCGGCCCCTGCGGGGTCGCGGTGGCACCCGACGGGACGATTTACGTGGCCGATTCGGGCAACTCCCATATCCGTCGCATCAAGGGTGGGCAGGTCTCCACGGTGGCAGGCGGCGTCGAGGGTTACGCCGACGGCTTCTGGCGCAACGCGCAATTCACCGCCCCGCTGGACATCAAGTTGGACCTGGAGGGCAACGTGTTGGTGCCGGACGGCTACAACCACCGCATTCGGCGCGTAACGCCCCTGGGCGACGTGGTGACGCTGGCGGGTTCCGGCACGTTCAAGGACCCGACGCTCCCGGGCGACTGGGTGGACGGCCCCGCCGCAACCGCACGCTTCGACCTCCCGAATGCGCTGGTGGTCGGCCCGGACGGCGCCATCTACGTGGCAGACCAGCGCAACCACTGCATCCGCAAGATCACCGTCCCGCGCTAGCGCGCGCCGGTCAACGTGTCCGGGGGCGGGTAGCGCTTCGCCAGCTCGGCCGTAACGCCGTGCTGCTTGATGATCTCGCGGTAGACCGCCGCCGCGGGCGTCTCGCGGCGCGTCAGGTCGCCCTTGGAGCAATCCACGCTCCACAGCCCGAAGCGCGGCTCGTAGGAGCCCCACTCGAAGTTGTCCGTGAGCGTCCAGTAGAGGTAGCCGATGATGGGGATGCCGTCCGCCCGGGCGCGCATGATTTCCTGGATATGCGCCACCATGTAGCTCTCCCGCGTCCAGCCGTCCTCGCGGGCGCTGCCGTTCTTCGTGGCGAAGCCGTTCTCCGCTACCAAAATCGGCAGGTGGAAGGTCTCGTGGTAGGCCTTGAGGATCTCGTGGAAGTGGCTGGTGCTCACGCCCCAGTTGTAGGGCTGGACGGGGAACTGCAGGGCGCCGGCGTCCACGGTGCCGTAGTAGTGCAGCGCGATGAAGTCCATCGCCTTCACGCGCGGCTTGCCGTCCCAGCCGGGCTCCTTCTCCATCAAGAGCCCCGCGATCTGGTTGGGCAGGTAATAGAAGCCGGTGTTGGCGACGGGGAAGAAGCTGTTGTACTCCGCCAGCGTGACCATGCAGCCGGGGTCCAGCGCATGGAGCCGTTCGTAGGCGCCCAGGTGGCCCGTGAGCACGTTCAGCACGGCGCGTGCCGTGGCCATCGGCCCCATCTTGTAGGGCACGGTCCAACCCAACAGGTAGGCGCCACCGATCAGCGTGGAGGGCTCGTTGAAGGTGATGTAGTAGTCGATTTCCTTGCCATACTCCTTGGCCACGAACTCGACGTACTTGAGGTAGGCCTCCGTGGTGCGCGCGCTCTCCCAGCCCATCAGGCCGTCGCCGCGGTCGGCGATTGCCCATTGCGGCGTGGCGAAGTGGTGGAGCGTGACGATCGGCGTCATGCCCCGCTTGCGGATGCCTTGCAGCAGGCGGTGGACGTAGGCCACCTCGTCGGCATCGATCTGGCCTTGCTGGGGCTCGATGCGCGCCCACTCGATGCTCGTACGGAAGGCCGTCAGGCCCAGCGACTTCGCGAGGTCCAGGTCGGCGTCCATGTGGCCGCGGAAGTCCGGGCCGTTGGCGGAGGTTTCGCGCAACTTGCCGCTGTGCTCCAGGGCGTACCAGTCCATCGAGGGCACGGAGCCGTCGTTCTGGTAACCGGACAGCGCCACGCCCCACAAGAAGGGGTTTTGGCCCAGGTTCGAGGGCGCCACGCCGGCGTCGTCGTCGAACGGGAAGTAGGCGGCGGCGGGGCGGGCCAGGGCCAGTAGCAGGACCAGTGAGAGTAACAAGCGGTGGAACATCCCCTCATGATGGCCCGCGCGTCGGGCCAGGTCAACATAACCAAGCGACCGTTGCTCGCCGCGGCCTGACCCCCGCCCGCCCGCTACAACTGCACCCGATCGGGGCATGGTACATTGGTCACGCCAACCCCCCGAGCCACGGTCACTATGGAGCCCTGTTACTACCACCCTGAAGCCAAGGCCAAGTCGACGTGCGCCGAGTGCACGATGGCGATTTGCGACCGCTGCCGGCTAGACGGCGACATGCAGCGCTGCGCCAGTTGCGCGGCCTTCTACCAGGAAGGCGGCGCCCCGGAGGCGACGGCCGTCGTGCCCCAGGCGGCGCCCGTCGACGACTATTCCGCGCCCATGTGCACGAACCACAGCACGCTGGCCGCGGACATGCAGTGCCTGAACTGCTTCCGGCCCTTCTGCTTGAGCTGCGCCAGCACCGGCTATTGCCCCGATTGTGCGCCGCAGTTCGTCAGCAAGCAGAACGCGGCCGCCTCGCAGATGGCCGCCAACGCGGGAGTCGAGGCGCCTTACGCCGAGAACTACGCCCCGCAGGAGTTCGCCCAGCCGGGCTATGAGCAAGCCTACGAGGAACCGGCCGACGGCGGCGGCTTCGACCTGGCGGGCAGCTACCTGGACGACTCCCCGGCCCCGGCGCGCCGGCCGCGCAAGCGCCCGGCCGACCCCGGCGCGGGCGCCAAGAAGCCGCCCGTCAAACCTACCAAGAAGCCGGCCAAGAAGGGCGGCGGCGTCCCGATGGGGGCGATCGCCGGCGCCGTGGTCGCCGTGCTGGCCCTGGCCGGCGGCGGCTATTGGTATATGAGCCATGGCGCCTCGGCCCCCGGTGACGGCGGCGAGGAGGCCGCAGCGCCTATGAAGATCTCGATCACCTCGCCCAAGACCGGCAAGCTCAAGGGCGCCCAGGTGATCAAGCTCAAGGTGACGTCGCCGGACACCTTGGACCACGTCGAGCTGCAAATCGACGGCAAGTACTGGGGCAAGTTCAAGGAGGCCCCCTTCGAGAGCGACTGGCCCACCGGCATCTTCAAGAACGGCAAGCACAAGGTGCTGGCCAAGGCCTTCTACAAGGGCGGCAAGACCGTGGCCGAGACCCACGAATACACCATCGAAAACCCGAACTAGCCAGCCATGGCCAATTGCAACTACCACCCCGACTCCAGGGGCACCGCCAACTGCCTGTCTTGCCACCACAACATCTGCGACCGCTGCCGCCTGAACGGCACGGCGGAGCGCTGCATGACGTGCCAGAGCGTGTTCAGCAAGGGCGGCCAGGACGACGGCCGCTCCAAGCGGACGATGTGCATCAACCACGAAGGCACGCCGACCGATACGAAGTGCAAGCAGTGCCGCAAGCCGCATTGCATCGCCTGCCTGAACAGCGCCAACATGTGCTTCCGCTGCGCCATGGCGGGCCCGCGCCAGCCGACGGGCACCTTGAAGGCCAAGGGGACGGCGCCGCTGAAGGCGACCAAGCAGGGCCTGAGCCTGCCGGCGATCTCGCCCAAGATCCTGGGCGGCGGCCTCGCGGCGGTCGCGCTGGTCGGCTTGCTGGGCTATGGCCTGGCCAACCGCAAGGGCGGCGGGGAAGACGCGCCCTTCATGGGCAAGTCCGGCATCGAGATCGTGGCGCCGGCGGCGGGCGGCGTGCTCAAGGGCTCCCAGGTGATCAAGGTCAAGGTGAAGTCGAAGGAAGCGGTCGAGAAGGTCGAAATCACGATCGACGGCAAGTACTGGGAGAAGTGGACCGCGCCGGAGAAGGCCAACCTCGAGAGCGACTGGCCCACCGGCGTCTTCAAGAACGGCCCACACGAGATCGTCGCCACCGTGAAGTACCGCGGCGGCCGGCGCATGGCGGCGGACAAGCGCAAGGTCTCGACGCGTAACCGCTAATGGCGCGTCTGGTTGTAGGCGTGCCGCAGCGTAGCGAGCTCGTCCAGTTCCTTGGCTTCGGCGCTCTCCACTTCTGCGCGCCAGGCCTTCTCGTCGCGCTCCTTGAGCTTGCGGATGATCTCGGCCTGGCGCATGGCCTCCGTCAGCAGCTCGCGCTGGTTGTCCACGCGCGCGACCGAATCTTCCACGGCCTGGCGCTGGGCGCGGATGCGCGTGTCCAGCACGTAAAGGAACTGTTGGATCATGGCGATGTCGTCGAGGTCTAACCCGCCGCTCTGCTGGGCCGCCAGCCAGGCGTCGCGCTGGGCCTGTTCGTCGTTGAAGAGGCCTGCCAGCTCGCCCTGTGACTCCTGCTGCCGGCGCAGTAAATGCTGGAGGAGCTCCTGCTCTTGCTGCTGGGCCCGCTCGCGTACCTCCAGGAGGGTCTGGTAGCGGAACGTGAAGCGCTTCATACCTCCATCTTACCCGCGGCTGGCCAGGTGGAATGTGACGAGCAGGGGATGCTGCTATACTGGCCCTATGCTCTCGCTGCTGCTGATCGCCGCCCTCTCCGGCCCGCGTGTGGCCGTCGCCGCGAGCGCGCAAGACCCCGTGACCGCGATCGCCGCCCAGTACACCCAGGCCGGCCACCCCGCCCCGGTCCTGACGGCGGGCTCCACGGGCAAGTTCTACCAGCAGATCTCGGCCGGCGCGCCCTTCGACCTGCTGTTCGCGGCGGACAACACCTACACGGCCCGGCTCCAGGGCACGCGCCGCGCCTATGCCCGGGGCCGCCTGGCGCTCTGGGCGCCGAAGGGTGGGCTCGACGTGACGAAGGGCTGGGCGGCCCTGCGCGCGCCCGGCCTCCGGCACGTGGCGATCGCCAACCCCGCCCTGGCGCCGTACGGCGTCGCGGCCGAAGCCGCGCTCCGGAAGGCGGGGCTCTACGAGCTGATCGGGCCCAAGCTGGTGCTGGGGGAAAGTGCCGCCCAGGCCACCCAGTTCGTGCAAGCCGGGGGCGC
>JAQBPE010000219.1 GCA_028287685.1 Cyanobacteria bacterium RYN_339 | reverse complement strand
TCGGCCCCCCCCCCCCCGGCACCCACCCCACTGGGGAATCTCGGGTTCGCGGGACGGTGACGTCTCGCTCCCGAATTTACCGACGACGTGCTTCGGCCGGGGGCCTGAGCGTTGTTGCGCGGTTTCGCGCCCTGCTTCACCGGGCGCGCTACGCCTACCCGCTGTCACCCTCGTTCTTGGGGAGCCTCCCCATTGTCGGGAGCAGCCGCGAGGACCAGATCGCGCTCGACTTGCGAGAACGCACGGAGCTTCAGGCGGGCGCTGCCCTTGTCGCGGCAGTGGCGCCAAATGACACCTAGCGCGGGCTTCGTGCGAAGGAGCCCCGGTGCTCGCCGCTGACCCGGCCCGCGTCCCGCTCGACCTCCCCGCCCACTCCGTGGCCCAGCTCGCCGACCTTGCGGCCCTGGCCGAAACCCCGCCGGCCGCTAACGTCGCGGAGGGCCGTCGAAGTGGGCGGGCTGCTGTGCGGATAGGTCGCCGCGTTCCAATAGCGGCCCGACGCCCAGTAATTGGCTCCACGTCTACCTTTCCTGACGGGACGTCTTTCAGATCCATAGAATGCCCGTGAAGGGGCCTTGCTTGTAGCAAGGGACAGGCCGGGCCGCACGTCGGGGCCTTCCTGGCCGCCGTAGTCGGCCGTGCGGTCCCAATCCGTCCGAGCCAGACGACGGCCAGACCGGCCGGGCGATGCAGTTCGTGAGCCAAGTTGACCGCTCACGTCGCTCAAGGTTGGTCGCTTTTCTCGCGTCCTTCGACGCTTCATCGCAACCAGCAGGAAACCACCCAACCCCGCCCGTGCATACCGCAAATTCGGCCAAAGGTATGCACACGGTATGCACGCCCCGACGGACGACAAAAAAGCCGGCCCAGGTAAAACCTGGAAACCGGCTTCTTTGCTGATGGTGGGAGGAGAAGGATTCGAACCTTCGAAGGCAGAGCCGTCTGATTTACAGTCAGATCCCTTTGGCCACTCGGGCATCCTCCCGGGTTTTTACGCTCATGTGGGGCCGGCGAAGGGACTTGAACCCGCAACCGCCTGATTACAAATCAGGTGCTCTACCAATTGAGCTACGCCGGCATAAACGTGGAGCAACTATAGCAGGGGCGGCTTGGCCCGTCAACTTTGGCCGATTTGCCTGCTGCGGATCCGCCTGGTACCTGATAAAATCGGAGATACGGAGGTCGTCCCCATGCCCATTCGCGTCGTGTTGTTCTTGGCCCTGTTGGCAAGCGTCTCGGCTTGCGGGCGGCACGTGACCTCCGTGGGCCTGGCCGCCGACCCGGCGTTTGCCGCGCTGGACGCCGACGGCGACGGCAAGGTGTCGCTCGTGGAGTCGCACATGGCGCTTTTGGCCTTCCAGGCCGCCGACCGCAACGGTGACGGCGGGATCGATGTGTTGGAGTGGCAATCTGTCGGGGATGCCAGCGGCATCGTGGCCCAGCGGCAGCGCGACCGCGAGGACCAACGGGACGTGATGGATCCGCACCGTACGGGCTCGACGGTGCGCGGCTCGAACTAAGCCAACGCCTGCTTGGCGCGGGTTTGGAAGCGGCCAATTTGGGGCACATCGTTTGCGTGGCCGGGAACCGGCTGCCGGCCGCCCCACCTAGCCCTTGGACAACGAATGCCCAGCAGAACCCCGCGCCGCTTCGCGGCCCTGGCCGCGTCCATCCTGGCCTTGACGGCCTGCGCGCCGACGGACACCTCCCACACGCTCGTGCTCTGGCACGCCTGGGGCGGTGCCGAGCTCAAGGCGCTCAAGGCGCTGATCGGGACGTACCAGACGGCGCACCCCGGCACGGAGGTGATGGCCCTCCAGGTACCCTACGACAAGCTCAAGGACAAGTACCTACGCTCCAGCGCCGCCAACGGCGGCCCCGACCTCCTGATCGGCGACGCGGACTGGTCGGGCAAGTTCGCCGCCAGCGACCTGGTGCTGCGGACCGACGACGGCTTCTTCAGCAAGGACGAGCTGGCGCGCTTCTACCCCAGCACGCTGAAGTCGCTGACCCTGAACGGCAAGATGTACGCCTTGCCCGAGTCACGCGAGACGATCGCCCTCTACTACAACAAGAAGCTGATGCCGGAGCCACCCAAGACCGTGGCGGCGCTGTTCGAGGCCGCCAAGGGTGTGACCGCCAAGGCGCCCGGCACCTATGGCATGGTCTTCAACGCCAAGTTCTACTACCTGATGGGCTACTTCTTCGGCGCCGGCGGCCGCCTGTTCGATGACCAGGATCGGCTCGCGGTCAATTCCGCGGGTGGCTTGAAGGCGCTCGACTTCCTGCAGCAAGTCAGCACGGCCAGCGGGATGCTGGCGAGCCCGGAGTACGGCAAGGGGGACGGCCTCTACAAGGAGGGCAAGGCCGCCATGATCCTCAACGGCCCCTGGGCCTTGGGGGACTACCGCACCGCCTTGGGCCCCGATCTCGGCGTCGCCACCCTTCCCGCACTCGAAGAAGGCAAGCCCGCTGCCAGCTGGGTGGGCGTGAAGTGCATGATGTTCAACCCCAACGCCGACCCGGCCCACCGCGCCATGGCCAAGGATTTCGCGCTGTACGTCACCAGCCCCGCCGGCCAGAAGACGCTCTCCGAGGTGGCGGGCCACGTGCCGGCCGCCAAGGGGGTCGAGCTGACGCCAGGCTCACCGCTGTCGGTCTTCGCCGCGCAAGCCGACGTGGGCACGCCCGTGTCGATTCGCCCGGAGATCTCGATGGTCTGGGAACCGATGGACAAGGTGGTCCGGCAGGTGATCGAGAAGGAGGCCCCACCCGCGAAGGCGCTCGCCGACGCGGAAGCCGTGATCAAGGCCAAGCTCGAAGCCGTGAAAGCCCAAGCCCAATGAACATGAACAGCACGACGCGTCTCGCGTACCTCTACATCTTGCCCGCCGCGCTGGTCATGAGCGCGATCACGTTCTATCCGATGCTGTACGGCGTCTGGATGGCGTTCACCGACTTCGGGCCCACCAACATCCGCGACCAGCACCCGCACTTCGTGGGGCTGGCGAACTTCGCCGCCATCTTCGGCCATGCGAAGTACCTGGACTTCGATCCCTACTGGGTCTTCGGCTTCAACCTGGTGTGGACCTTCGCCAACCTGATCTTCCATGTGACGGTTGGCGTAGGTTTGGCGCTGCTGCTCAACATCGAGGGCTTGGCCCTCAAGAAGTTCTACCGCGCCATGCTGATCCTGCCTTGGGCGGTGCCTGTCTACGTGACGGCGCTGGTCTGGCGGAACATGTTCGACACCCAGGCGGGTGCTTTCAATTTGCTGCTCAAGGCCCTCCACCTCCCCGGCGTGGACTGGTTCGCCAGCTTCGGCACCTCGTTCTTCGCCGTGTTGCTGACCAACATCTGGCTCGGCTTCCCGTTCATGATGATGGTGGCGTCCGGCGGCCTGCAGTCGATCCCCAAGGACTACTACGAGGCCGCCAGCCTGGACGGCGCCACGCCCTGGCGCCAGTTCTGGACCATCACCGTGCCGATGCTGCGCCCGACCATGGTCCCTGCCATCACGCTGGGCGCCATCTGGACCTTCAACAACTTCAACGTGATCTACTTCGTGAGCAAGGGCGACCCGTTCGGCAAGACGGAGATCCTGGTGACGCAGGCCTACAAGCTGATCGACCCGATGGGGATGTACGGGGTGGCGTCGGCCTTCTCGATCCTGATCTTCTTCATCTTGCTAGCGCTGACGCAAATCAACATGCGCCTGACCAAGACGCTGGAGGAGGCGTAGATGGATGCCAAGCTCGTCACGACGCCCGTCGTCCAGGAGCTGACCAAGGTCGTCCCGCAGGCCGTCTCCGCGCCGCCGCCCCGTAGGGCCAAGGGCAAGAGCCCGCTGCCACACGTGGCCGCCCACGTGATCCTGATGGGCATGTCGCTCTTCTCGATCTTCCCAGTCTGGTGGGTGCTGTCGATGGCGTTCGACGCGAACGCTACCCAGGGCGTGCTGCGTGCCTTCCCGGCCGCGCCGTCGCTGGTGGCCTTCCAGAACGTGATCGCGCACCCGACGGAAATCGATGGCCTGAGCTTCTGGCAGCTG
>JAQBPE010000186.1 GCA_028287685.1 Cyanobacteria bacterium RYN_339 | reverse complement strand
GCCACAGCTGTCTTGCCGTCCGTGGGCGGCGAGCCGCTTGCGCCGCCCAACACCGGCTTCGGGCCGGATCCGGGTCAGGGGCGCATGGAGAGCTCGCCCTGGGGCCTGACGGGCCTGGTGCTGGAGCCGCTGGACGCGCTGTTGACCCTGACCTCCTTCTCGGATTCGCCCGGCGTCCGCCTGGGCGACGACTGGCGCTATTGGACCAAGGTCGGCCAGCTGGCCCTCGAGCTGATGGGCCGCGAGCGCATCGTGCCGGCCCTCTCGCTCACGGGCGATGCCCCGCGCGCGCACTGGCGCGTGCTCACCAGCGATCGCCACGACGCCGAGCGGCTGGGCTCGCTGGCCCTGGCCATGCCCCCGGCCTGCCGTTCGCTGACGTCGCCGCCGTCCGAGGCGCGCGCGCTCTTGCTGGGCGCACTGGACGCCATGGCCGACGCCGCCGTGCGGTGTTGGGCCCCCGACGTCGGCCAGCCCAGCAGCGCGGGCTCGATGGGTGTCAACGGCAAGATCTCGCCCGGCCAACGTTGGTTCCAGGCCCTGATGCGTCAGGGCGACAATGCGTTCGAGCTCGAGCCCCTGGAGGTCGTGACGCTGGCCCAGCACCTGGGCGCCTGGACCCAGCCCTTGATGCCGCCGCCGGAGGCGCCCTTCCGCACCTGCCTGCGCCTGGAGAGCCCGCCGGAAGGCGCGCCGGCCAGCGCCTTGTGGCGCCTGGAGTTCGCCTTGCAGGCCTCCGACGACCCCAGCCTGATCATCCCGGCCCAGCAAGTCTGGCGTGGCTCCGGCGCCGAAGCCGGCTTCCTGGCGCGCCGCTTCGACCGCCCGCAAGAGCGGCTGCTGGAGGATCTGGGCCGCGCCGCCAAGCTCTTCCCGCCGATCCAGCGCGGCCTCAAGAGCTCGCACCCGGAGGCCGTGGAGCTGGAGACCGAAGAAGCCTATACCTTCTTGCGTCAGGCCGCGCCCCAGCTCGAAGAAGCCGGCTATGGCGTGTTGATGCCGCCCTGGTGGCGCCAGAACCGCAGCCGCCTGGGCGTGAAGGTGACCATGCGCGAGGCCGGCCCGATGGGCACGCTGCCCGGCAAGATGGGCCACCGCGCGCTGGTGGACTACGACTGGTCCCTGGCCTTGGGCGACGAGACGATCGACAAGGAAGAGTTCGAGCGCCTCGTGAAGATGAAGATGCCGCTGCTCAAGATCCGCGGCAAGTGGGTGGAGCTCGACCCCGAGCAGATCCAGTCCGCGCTGAAGTTCTTCGAGAACGCCGATCGCCAGGGCCAGATGAGCGTGCTCGAGGCCATGAAGCTCGCCACCGTGCCGGAAGGCCAGGCCGGCGGCCTCTCGATCGTGAGCGTGCAGGCCGAAGGCGACCTGGGCGAGTTCCTGGGCAACTTCGGCCCCGGCGACTGGATGGCCGGCGTGGTCGCCCCCGAGAACTTCAAGGGCGTGCTGAGACCCTACCAGGAACGCGGCTACGGCTGGCTTGCCTCGATGCGCAAGTGGGGCATGGGCGCCTGCCTGGCCGACGACATGGGCCTGGGCAAGACGATCCAGGTGCTGGCCTTGCTGCTCAAGGCCAAGGCCGACCGCGAGGCCCAGGGCGTGCCTGCCTCGCGCTTCGCCGCCGACGCGCCGCAGCCCTGGCTGCTGGTCTGCCCCACCTCGCTGGTGGGCAACTGGCTGCGCGAGGCGCGCTCCTTCGCGCCGGACCTCAAGGTCTACATCCACCACGGCGCCAACCGCTCCAAGGGCGTGGGCCTGGTGCGGGCGATCGCGGGCCATGATCTGGTCATCACCACCTACACCCTGCTCTTCCGCGACGAGGTGGACCTGGCCCAGACGGCCTGGACCGGCCTGATCTTCGACGAGGCGCAGAACATCAAGAACCACACCAGCAAGCAAGCGCAGTCGGCGCGCAAGATGAGCGCGGACTGGCGCGTGGCCCTCACGGGCACGCCGGTGGAGAACCACCTGTCCGACCTCTGGAGCATCATGGACGTGCTGAACCCGGGCTACCTGGGCTCGTCCAAGCAGTTCGCCAACCAGTTCGGCGTGCCGATCGAGCGCTTCAAGGACGAGTACGCGAGCGCCAAGCTGCGCCAGTTCGTGATGCCGTTCCTGCTGCGCCGCCTGAAGACGGACCCCACCATCATCCAGGACCTGCCGGAGAAGAACGAGCAGAAAGTCTACTGCCCGCTCACCAAGGAGCAGGCCACGCTGTACTCCGCGATCGTGCGCGAGGTCGTCAGCAAGGTCGACTCCGCGGCCGGCGGCCAACGCCGCATGCAGGTGCTGGCTTCGCTCACCAAGCTCAAGCAGATCACGGACCACCCGGCGCTGTTCATGGGGGACGGCTCCGAGTTGCCCGGCCGCAGCGGCAAGCTGACACGCCTGACGGAGATGCTGGAAGAGCTCCAGGAAGTGGGCGACCGCGCCCTGGTCTTCACGCAGTTCGCGGAGATGGGCAAGCTGCTCCAAACGCACCTCTCCAAGGTGCTGGGCCGCCCGATCCCGTTCCTTTACGGCAGCGTCAGCGCCAGCGATCGCGAGAAGATGGTGCGCGAGTTCCAGGACGCCAAGGACGCGGCGCCCGTGCTGATCCTCAGCCTCAAGGCCGGCGGCGTGGGCTTGAACCTAACCCGCGCCAACCACGTCTTCCACTACGACCGCTGGTGGAACCCCGCCGTCGAGAACCAGGCCACCGACCGCGCCTTCCGCATCGGCCAGACGCGCAACGTGATGGTGCACAAGTTCCTGTGCCTGGGCACGCTGGAAGAGAAGATCGACCAGATGCTGGAAGACAAGAAAACCCTCAGCTCGCTGGTCGTGGGCGAAGGCGAAGGCTGGCTGACGGAGCTCAGCACGGATCAGCTGCGTGACATCCTGGCGCTGCGCGACGAAGCGCTCGCGGTCGAATAACCCCGATACGAGGCGACAAACCGAATGCATCCTCGAAAGCCCGGCCAACCGCGGCCTGACGACGCGCCCGTGATGGCGTCCCCCGCTGCGCCTGCGGGCGACGGCGGCGCGGCCGGCGACGCGGACCGCAACCGGCGGGCCCGCAACCGCAAGCGCGGCAAGGGCGGCGGCAACGGCCCGACGCCGCGTGGCCCGCAAGAGCCGCAGCAGCCGCAGCAACAGCAGCAGCCGCGCAACCAGCGCCCCCAAAATAACAACAACAACAACGGCTGGGGCAACCAGGGCCGCAACCGGAACAACAACAACCAACAGCAGCAGCAGCAGGGCGGCCGCAGCATCCGCCGCGTACGCCCGCCCGGGCGGGAAGACGCGGAGATCGCGCACGCCAACCGCGACGGGGACCGCCTGCGCCACGAGGGCAACTGGTGGGCGGACCGCTGGCTGGGCGTGCTGCACAGCTTCGGCTGGAAGAACCGCCTGACGAACGGCCGGATGTACGCCGACGAGGGCCGCGTCAGCAACTTCACGGTGGAGACCGGCAAGATCAAGGCGCGCGTCCAGGGCACGCGCACCCAGCCCTACGACGTCACGATCGGCCTGAAGCCGCTGCTGGACCCGGATTGGGACCTGGTCGTGGACATCATGAGCTGCCAGGCCCTGTTCACGGCCCAGCTGCTCGCGGGCGACATGCCGCTCGACGTGGAAGAGGCCTTCGACTGCGCCTACGCGCCGCTCTTCCCCGTGCGCAAGGAAGACATCCAGGCCCATTGCTCGTGCCCCGACTGGGCCATCCCCTGCAAGCACATCGCCGCGGTGTACTTCACGATGGCAGACGCCTTCGACAAGGACCCGTTCCTGATCTTCCAGCTGCGCGGCCGCGACCGTGACGCGCTGATCAAGATGATGCGCCAACAGCGCGCGGCGGAGGCCGCGGCCGGCCCGATGTTCATCGAGGCGATCGACGCGGGCTCGTTGGAGCCGTTCCGCTTCTGGCAGGCCGGCGAGGAGCTGGAGGGCGTGCACGTCACGATCGCGCCGCCCCAGATCCCGGGCGGCACGGCCAAGCGCCTGGGCCGGCCGCCGTTCTGGCGCTCGCCGGCAGACCCCATCACCAAGCTGGGCGAGGTCTACGAGGCGATCGCCCGCCGCGCCCGCGAGGTGGCGCTCAACGAAGCGTTGGCGGGCCTGGAGGTCTAAAGCTTGTCCGGCGGGATCCGCTTCAGCTGCTTGCTGCCGCCGTCGAGCACCAGCAGCGCGCCGTCCGGCGCGAAGGCGAGGTCCTTGGGGCTGCTCAGCGAATCATCCGGCGTCGTGCCCGCGAAGATCGGACCGCCCTGGCCGGCAATACAGGTGAAGCTGGTGGTCTTGGGGTCCAGGCGCCAGACGCAGCCCTTGACGGCGTCCGCGAAGCAGAGCCGCCCCTGCGCATCCACCACCCCACGGCCGAGATCGTGGGTGGTGGCGTCGATCAGGGCGGCCACGCGGGCGTCCGTCGAGACGACCTCGGGTTTGGCGGGCGGCACGCAGCGCAACAGCGTCTTGGGCTCCAGAGCCAGCCAGAGCGTGCCCTTGGCGTCGCCGGCCACCAGGCCGGCTCCGGTCCCGCCCGCCGCGCCGCCCAGGCCGTACGTGCCCAGGTCGACCGGCTCCAGCCCCTGGCTCGTCACGCGCTGGACGGAGGTGAGCGGGGAACAGAAGTAGGGCACGTCGCCGGCCAACACGAAGGCGTTCATCGACGGGAACGCGGTGTCGCTGTGGGTGGCGATGTGGACCACGCCGTCCGCCCCCAGCCGCAGCAGTTGCAGCTTGCTGAAGCCGAAGCCGGGCTGGCCGCCGGCGGCCGGCGCTGCCAACGAGATCAAGCTCTGTTGCAGCACGTAGAGGTCCCCGTTGCTGCCGGCGAGCATGCGCTGCACCCCGGACAGGGGCGCGGCGGCGATCGCCTGCCCTTCCGCGGCCATGCCGTCCTGCCCGCTGCCGCCGTAGACCGCGATCCGGTGGTCGGGCGTCACGCGCAGGATCTGCTTGCGGCGGGCGTCCGCCACCAGCATGTCGCCGTTGGGCAACGCCGCCAGCGCCGACGGCTGCTCCAGCGAGATCGCGTTGGCGTCGCCGGTGGCGATCGCCGCGGCCGCCACGCCGGCCACCAGCGTGGCCTTGCCCCCCACCAGGTGGTAGACGCGGCCCTGGTAGTCCACCATGTAGGCCGACCCGTCGGGCGCCGCGCACACCGCGATGTTGCTCAACTCGAGGTCCGCGAGGTCGATCGTGTTGCCGTACGGCGACAGCTGCACCTCCGGCGGCAACGCGTCCACCAGCCGCCGCGCGCTGCCGTCGGGCTGGACCGCCGAGACCGCGCGCGTACTCGCGTTGATGATGAAGGCGTTGCCCGCCGCGTCCACGGTCCAGCCGCCCGGGTCGGCGACGTATGCGGCGCTGGTCCAGGCGTCGGTAGCGGGATCGTAGCTGTTGCGCTTGCCGGTGACCGGGTCGAAGACCGTGGCGTGGCCGTCGACCGCCAGCACGATCACGCTGTTGCCCGCCGCGCCCGGCAAGGCCTTCCGGGGCTGGGGGCTGGCGCCGGCGGCGGCGATGCTCGTCACGCGGATGGTCTGCGGGCCGTTGGTGGAGGCCCCGTTGATCGTCCAGATCCGCCCCTGCGCGTCCACCCGCACCTGGCTGACGACACCGGTCAGCTCGGCCACCGGCGTGACGGTGCCATCCGCCTCGATGCGCCCGAGGCGGCCGCCCGCATTGATCAGCGTGCGGCCCGCCGCGTCCACGCCGAAGCCCCCGAAGGCGGGCGCCCCGTCGGGACCGGTGGCGCTGACGTAGGGGTTGTGGTCGTCGATGGCCACGGCCAACCGGCCGTCGGCACCGAGGCGCCAGAGGCGCGCTTGCTTCGTCGTGGCGCCGCCCGCCGGCACCCGCACCGTGGCCAGCAGCAGCTCGCCGGAGGGCAACATGGCCAGGCCCTCGACGCGGCCGAGCGCCACGGTGGTGGCGAGCAGGCCGGCGCCCAGGTCGGACTGCCCGGCCGGGATGAGCAGGCGCTTAACGGTGTCCAGCTGCGCGTCGAGCGCGGGATCGGCCTTACGCAGGGCGTCGATCGCCGCCACGACCCGCACCCGCGTGAGCGCGTCCGGCAACGCGACCTTGCCGCCGGCCACGGCGGCGGCGGCCTTGGCGCGCGTATCGGCCTCCACGCCGGCCGGCAGTCGGTCGAGCGTGCCGATGGGGTCGGCCTGGGAGCTGACGTAGCGGTCGAGGATGTAGCCCGTGGTCAGGGTGGAGACCACGTCCAGGTCCACGCGGCGCTCGCTCGTGCTGGCCGGGGCGATCGCCGTCAGCTGCCCGACCGCCACGCCCAGCTCCACGCTCACCACGAGGTTGTCCGCCGGCAGGGGCTGGTCGAAGGCGTAGGCGCCCTGGTCGTCCGTGGTTGCCACGAGCGGCTGGCCGCCGGGGCCTGCCACCGGTTTGCCGGCGGCATCCAGCACCGCCACCCGGGCCCCGGTGACCACCCCTTGCGCGGGCGCGTCGAGCAGGCCCCGCTTCATCTTGCCCAGGATGCTGCCGCCGTTGTTGCTGACGACGCCGTTGCCCTTCTCGGCGACCAGCCCCACGGGCGCCTGCACGATCCCGGACAGGGTGTGCGGCGCTGCTTGCGGCGGCCGGGCGGAGGCGATCGCGACCACCGCGGGCGGAGGGGTTTTCGCGGGCGCGGACGGCGCCTCGGACGGCCGGCGGGCCACCGTGGTCGCGGGGGGCGTCGTGCAGGCCACGAGCGCGAGGGCCAGCGTCGGCAGGACCCAGCGGTGGATTGGTGTTAGCAAGCGGCCGTCCTCCCGACTTTCCTATACCCCCGGTTCTGTTATGCTGCTGCGCATGAACGACAAGGTCCTGCGCCGCTTGATCCTGGCAGCCGTCGCGATCACCATCGTGGGCGGTGCCGCCGTGACGCTGCTGGAACAGCCGGCCGGCGGCGGCGGGGCCAACGACACGTGCGCGGCCAAGTTGCTCGCCCGTGGCGACCAGAACCGTGACGGCGCCTTGCAGCGCGACGAATGGGCCAAGTTGAACCTGTTCCCGTCGGACAAGGCCACCGGGCGCTTCACCACCTACGACACCGACCACGACGGGCGATTGATCCCGACGGAGCTGGTGCTGGCCTGCGAGGCGCTGTCGCACGAGCCCTAGAGCCCCTCATCTGGTATGCTGGGACGCATGAGCCAGCACGACCCGGATGCTCTCTACCTCCAGGCCGGCGAAGTGGCGCCTTACGTAGCCCTGGTGGGGCTCGAGGTCTGACGCTCCCCCGCCGCCACCTGAGGCCCCCCGCACCGCCCGAGCCGCTCTGGCCGCGCGCGGAGTTGCTGGCGCGCCTGGCCGCGGGCCGGGCGCCGGAGCGGTTGGTCAGCCTGCTGCAGGGCCCCCCCGGCTGCGGCAAGAGCTCCTTGGCGGCGGCCTACGCCGCGAGCTTCCCCGG
The DNA here is from genome assembly GCA_028287685.1 of Cyanobacteria bacterium RYN_339. Classification (GTDB taxonomy): domain Bacteria; phylum Cyanobacteriota; class Sericytochromatia; order S15B-MN24; family JAQBPE01; genus JAQBPE01. The sequence continues at coordinate 1,011 of JAQBPE010000186.1, read as the reverse complement.
CCCCGTCGCCTGGGTCACGCTCTCCGGGCCGCTGGCGGAGCTGGCGGACCTGGTGGAGGCCTGCTGCCAGGCGTTGGCGATCGCCCTGCCCGGCTTCTCCGACCATGCAGCCCGCCTGCTGCGTGGCGAGCCGGACCCTGCACGGCTGCTGCGCCACGCCGCCGGGCTGGTGGCAAACGAGCTGGAGGCGCTGGCGCCTACGGGGGCGCTCCTGGTGATCGACGGCCTGGAGGCGCTGGCGGGGTCGCCCAGCGCGTTGGAATGGCTGGAGCACCTGGTGGACTTCTTCCCGCCGGAGGGCCAGCTGGTGCTGGTTTCCCGCGCAAAGCCCGCCTTGCGGCTTGCACCGCTGCGGCTTTCCGGCGGCCTGGTGGAGCTGGAAGGCCAGGACTGGACCCTGGACGCGGCGATCGCCGAGCCGGGCGGCCAGGTGCACGCCCAGGCCGCCGGCTGGATGGCCGCGGTGGCCTGGGCTGCCCGCGCGGGCGCCTGGGACCCTGGCGCCGTGCAGACCTTCCTGCGCGAGAGCTGGCTGGACCTCGTGCCAGCCCCTCGCCGCGCCGCGCTGGCCCAACTGGCCGCGCTGCCCGATCTGGAGCCGGGGTCGCTCGCGGCCCTGCCGCGCGAACAGGCCGCGCTCGCCCTCGATGCCGGAGACGTGCTACTGGCACGGGATACCGCCGGCCGCCGGGTGTTGCATCCGCTGCTGCGCGAGCTGTTGGGTGGGCCGGCCGCCTCGGACGACGCCGCCCTCACGCGCGCCGCCACGCTGGAGGCAGAGGCGCCGGTCGACGCGCTCTCGGCCTACCTGGAAGCCGGGGCGCCGGCGGAGGCGCTGCGCCTGCTGGTGCCGGTCGCGCTGGAGCTGGTAGAGCGCGGGGCGGTGGAGCGGCTAGCCCGCTTGCTGGAGGGGTTCCCGCCCCCGACTCGCGAGCGCGCGGCCTGGCAGTGGGCGCGGGGCGAGCTCGGCAGGCTGCGCGGCGCGCTGGCAGAAGCGGAAGCGGCCTACGC